>NZ_CP045915.1:954020-1272027 GCF_009650095.1 Gracilibacillus salitolerans | reverse complement strand
CGGTTTAAGAGAACTTAGTAATAACCACAAAATAGGGAAAAGGTACATAAAAGCAACTATAAAAAGTGCTGTAGTTAGCATTACTGTTGAAAATCTGTCGGTTAATTTACTATTCATCTACCCTTCCCCCTTTTGCAAATTTAAATTGTATTAATGAGAATACAAGTAAGATGACAAACAACACCATGGATGCTGCACTTGCATATCCTACTTTCATTTGGTCAAAGCCTGTTTCATAGATGTATTGGACAATAAAAGTTGTATCTGTTCCAGGCCCACCATTGGTCAAAGATTGAACCATTGGAAATTCCTTCATCAAATTGAATACAGCCAGTAAAATAACTAGAAATGATGTTGATCTAATAGAAGGTAAGGTGATGTGCAAAAACTTTTGCCATCCAGAACCTCCATCTACATCTGCTGCTTCATATAGTGACTTTGGAATACTGATCAGTGCCCCCATGAATATAAGCATATTAAATGCTGTACCTCCCCAGGCTGTAGCAAACAACACAACTAAAAAAGCAAAATTTCCATTTGATGACCATGGTATCGGATCTCCGCCAATTAGCTGAATCATATAATTAACGAAACCAAAACTTTCACCAAACATCCATCTCCAAAGAACACCTACTACTATAGGAGAAACTAGCCATGGAAAGAAGAAAATAACTTTTGCAACATTTTTACCTTTTGTATGCTTACTGGTAAGCATTACGGAGACAAATAGGGAAGTTACATATACGAAAGGAACACCTATCAATGTATATAAGAATGTCCGTGACATAGCCTTATAAAAACTAGAATCTTGAAACAAATTAATATAGTTTTCTAATCCAATAAACGTTGCTACATTGCCGTTATATTCTGTCAATGAATAGTAGACACCTAAAATAGCTGGCCATGCAAAAAAGACAAGAAACAACACCAAGTTTGCAGCTATAAAAATAAATGCCCATTTTTTATTTGTATCTTTCATGAAGTTCTGTCCCCTCCTTCATTCCTACGTCTTTTACTATATTCAGTAATGAATAGCGACCATATTAAATGGCCGCTACTACTATATATTAATCTATATAAGCTTCGGTCATTTCTACTTTGACATTTTCAATTGCTTCGTCTAAACTTTGCTCATCATTTAAAGTAGTGATCATTTCATCGGCTAAGGAACTACCGAGACTTCTTTGGGATATTAATTGTTTTACAACTAATTCATTACGCTGTTGACTTGCAATTGGATCTGAAGCAGCAATCTCGTCTTGATAAAGTTGATATGCCTCTTGAGCTAATTCATATTCAACCTCTGCATCTTCCGTTACCGGTAAGTAACCACCGTATGTCGCCAACTCTTCGTAGTTTTCTTTTTGATATAACCAATCAATAAATTCTCTCGCTTGTTCTTCTTGACCGGACCCCTCAAATCCTACTAAGTAGTTCCCGCCAAGATTGGTAGCCCTTACATCTTCGTACGGCATATACACTGCTTCCCATTCAAAATCTTCAATATTTGAAGCGAAATCTGTTATTTGCCAAGAACCTGACATGTAAGCAGCAACTCTACCACTCTTAAACATGGATGAAGCATCTTCCCCTGCTGTCCACACTGCTTTTGGCATAATCGTATTATCATTCATATCTATAAATCGTTGAAGTGCATCTTCTGTTTCTTCGTTTGTCGTATATTCATCACCATCTGGATAGAAACCCTTACTTCCATGCTGATATAAAAATGCATTTAATCTATGTTCTGAGTTATCCATTACCATCCCGTATTGTGCATCTGTTTCTTCCACTACTGTACTTATTGAATTTAGAAATTCTTCCCATGTCCACACTTCTTCTTCACTTTCTGGATAAGAAACACCAGCTTCTTCAAACAAAGATTTATTAATAAACATACCAACTGCCGTAAGATCTAATGGTGGGGCTACTAATTTATCTTCAACCGTAATTCCCATATCAACCATCACATTATTTTGTTCAGCAACCTCCGTTAAATCCATTAACTTTCCGTTCCAAGCTGGATTAAAACCTGTAACACGAGCCAATGCTGGTGGTTCTTCTGCCCGCATCATATTAGTTATTTTGGTAACCATATCATCATAAGGAACATCCACAACCTCAATCTCTACACCAGTCTCTTCTGTATATTTCTCTGACATTTTAGTTAAAGCAGAACCTTCTACAGTGTCACCAGATACATAAAACTGCATTTTTTCTCCGTTAGATTCAGACCCTGATTCTCCATTAGATTCACTATTATTACCTGAACATGCCACTAATATAGTTGATAGTAATACAAAGAGTAATAAAAATGTCTTCTTCACACTTAACCTCTCCTTTTTAAATAATTCCACACGAATTGTAAGGGCTTTCCTTTTTTCTATTAAAAAAATATCTCTTCCTTTCTTACTAGACAATCTAGTTAAGCGCTTTCTCACTTTGTATTCTATCAACTAATCTATTTAAAAACAAGTCTTTTATTTGAATTTTTAAAATATTTATTATAACGTCTTATAATGTCGGCTTATTTCATACATCAACACACAAGATCTTGATACTAGCAAAAAGAAAGAACAGTGCGGAATTCCACACTGCCCTTTCTTTTTTGCTATATTTTAGTTAAGCGTTTAATTTTTGGAAAATAATAAATTTACCACCTATATCATGCCTTGGTAAAATTATTACAAACCCCTGAAGTGTTCCTTACCATCAGTTTTGGTTTAAACAATATTCGCTCAGCATTTGGTTCCTCATTATTAATATTGCTAACAATAACATCAACTACTTTTTTCCCCATTTCATTAATAGGTTGAGCAACAGTAGTAAGAGAAGGGACTGTCGTCGTAGCCAAAATAGTATTATCAAATCCAACAACGGACATATCCACAGGGATATTAATACCATGTTCTCTTGCGCCTTGAATAACGCCAATTGCTATTAAATCGTTACATGCAAATATAGCAGAAGGTCTTTCTTTTTTCTTTAGAATTTCTTCCAAACTCTTCTTTCCATTTTCAATAGAGGCTGTTGTCTGTATTACCATGTCTTCCTGATATTTATATCCATTCGTTTCATATGCTTCTCTAAATCCATAAATTCTCATTTTACTACTTAACCTTTGTTCAGCGATTATTACTATATTTTGATGACCCAAAGACAACAAATGAGAAGTAGCCTCAAAACCACCAGTAAAATCATCTACAGAAACTGAGGTCACACCTAAAGAACCTGCATCTTGTGTTAACATCACTAGCGGTATCCTCGTATTTTTTATATCTTCTAATAACTTTTTCTCATGAAAAGATGAAGCAATAATGAAGCCATCTACTTGTTTCCTACGTAATAATTCCAAATACTTTTTTTCCTTTTCTTCATCTTCATCTGTACTACACATAATCACACTCAAGCCTCTCTCATGGGCTCTGTCTTCAATCGTTCTAGCCATTTCAGAAAAGAAAGGATTAGATATATCCGGAACCAATAAACCAAGTGTCTGCGTTTTCTTTCCAGTTAAAGCAGAAGCCATAACACTAGGAAAATAATTTAATTCCTCCATTACTTTCATGACCTTTTGTCTTGTTGTATCTCGCATATTCCCAGTATTATTAATCACTTTTGATACTGTAGCTATTGAAACACCAGCTTTTTCTGCCACATCATAAATTGTAACCTTCACTTTATCACCAACTTCCATTAACCATAAGACTTATGATAACCTTTACAAAGAAAATTACAATACTATCTTATCATATTTCATTGATAAAATAACATTGTAATAATTTGTTCAAACTAGATTTTATCTTTTATTAAAAAATGAAATAGTATGCGTTAAATACCGGCTTCTTCTCGCAAATATTTTCGCGCAATTAATGCATATTCTAATGGATTTGCCTTTTCTGGATTCTGTTCCGCCTCCACTAATAACCAACCTTTATAGGTTGACTGAGAGAGCATTTCAAAGACCGGTTTAAAATCATAGGAGCCATCTCCTGGAACGGTAAACACACCTTCCTTAACTGCTTGCAGAAAACTTAACTTCTCTCTTTTTACAAGTTCAGCTACATCATTCCGAACATCTTTTAAGTGAACATGTTTAATACGATGTAGGTATTTATTTAAAATATAAAGCGGATCATCCCCAGAAAAATAAAGATGCCCTGTATCAAATAATAAATACACAAAATCTTCCTCGGTCATGTCCATTAATCGGTCGATTTCTTCAGATGTCTGCACACCAGTTCCCATATGATGATGAAACACCAACTTCATATCTTTTTCTTTCGCTAATTCTCCAAGTTTATTTAGTCCGTCAGCTAAAACATGCCATTCTTGTTCTGAGAATATTGGTTTGTTTTCAAATAACGGTGTATCCATTTCTCCTTGAATACTTTTTCCTTGCTCAGATACCACAATCACCTTTGACCCCATTGCATATAAGAAATCTCGATGCTTAACAAATGCTTCTTGCGTTTCTTCATATGGCTTCGTAGTTAAGTAAGCACTAAACCATGCACTTGCGATACTTAGACCTCTTAGTTGAAGTGAATTCTTTAGTTTATCTACATCTTTTGGGTATTTATTACCGACTTCTGTACCCGTAAAACCTGCCAAAGCCATTTCACTAACACATTGTTCAAATGTAATATCGCCACCTAGTTCAGGCATATCATCATTTGTCCAACCAATTGGCGCAATCCCTAATTGGATAGCATTTTTATCAAACATAGTCTCACTCCTTATTTAATATTTTCTAGCTGATGCTAACTTCTCTTTTCTTGCTTTGGCTGATTGCTGAATAGCTGAATTCTTTGCTACTTCCGCTATACCAACGTTCCACCAAGCATCGTAACCATGTGTCATCGTTTTAGGTAATACTTTGATATCAATTAAGGTGGATACTGATTGTTTTTTGGCATCCTCTATTGCTGCAATTAATTCTTCAGGTGTAGTAGCAGTATAAGTTGTCACGCCATAAGCTGCAGCACTTTCTGCGTAGGATATAGGTAAAATATCGCCTGTAAGTTGACGTGTCTGTTGATCACGCTTGCGAAATTCTGTACCAAAACTGCCCATTCCATGATCCATTTGTAAGTTATTAATGCAACCAAATCCTGCATTATCAAATAACAGTACGTTAATCTTCTGGCCTTCTTGAATACTAGTAATCAACTCTGAATGTAGCATTAAATAACTGCCATCCCCGACCATTGCGTAAACTTCTTGTTGAGGTGAAGCCAGCTTAACACCTAGTGAACCTGAAATTTCATATCCCATACAGGAATAGCCATATTCTAAGTGATAGGTATTAGGTCTACGATTGATCCACATTCTCTGCAGGTCACCTGGGAGGCTTCCTGATGAACCTACAATAATAGAATCATCTGTAATGTGTTGATTAATCACGCCGATAGCTTGCGTTTGTGTTAAAGAAGCTTGTAACACCTTTTGATATTCTTCTAATTGTTCATCTAAATGCCCTTCAATTTCTGGGGTGAAATCGGATGATTGATTGTTTACGTTATATAAGCGTCTAACTTCTTCCTGCCATTCTTTTTTAATATGAGTTATTTCGTCTTTGTAAGACGTATGGTAATCATGTTGCAACAATTGCTGATTCAACTGTTCTAATGCAATTTTTGCGTCTGCAACAAGCTTGTGTGCATCTAATTTTGAAGCATGATAGTCTGAATTATTAATAGAAACAAAATCGACATCCTTATGTTGGAACAATTGTTTAGATGATGTGGTGAAATCGGTAAATCTCGTTCCAATACCGATGATCAAATCAGCTTGATTAGCTATACGATTCGCGGCGAAGTTTCCTGTTACTCCAATCCCGCCAAGGTTTAGTGGATGATCACTTACTACTGCACTCTTACCCGCTTGGGTTTCTCCAAAAGGAATATTATATGTTTCACAGAACGATGCTAGTACATTACCTGCCTCACTGTAACGAACACCTCCACCACAAATAATGAGTGGTCGTTGTTTTTCTTTGATCAAGCTCACCACTTGATTTAATTCGTAATCATCTGGTTTCCTTTTGTGAAATCGATGTACCCTTTTTTTAAAAAAATAGTCAGGGTAATCATATGCCTCAGTCTGAACATCCTGTGGAATAGCTAGTGTAACAGCACCTGTCTCCGCTTGTCTCGTTAACACTCTCATCGCATTAATTAGAGCAGTCATTATTTGCTCTGGTCTTGTTATTCTATCCCAATATTTACTTACAGGCTTAAATGCATCGTTCGTTGATATCGTCGGGTCATGCGCTTGCTCTATTTGTTGTAAAACAGGATCTGGTTGGCGCGTGGCAAACGTATCTCCCGGAATTAATAAGAGTGGTATATTGTTAGCTGTAGCTGTGGCTGCAGCTGTTACCATATTGGCTGATCCAGGACCTACAGATGATGTACAGGCAATTAATTGTTGATGAAGCTTTTGTTTGGCAAATGCAGCGGCAGCATGCGCCATTCCTTGTTCATTCCGTCCTTGATATACCTCTAAATCCCCACTTTCCTCTTCCAACGCCTGACCTATACCTAATACGTTCCCATGGCCAAAAATAGTAAAAATACCCTTGAATAATTTATTTTCTTGACCGTCTACTTCGATATATTGTTGATTAAGAAATTTTACTAGAGCTTGTGCAGTTGTAAGTTTCATAAAATCACCTCAATCTATTTGATTAAAAGGTTGTTAGATATTGAGATGTCATATCTAACAACCTTTCTTCTTATACCCAACGGGCTGTCACAACTTTCTTTCTCGTGTAAAATTCTAAGCCATCTTTTCCATTTGCATGGAGATCTCCATAAAAGGAATCCTTCCAACCCGAGAATGGAAAGAATGCCATCGGTGCTGGTACTCCAATATTTATTCCTAGCATGCCAGCATCAATTTTTTCGCGGAAAGTACGGACACTCCCACCATTATTGGTAAATAAACATGCTCCATTTGCAAATCTAGAACGATTGGTTAAGTCAATAGCTTCGTCAAGGTTCTTCACTCTAGCGATCGACAATACCGGAGCAAAAATTTCATCTTGCCATATCTTCATTTGACTTGTTACTTGATCAAAAATAGTCGGTCCTACATAGTAACCTTTATCTTGATTTTTCTGATCATTTCTTCCATCACGAATTAATTGAGCTCCTTCGTTTATCGCTGTTTCTATATATTGTAGCGTTCTCTTTTTGTGGTCTTCACGAATGACTGGTCCTAGAAAGACATTCTCATCCAGACCATTTCCGATATTTATTTCATTTGCTTTTTGTACCATTAAATCAATAAAATCATCTGCAATATCCTCTTCGACTGCTACAACTGAACATGCCATACACCGCTCACCTGCAGAGCCAAAGGAAGCATTCAAGATTTGTGTTGCCGCGTTTTCTAGATTTGCATCTTGTAAAACAATCGAATGGTTTTTAGCTCCTGCCAATGCTTGAACCCGTTTAAGATTTTCTGTCCCTCGTTTATACACATATTCTGCAACAGGCTGTGAGCCAACAAAAGAAATGGCTTTGACATCTTGGTGATCTAATAGACCATTTACAACATCATGCGCACCGTGCACCACGTTTAGCACTCCTTTTGGCAAGCCTGCTTCTTCAAATAATTCGGCCAATCGATTTGCTAAAAGCGGCGTTTTCTCTGATGGTTTTAATATGAAAGTATTACCTGCTACAATCGCTAACGGGAACATCCAGCATGGCACCATGCCCGGAAAATTAAATGGTGTAATTCCACCAACGACTCCAATTGGATAACGGTATACACCAGATTCTAATCCTGTAGCAATAGAAGGCAACTGAGAACCCATCATCAAAGTCGGCGCACCCGATGCAAATTCAACACACTCAATGGCACGAAGCATCTCACCGTGTGCTTCTTTTAAATTTTTACCATTTTCTTTGGTAATAATCTCCGCTAATTCGTCCCAGTGTTCGACTAATAATTGTTGATACTTAAAAAGGATCCGCGCTCTCTTTGGAACGGGAACTTCCTTCCATGATTCAAATGCCTCTTGAGCAGCTTCAACAGCCCGATCCAAATCTTCCTTTGTAGACAGTGGCACCCTCGCCACTTGCTCTCCAGTAGCAGGATTATAAACAACTTCTTCTTGTTCACTTTGAATATCTACCCATTTTCCACCGATAAAGTTCTGAAGTCTGGGTATTTGTGCATTTGTCATATAGATCTCCTCCCTAATTGCGATCTTCTTTCTAGCATAATTGGTTTGTCTGCAACAAATTGATTTTGTGGATGGCTTCCTGCTTTACTTCATGCATCGGTATTCTAAATAACTCCAACCTATCAAACACGTTCGGTTTCTCATGAATTTCCTTTCGTAGACTATTGCCAAAACGCATACGAATGGCTGTACCAATATTTACTTTACAAAAGTTCATTTCTGCAATTTGTTGTAAATCTTTATCTGGTAAACCTGTTGAGCCATGCATTACTAGTGGTACAGAAACGTACTTTTGAATACTCTCAATTAAGTGATATTCAATGGTAGCTGATTGTGTCTCCATCCTATGCGTTGTACCAACAGCTACCGCTAACGCATCAACATTTGTTTCTTCAGCAAATGCTTTTGCCTCATGCGGATCGGTTAAAGAACCAGTACTTCCAGTCGTTGAATCACTATAACCAACAGATCCAATCTCACCTTCCACAGAAACACCGAAAGCATGGCCTAGTTTTACAACGTCTTTCGTATTTTTCGCATTCTCCTCAAAAGGTAAAGCAGAACCATCATACATAACGGAGCTATACCCTGCTGCTATCGCTTGTGCTACAGTCTCATAATCCTGTCCATGATCAAGATGCACAACTACTGGTACTCTTGCTTTCGTTGCCATTTGAACAAGCATCCCACCAATCACATCTATCGGCATGTAGTGAATGGCTACTTTATTAGTTGCTAAAATAACCGGTGATTGCATTTCTTCGGCTGCATCAATAACTGCTTTCGCATCTTCATAACCAAACACATTAAATGCAGGAATGGCACACTTATTAGTTAAGGCTTGCTGTAAAAAATCGTTTAAAGTGACTAGCATAATGCACCTACTTTCATTCCTTCTCACTTATCGAGGCCGACTTTAAAAATTGATTAATTTCTTCTACTGTCGGCATCGCATCTGAACAGCTGTGTTTCGAAATAACAATAGATGCGGAAGCGCTGCCAAATTGCATCCCCTGATCCAAATCCCAACCGTTCATTAAACCGTATATAAACGATGAAGCATAGGCATCTCCTGCTCCAAATGTTTTTAATACTTTCGTTTTGAATATCCCACTTCGCTCTGTCTGCCCTTCTTTAGTATAGGCAATAGATCCCTCAGAACCATGTTTAATCACGACGATTTCTGCTGAATAATCAAACCATTTATTTGCTGTTTTATGATCATCTTGGCTAAAATTCTCAAATTGCTCCATCATATCAAACTCTTCTCTAGTACCTATGATAACGTCGCATTTTTCGGCTACGAGATTATAATATACCGCCGTTTCCTTATCATTATTCCAGCTATATGCCCGGTAGTCTAAGTCAAAAAAGACGATCACTCCATGCTTTTTAGCGTAATCCAAAGCAAGAAAAACAGCTTCTCTAGATGGACTTGCAGCCAATGCGGTGCCTGATATTAATAAAGCTTTAGATTGTTGGATATAATCTTCCGATACATTCGTTGTATCTAGCTTTAAATCAGCAACATTATCTCGATACATTAAAATACTACAATTCTCTGGACTTTTAATTTCCGTAAATGCCAAACCTGTCACTGCCCCTGTATCATCGACGGAAACTCCATTCACATCTATATTGTTTTTCTGTAAATATTGCTGAATAAAACGCCCCATTTGATCATCCGAAACTTTGCCAATAAATCCGCTTCTCAACCCAAGTCTCGCTGCTCCGATTGCTATATTGGCTGGTGATCCACCTACATATTTTGTAAAAGAAGTTGTTTCTTCCATCGGACGATTAAATTGATCAGCATTTAAATCGATACAGAGTCTACCTATACCTACTAAATCCATGGAACGGTCCGACTTAAAATCTAAATTATACATATTTAGCCTCCTCTAAAATAAAGCGCTTAACTAAAAAGCATCAAAATAACCACTCATGATCCTTATCGTTATGAAACTTCCATGTTCTCACAGGTCCTGCCATTACATTTAAATAATAAGACTCATAACCGGGTACACAAGACACTGGATGATACCCTTCCGGAACAAGTACTACATCGCCATTCTCTACACTCATTGTTTCATTCAAGCTTCTTTCATCATTATAAACGCGTTGAAATACAAACCCTTGTTGCGGATTTACCTTATGATAATAGGTTTCTTCTAAATAAGATTCCTCTGGCAAATTATCCTGATCATGTTTATGTGGAGGATAACTTGACGTGTTACCATCAGGTGTGAATACTTCTACAACTAATAAACTGTCGGCTTCTTTTTGTTCAGGCAAAATATTGTGAATTTTTCTACTCATTTTACCTGAACCCCTGTCTTCTTGACCTACATCCTTCGGTTCTATTAACCTAGTTTGATAACTGGATTTCCCTGGAGCTAAACAAATAGCAATTTCCAAATTTGTTATTGCTTCGATTGCATATTGATTTTGATTAGGTACGTATACGGAAAAAGGTGGAATTTTCTCAAATACACTCATCCTTTGACCAATATCGAAGAAACTTCTGTCATTGGTTTGAATATTAGCCTTTCCACTTAAAATAACAATACAAACTTCATTATTATTTGTTTTTTTGCTAAGCTTCTCCCCTTTGCCAAGCTGATACACTTCAAAACCTACGTATTTCCAGCCTGCTGATTCGGGATCGACCTTAATTACATTCCCCTCAATATCTCTCTGATGTGGTTTTTGTAACAATGACGACATGGATGAATTCCTCCTTTTTAAATTTCATTTAGTGAAACAGAACGCTTCTCTTTCCATGCTTTTTTTGTTGCAATTGCTAGTTTTTGGGCTTGAAGTCCGTCTTCACCAGTACATGTCAGCGGTTCATGATTGATAATTGCTTGTGCAAACTCTTGAATCTCCTTTTGAAAAGCAGCTTTGTACCTATCTAGAAAAAAATACTTAGGATGATCAAGTGTAACGGATTCTTTTGTTGCTATCTGGATATTTGAAGTCCTTTCATTTTCAGCCATAACCAATCCCTTTTCCCCGAAAACTTCGATTCGTTGGTCATATCCATATACCGCTTGCCTGCTGTTATCAATAGTTGCTAATGTGCCGTCTTCAAAAGTTAATGTAATTATTGCCGTATCTACATCATCATATTTTTCAAAACATGGATCGACTAGATTAGCAGTAGCTACGGATACCATCTTCACTTCACTTGATGATAAATATCTAATCATATCAAAATCATGGATAGTCATATCAAAGAACATACCACCTGATGACTTGATATACTCTTCATTTGGTGGTTCAGGATCACGTGATGTAATTTTAATGATATGTGTTTTTCCAATTTTTCCATCTTGTATTGTTTGATATATTTTTCTAAAATGCGTATCAAACCTTCTGTTAAAACCAATTTGCAATTTCACTCCTGCTTCTTCTACTATTCTAAGAGCAGCTTTTGTTTCTTCCAAACTGAAACTGATTGGTTTCTCACAAAATATGTGTTTTCCTGCCAGTGCACACTTTTCAATATAATAACAATGCGTGTCAGTGGAGGAACAAATAAAGATTGCATCAATTTCTTCGTCTTCTATTAGAATAGAAGGATCTTTTGTAATGATCGAAACATTCTTTTCAATAAACGTTCCTTTTAAATGACCAGTATTAATATCACAAATTCCTTTTAACTCTATGGAAGGCGTACTTAAAATATGTTCAGCATGTAACTGTCCGATCCTTCCTGCTCCTATAATTCCAATTGTCATATCTGCCATAACGTGTACTCCTTTTTAGAAAATAAACGACAACTCACATGAAGAAAACGCTTAACTTTTAATGATTACCTTTTAAAAAATTGTCATAAAATGTCCTATACTTCTCTTTAGAGAAAGCGCTTAACTAATACCATCATAATATTATATTATTTTATAGTCAATATTTATTTCCATCTAACTTATAAATTTTGCTAAATCTAAATAACCCACAGTGCGGATTATTACTTATCTTCTACTTCAAGCAAATAACACTTTTGATAAAATCCACCTCTATCTATAAACTTCCTTTGTCTTACAGCTAATAATTCCTCTTTCGTTCTTCCATGTATTTCTGTCATAGCGAAGATCACTTCCAATAAATCAGCTAACTCCTCAACAGCTTCCTCATTATTCACTGCCTGTTGATACTCCGTCCACTCTTCTTGAAATTTTTCCTGTATTGCTGTATGGAATTGGTCTTTATCTAAATGTTTCAAACGATATGCTAAGTTATTCTTCTCTAAAATTTCTGGTATTTTATCACGTACTAGCTTATTGTAAGTTGGCATCGTAACATCCTTTATTTAAAAAATTTTTGATATAAATCTATATGAAACTCTTTTACACAACACAATTCACAAATTCTCACAGATTATGTTACAATAAAAACGAGCAATGCATATACTAAATAACCCGTAGCGATCACTACGGGTTATAGATAAGCGGTTCCCCCAGAGGGATGTTGATAGACCTCTCCTAGTTACTTGTTGGGCAAATAGGGAGGTCTATTTTCTATTGATCAAAGAAACGATCAATGCGAGCAGTGCAATCAAGAAGGTACCGAATCGAAACAGTACCATAAAACTCTCATACATACTCGCAAGACTACCCCCTTTCATCAAGGGAATAGCCGACCTTACCCTAAAAGAACATTATCCTTATTCAGTATAGCACATTACATAAGAACATACATTCTTTATGGGTAAATATAAATGTTATATAACGTCGAAAGAATAAAGGTTTTACACAATTAAACAGACCTACAATACTCTCCTATAGTCACATACTTGCAAAAAACGATCTATATCTAGCCTAACCCATTTATCCGTGCTAGAGAATTAATTTACATTCATTTACGCTGGAGGTTTACAATGAAGAAGAAAGTAAAAACAGAAAAAACAGGAATTTTATCATCCTGTCTTTTTTGTTTCAAGTTTAGTATTTGGTATCATTAATGTTGGTATTAGCTTGATTTAAACACCCATTAAAGTTTAATAGTGTTACATAAAATTCTTCGCCCTATTACACAAGGGCACTGCTAGTTCTGTTGCTCTTCACTTTATCGTTTTGATTTTCCAATCTCACATTTAAGCTAACCCCGCTAATTTAACGGCCGCCTTCCTAGCCCCAGAAATATTATGTGCAACTGGGCCAACCTCCAATTCTGCCAATGCACCAGAAACATACAAGCCTTTTTTCCATTCTAATTGCTTATTTACTATCGGAAATCCACACGAAGCACATGGTAAATTTTCATTTACAATCAATTTATCCATTAATTGTTTTTCCGGAATCCTAGCTTGCGAACCTGTAGCTAACCAAATACAAGAGAACTTTCGTGAGTCATATTTTGCAAAAGATAAACGAATTTCACCGTCATAATAAGAAGCAGTTTTGACTTCATCATCAATAACCTCTAATCGATGATCAGCTTGGCATTTCTTTAATTTTAAAAACATATTTCGTGGAATTGATCCCCGGAGTCGAGCCTTATTAATAATGGATCGACGTTTAGTAAAATTTGATACTTTGTTGTATTTGGCTAAACGCTTAGGTCCTAACCAACCCGGATCACTGTCAAAATCATGAATTCTAAAAGGATGTCGCTTTACTAATGTGACTTTTCCATTTGTTATGGCACATAATTTTGTTGCTAAATGTGCTGCTGAGATTCCACCACCTATAATACAAACATCGCCAACTTCTTGCTTTACTTCTGCCTCTTCCTCAAAAATATGTTTTACCTTGTCAGGTTCTTTTTCTCTCAGTGGGAGAGCCCAGTCAGGGAATGCAGGCTGTTCATTTACACCCAATGCTAATACCACATAATTCGTTTCAAAGAAGTTATGTTGATTTGTATATATACGCCAATTGCCATTAAACGAGCGAATATCATGCACTTCTGCTTGATACCACATATTCTGGATAGATATTGAATCTAATAATTCATAACAGTGGTCATTAAAGAAATCTAATCGTGGTCTTTTATATCTTCCAAGAAAGGAGTTTATCCCTCCCATATCTTTAGCATAATTCTGCAAACTGAATGGGTCTTGATCAATATGGTGAACAGATGGAGAGCGAAGAAAATCCATTCCTATCTTACTTGTGATCATTGACCACTTGTGTAGAGGTTTTTCATAACGATCAACAATTAATAGTTCATTGGGTTCTACCTTCCCACTTTTTAATAAATGAACCGCAATTGTGCATCCATGAATCCCACCACCAATAATAATCCATTTATACACCAGTTTTTCATCCCCTTCTTGCCTTTACTTCCTGTACTCCCACCGTTGAATAACAATAATGGTAGACAAAAAATACAGACAATTCATAATGATTACGTTTTGTGGATATTATAACTCTCCTGCCTTTCTTTGTAAATAGTAATCATTACGTTTTACCCGAGGTAAATGATGATTATTTAAAAAGAAACTGTGTAATTTGAAAAGGTACCTCCTCCCGAAAGATAAAGTGAAAAATCTAACTTTTTGGGAGGAGGTACCTTCTTACTACTCAATTTATTTTTATTAAATAACAACATGGATAATTGGAATTCTAACAATCACTATAATTAATCTAACAAAAAGTTGATCAGGGTTATAAGAGTTTTCGCTTCGGACCATATTCTATCAGTAATTCGACTAAATTTTCATATATAAAGCGTTTCCAAAACATAACTGCCATTGACCTAATACATATAAACTAAGCAATGATTTATGGGTGCACGTTGATCCCCTTTTTTCCAAACAGACAAATTTAAAAACACTGTAATAACTAAGACTTGTTCATAATAAGCCCGTGCCTTTATCAGAATAGATTTCTAATCTTCTACTTCGCGCAAATAATACTTTTATAATTATTAGCTCACCTAACTTCTGTACTAGTTCACTTCTCTCACCTTCGATAGTGTCAAATAGTCTCACGATTGCATAGGCTAATGTGTAAGTATTTTATACAAAGGGGTGGTGATTTTGTCAAGAAAAGTGATTAACTACTATGCTGGTGGAAACACAGCAAAGGGATTCTACAACCTGTTCGAATCGAATATGCAAGAGTTAGAGCATATACTTTTATTAAAAGGTGGTCCTGGTACAGGAAAATCCACGATGTTGAAAAAGCTGGCAGATTCCTGGGTACAGCAGGGTTATCGTATCGAGCGGATTCATTGTTCATCAGACAATGATTCATTAGACGGGCTTATTATTCCAGCACTTCAATTTGGAATTTTTGATGCAACTGCTCCACATATTTTAGAGCCAAAAACCCCTGGGGCAATTGAAAAATATGTCAACCTTGGAGTTGCTTGGGATAAAACCAAGCTAAAAGAAAGTCAAGATGAGATCAATGAGTTGCAGACCAAAATAAGTGAGGCATTTCATTCGGCGTATGACTGTTTTGCAGAAGGGCTTCACATACACGATTACTTAGAGGATATATACATTAATGAAATGGATCTTAACAAAGCAAATCAAGTTACTGAAGAACTAATTCAAAAGATTTTGCTCAATAAAACAAGTACTCACGGAAATGCTGTCGTCCGACATCGCTTTTTCGGTGCATCTACCCCAAAGGGTGTCGTTGATTTTATTCCGTCTATTACCGAGGAGTTGACGAAGCGTTACTTTATTAAAGGGCGTGCTGGTACTGGTAAATCAACACTACTAAAAAAAGTTGCCGCTGCTGCTGAAGAAAGTGGCTTTGATGTTGAAATGTATCACTGTGGATTTGACCCGGAAAGTATAGATATGGTTGTCATCCGCGAACTAGGCGTCTGTATATTTGATAGTACCGATCCACATGAATATTTCCCTAAGCGTCAAGGGGATGAAATTGTCGACTTATACAAGCAAACGATCACACCTGGTACGGATGAAAAGTATAAATCAGACATTACCTATTATACGAAAAGCTATAAGCAAAAAATGAAAGATGGCATCACTTATTTGCAGGAAGCCAAATTATTACATGATAAATTAGAAAAAATATATATCGATGCCGTTGATTTTGCGGTAATTGATGAAATTTATTCAACTATTTATAAAGAGATTGCAGAATTGGCAGGACATAGTTAATAATCCTATCCAATGAAAACAAATCACATTCCATCTTTTGTGATTTTCAATTTGGAAATGATTCACCTTCGTTTACTCAATTCCAATCGGTGGACCCATAAGATAAGTCGAAAGAATTTGAAGCACTCCACCTCGATCGATAATAGCTTTAGCACATCAAAAATTATGTGTAGTCTGCTCATTTCAAGAGACAAGCATTTGATCCTTTAGGAAAGAAATCATCATAAAATTTTTATTAGGGACACCTAAATCACTGAGGTAGTCCCTAATTCACTTCATTACTTTAACATTTTCCTCATTGACTTTCTTGTTAAGCCAGATAAACTCTTCTCCTATATATTGTGTTGCTGGCAATAGGTTTCAACGATTTCTTCTATTTGGCTAGCTTCAGGATATTTTCCAGAAAAGATGAATTTCAGTTCTTCTCTAAAATCACCTTGTTCATAAACATGGATAGCACCATTTTGATTAATCACACTATATTCTGGTTCAAACCTATATCCGTTTCGTTCAATTGCTCCCACTACTCTCACCCTTTTTTCTTTAATAATGGCACTTAATGTAATTATTATTCCTTTTACCTTTCTAGGAACGACTAATTCTATACCTCTATCGCTCCTCCATTTATTCGCTTAAAACCACGCCATTTACCTAACTCTTCTACGAGCTTTAATGCTGCCCTATCCTTCGCTTTCGCCTCAATCATGATATCCACTGATTTTCCATATGCCTTTAAGGCTTTTATAAAGTCTTTCGCAAAATCAATATCCACATAATCAGCATGTGCTCGTATCAATTTTTTCGATTTAGGAGAGGATAAGTGAAATTTAGGAGGATTACCTGTTCCTTCCCAAGTAGCAAAAATTCTCGGGAGTAACTCCTCCCATGCTCCCTCTCCGGGGTTTGCCCAATGGTGATGATAATCAAAAACAAAAGGGACACCGTTTTTCTCACAAACTTGTAACGTTTCTTCTGCAGTATATGTCTTATCATCGTTTTCTAGAGTCGTTTGCATGCGAATATCCTTATCAAGCTTCACAAAATTTTTGTTAAATCGATCAATCGCCTCTTCTTTGTTACCATAAGCACCACCGACATGGATGTTCATCGTTGCTTGTCTTTCTATTCCCATCGCTTTCAACATGTCATAATGATAAGTCATAGCAACAATTGCATTTTCTGTAACATGGTTCTGCGGACTAGTGAACAAGGTGAATTGATTCGGATGGAAGCTGACGCGTAGCTTATGTTTTTGTACTAGTACTCCAATCTCTTTAAAGAGTGAAGTAAAAGGAGTTATAAAATCCCATCTTACCTCTGGATGTGTAGCTAGTGGTACAAGTGAGGATGACATTCGATAGACGTCTATACCATGTGCAATGTTGTAATGAAGAATACGAATTGTGTTTCTTAAATTTTGTTTCGTAAGATAATAAAGTTTTTCTTTTCTATCCTCTTTATTTAACTTCTTCCAATTCGTAAACGTTAACGTTCGAGAAGGAGACGCTTCCCAAAGCGAAAGCGCCATTGAGACGTAACCGAACCTAAGTATCATCGTATCACACCAACTTATGATTAAAGATGGATTTAGTGTGAGGCAAAGAGACGATTCTCATTCATTATAATGACATTGATAGGTGAGAACTCTCCCTAATTAGTTTTTTATAAAGAAAACTGTCGCCACAGCAGAGCCTTAGACTTATTCTTCAGTCCTTAATCGACTTTCTTCCTGTTGCTAGGTTATCCTTTCTTAACATATTAATATTACTATTACACTTAAGGTATAAATAACATGCTTTTATTAAGCTTCCTCTTCTGCAATTTATTAAAAAGGCTAAAAGCTGATACCTTCTAACGTTGATTTAGACTATGCATATGTAAGTTAAGGGCCAGTTTGGCACAACTAATCCTAAAACTGACCCTTTCATTACTTCGTTATTTATTTTGAATCGTTACGATTTTGATGAAGCTGTTGTTGCCCCATCTTGACTAATTCCTGGACCATATTACCGCCTATATGCCCACCTATTTTTCCGGCATCTTTAGCTTTAATATTCCCATTATACCCTTTGTTAAGTGATACTTGTTGTTCTGCTGCTACTTCGTATTTTGCCTTTTGAGGATCATTTGTATTAGCAATTTTTGCTTTTAATTGATCCAATCCCTCTCGAGCTTCTGGAACAAGTATTTTATTCTTATTTACCATTTTATTTATATCCTTTCCTTGGAATATCTTCACCATCATGGCTCGTTTTCACTATCTTTCATTGGTTTTCGGTTACTTATTGTCTCTTTACATATCTCCCTTTATTATTATGTTTTACATTCAACTAGAATTTATGAGCATTAATTGGCTACATTAAACTAGAGAAGAAAAATCAAAGCGAATGAACGACTTGATGAAAGGGAACATCGATTCCAATTAATTGATAAGCGATTTAATCATATCGACAATTACTTGAATATTTCGCTGATTAGTATAATCAATTGAATGAACAGTTCGATCAATTAGAACAAAAAAACAATGCTATCCGAGAGGAAATTGCACAATTAAGTGAATATCACGCCGAAACATCTTTTTCAGTATAGGCATTACGTACAGCTACTATTTATATGTATCCGAAAATTGAAATACCCATTAATATGTAAAGATCGGCAACTGTACTTTGTCTATTTTAAAAACGGATATTGCCAAACAACTAACCAATCCACGGCGGGTTTTCTATGGACTCCAAAAAGACTAACTACTAGTATTTTTTTCAAAGAAGACCATGATAAAGTATTTTTCCTCTTACGATGAAGATGAGATTGACTCTCCCGGACAAGCAGATAATAGAACACTTTTCGAATAATAAAAGATTTCTATAATAAATTAAAGCCCCACTAAACAACTCTTTTTAGCGGGGCTCTTAATTTATTGATGTAAATACACTTTTCTCCTATTAAGATTAAAATGTTTCGGTTCGATCGGTTTAATATTTGTACGATTTGCAACAAACTCTGGTCTTGCAGAAACATCCGCGAATGGTTCCACCAATTTATTTTCAATACTGTTAAAGACAAAAAATACATTACTACGTGGCAGTGGCGAAATATTACTATTAGAACCATGCATGGTATTAGATTCAAAGAATAATACTGACCCAGCCGGTCCTGTAGCGCTGTCTATTCTTCCGCCTTTTTCTAATAACCAGTTAATACTATCATGATCTGGTACACCGATATTTTGCATTTTCAAGGACTGTTCAAAATGATTTTCAGGTGTTTCCCCAACACACTGTACAAAGTAACGATGGGAACCAGGAATTAATAATAGTGGACCGTTGTAAGAATAGTTGTCCGTTAAAATAATACTGCAACTAACAGCACGCATATTAGGCATTCCATCTTCCATATGCCAGGTTTCAAAATCAGAATGCCAATAAAAGCCTTTTCCTTTAAAGCCAGGTTTAAAATTAATCCGTGATTGGTTTATGTAAACCTGACTTCCTAGCAAATGTTGTGCAATCTCAACAATACGTTCATAGGACGATAAATTGTGGAAAAATTCATCGTTGTTATGCACATCAAATACTGAACGTATTTCGTCGCCACCAGTTTCTCTAACGACGTAAGGTTCATCAGAAGACTGATTGTCATTCATATTACGTTTTAACTCTTGCTGTAATACCTTTACCTCTTCCTTAGAAAAAAAGTTCTGTTTAAATAGATAACCATTTTTCTCGTAAAAATCTAATTCCTTTTGTTGTAAAGGACCATCCTCTGCTGTTGAGTTGTGAATTATTGGATCTTTTCTTTCCAAAATAGAAGGCATGCCTTTGATTCTAGAAGAATATAAATCTTTCATAATTCTTTCACTCCTTGTCAGGTATTAGTTTTTTACGTTTACAGTCTACCCTTTGTAACAATCAATAAACAATTTTTTTAACAACCTTTGTAAAAGAATGTGTAAAACTGTAATCCTACACATCTCAAAAACGCACTTCTGACAGTATCTTGCCCGATTTCCGAATCCTTTTTATTCTGTATACCAAGGTGGTGTAACTACACCTAAAATACATTTATTTTCATTCATTATTCCCCGCGCTCCTTTCTTACTAAAATTTAATCGATCCAGCATTTAGAAATATGGTTATGGTAATAAAAGTATCATTGATGAAGGATGTGTATTCATTCTTTGGCGCGGATCAAGCCAAACATCGAAAAGAAAACTTATGATGTGTTAGAAAAGTAAAAAAACAGTGGATAAAAGCATATCCAAAGCGATTCTGTGATATCCGACCCTGTTTATATCACTATTTATTTAAATAATTTTAACAATCATTCTTCCTCTTTGTTTCCCTTTTAATAATGCAGGAAGAAACTCAGAAAGCTGTTCTAAAGTAATTTCGCGTGAAACAAACTCCTCCAAATTAAAAGGTTTTATATCTGTCGCTAGACGTTGCCATGTTTTTACTCTTGTATCCATCGGACAATACACAGAGTCAATCCCAAGCAAATTAACACCTCTCAAGATAAATGGAAAAACAGTAGATGGCAGTTTTGTCCCAGCTGTTAACCCGCTAACCGCAACCGAACCCCCGTATTGAATTTGGCTTAGGACATAGGCAAGAGGTTCACCACCTACAGGATCAACGGCTGCGACCCATTTTTGTTTTCCTAATGCTCTGAGTTTCCCATCATATACTTCTTCACGAGAAATAATGGTATCCGCTCCGAGTCTACGCAAATAATTATGCTCTGATTCTTTACCTGTACTAGCTTCCACCTGATAACCGAGAGAAGCAAGAATGGATACAGCAAAACTACCCACTCCACCAGTCGCCCCTGTGACTAGCACCTTTCCTTTTTCAGGTGATAGATTATTTTCTTCTAAAAGTTGAACAGATAATGCTGCAGTAAAACCAGCAGTCCCAATAATCATTGCTTCTTTTAATGAAAGACCTTCTGGAAGTGGAACAATCCATTCGGATGGAATACGTGCATACTCACTGTATCCTCCATAATGGGAAACACCGATCTCATAGCTAGTCGCAATCACCTTGTCTCCCTCTTTAAACTGTGGATCATCAGATGAAACAACAACGCCTGCTAAATCAATACCAGGTACAAACGGATAATCTTTGACAATATTGCCATTAGGATTAGCAGCAAAGCTATCTTTATAGTTTATTCCAGAATAGTGAACACGAATTAATACCTCTCCTTCTGGTAAATCTTGAAAGGTTAATTCCTTCACACCAACTGAAAATTCTTCGTTTTCTTTATTTACAAGTAATGCTTTAAATCTCTCTGACATACGTGGTCCTCCCTTATAACCTTTTTATCTTAAAACTAGTGTAACAAATTAAGGAGCTGTCTTGTTTTCATTTGTCTGAATTGTCTCTACACCCCAAACATAATATAGCAAAAAAAGGGCTTATCCAAAACAGAATAAGCCCACACAATTGTAATAACATTATTTGTTTTCAACCATCTGCTGCACACTATCATAAATAATTTGATATGCAAAATCAGAAATTTTCCCGTTCTCTTTCTGCTTGTCTAAATGCTTAAGCATATCACCTAACTGCTTTGTCGCCTGTTCAACTTTCCCTTTCTCTTGATGCTGCTGTGCTTGCTTCAATTTATCTTGAAGTAACTCGTAGAAAGTATCATCAATGTCATCATCATCATGAAACTTTTCCAATAATTCTTTTGTTGAGTCAAAGTCAGGATATGGCCTAACAAGAAAATTATCATACTTTGTATCACTATAGAAACTACGGACTCCTACTTTTCCGTGGGTAAATGCTGTAGCACTATGATCGGTATAATCAATTTTTGGATGTTCCATATCACCAACATACACCTTAATGTTCGTTCCATTGACAGCAACCTTAACATGCTGCCATTCATCAATAGGTTCATCAAGGCTGACACCATCTAAATAGTTCCAATTATAATTAAGCTTTCCTAGATGTACGCCATCATTATTGATATAAGCTACATAGCCTTGCACCATATCAGGACTATTATGGTTAAGTTCTGTACCATGGCCTGGATTGTTTGCTCTAAACAAGATCCCGCCATCACCTTCACCATTCACAACCTGCATATCAGTTTCGACAATATAGTTGCTCCACGCACTGACACCAGTTACAGATTTACCAAAGGTACCTGCTCCTGAACGATAGACACCTTCTTGTTCCACTACTTCATACTCGTCACTATTGTGAAAAGTGAAACGATGAAAATCAAATTCACCACTTACTGTTTCTACTGTAATCGTATGTTGACCTTCTGGTAATGAAATATTTTCTTTTATAACACTTGTCCAGTTATCCATTCCACCAGTTTGCGGAATATCGATGATACCTGTGAGATCTATTTCATCATCTAACCATACTCTTACTTGGCTATCTTGTACATCACTAGTAACACTTAAATCTAATACGTATTCACCAGCTTCTGCGATATCTACCTTGTACTTATACCATTCTTCCGCTTGATTCCAACCGATATTAAACGTACCATCCGGGTGATTACGTATGTCCACCCCATCATATCGATAATACCCCCCAATATTTCCAGGTGTATTATCATGGTAGGCTACACCTTCTCCACCTGTCATATAATCGACAGCCATTACTTTTCCTGGTAATTCATAATGTTGATCAAATGTGTGGAAGATCATTTTGGAAAAGGACAGTTCACCAGAAACAACCTCTATTTTTAATGTGTGTTTTCCTTCAGGTAGTTCAAGGTCTTTTATAGGTACTTGCATCCACGTATCGGTTTCTGTAACAGGAATATCAACATTACCGGTTACATCTGTTTCATCATTTAACAGAATTCTTACTTGTGTATTTTCATTTGCATTATCAGCTATCAAATCAAGATCATATTGACCTGTTTCAGCCACGTTGACATTGTAATTTATCCATTCACCTTCTTCAAAACTGTCGATGGCAAATCCACCTTCAGGATCTTGTTTAATATCGACTCCGTCATCTCTAAATTCGCCACCGGCATTTGTTTCTGTCTTATCATGATAGGCAACTCCTTCGCCACCTAAATTATAATCAATTGCTTCGATCATTCCTGGTAAGGCTTTGTGTACATCGAACGATCTAAAGTTAAGGGTGGAAATATCAAATTCCCCCGTAACAATTTCTAATTTTAAGGTATGTTCACCTTCTGGAAGCTCTATGTCTTTGATCGTAAGTGTTTGCCAATTATTCCAACCTCCTGTATTCGGGACATCTACGACACCTGTAAGATCGATGTCATCATCTAACCATAGTCTCACTTCTGCATCGGTAAAAGTTGTAGCCAATTCAATTTCTAAATTGTATAATCCACTTTCTTGGATATCTGCATTATACTTTAACCATTCATCGGTTTGATTCCAGCCAACAACATAACCTCCACCCGGCTTTTCTCTAATATCGACTGAATCTGTTCTCAGTTCACCACCGATGTTTTCTGTCGTTCGATCATGATATCCTACTCCTTCACCACCAGGAAGATAATAAGCTGCTTCAATCGAACCTGGAATTGGTTTAGGGGCATCGAACGCGCTTGCTGAATCCATATTTGTATCGACTCTCCAAGAACCTTCATATCTATCCCAGCCAGTGTCTAAACCGTCATTAAAATCATCGAACAAAAGGGATACAGGCTGATGTTTGATCACATCAAAGCTGGCAAAATTTACTTCCCCTTCGATTACTTCTACCTTAATAGAATGTTTTCCTTGAGGTAGTGAGACTTTATCAATCGAAATGTTCTGCCACTGATCCTCTGTATTTGGAACGTCTACAACACCAGTTAAGTCCGTATCATCATCTAACGACAGCCTCACTTTTGAACCTTCTTCAGCTGTTGCCATTCTTATGTTAAAGTCGTAGGTAGCTTCTTCCTCGATATTGACGTTATAATTAAGCCATTCTTCTTGTTGTAGGGAATTCACACTTAAGCCACCTTCAGGATTAGGACCGATGTTAACGTGATCTTTTCGGTAAGTATCTGATACTTCATCTTTTGTGGAATGATATCCTTTTCCTTCCCCACCGGAATTATAATGAACAGCCTCGATGGTACCTGGTAAAGGCTTGTACACATCAAATATATTACTTCCATTCACTTGATTACTCGTTGCGATATAACCAAAGGAAGCATGAACGTCCATCGTCGTGTAGCCAATCTTTCCACCCACTAGATCTTTAATGTCCCTCGTTTGTTTATGCATGCCATCTACATAAATCTTGAATTCTGTATCTTCTTTTTCTACTCTTATTTTGTGCAAAGCTGTATAATCAAAGTCTTCAGGTAGTGATGATGTTTCCCATTCTAGCTCTACACCATCCACACGAAAAAAGGTTTCCAGTCTATTGTTATCAGGGCTTAATACAGCAAGTCCATAATTATCCTCATCTTGATAGGAGAATACTGCACCAAAACGTGGATTAGAGCTATCTCCTTTTTCTATCATGTTGGCATTGAATTCTGCTGTATAATTCGCCTCTGTCTTATGTGCAGTTACTTGTCGATACCATGAATCGTCATCGATTGTAGCTTGTTCCATTGCGTATAAGTCATCATTGTTTACAATCGACCAATCTCCACCATTAATTGTAGACCATTCTGAACCAACTTCCTCTCGTTTAAAACGATCATTAAAATCCGGTAATTGTGGATCAGACTGTTCAGATGTAGTTGGTCCGAGCACGACCATTTTACCGCCATTCCAGCCAATCCGGTCGATATTCATAAATCTTCCCGGCTTTGCATGACTATGATAGACAATAAACTCTGAATCAAGATCCGGGCCACTTATTATTGAATTATGGCCTAATCCAACATTTGATCCTTCCGAGTTAATTAAGATCGGATTTTGAGAATCGCTTCCTTCAAAGTTATCGGTTGGTGAGTCACTTGTAGCATAGTCAATTCTATAGGCGTTACTCCAGACATGATTACCAGTATACGTCATATAATAATGTCCATGTCTTTTGAATACGGTCGCCCCTTCTGTCCAACCATTCATTTCCGCACCAGTGTTTATTTCCGGGCCAAATGTATAAGGGTCTTCCATTTCATGTGCACTGATATAATCCTGACCGGTACCATAAAAATACCACTGACCATCATCATCAATAAATACATGGCCATCAATACCCATGCCGAGGTTTTCAGTCTGCAACTCAAAAGGACCTAGGGGGCTTTCACTTTTATAGACGTAATGTCCATTTCCTCCAGGTGAAGTATACATATAAAATGCACCATTCCAATAGGTAACTTCTGGAGCATAGGCAGCTAATGTACTTGGCTCTTCTGTAACAAGGCCGGCATATTCCCAATTGACTAGATCTTCTGATGTCCACGCCTTCACACCGCTTTTATCGTCAACTGTACTTACATAAAGATAATACGTTCCATTGTGGTTTAAAATATAAGGATCGCCTTCACCATAAAAGACTCCGTCATCCCATTTCCAAGATTCAGGTAAATCATCAAATGGATTACTATAAGCAAACGACATACTTGGTATCGCCAAAATTCCAGCAAAGAAAAGAAATATTCGAAATAATTTCAAAGTAGTATTCTCCTTTTTTTATTTTATTTGATAGAACTGCCATCTAACCTAGTATCTTAGGTCAGATGGCTATTAAATTATTGTGTTAATTGCATATAATCTAAAGCTAATTCTCCCGTGTTTTGTGATAATGTAATCGTCTGTATTCCCGCTTCTAACTCTACTGGGATAGAGACATTATCCAACTTATCACCAGTTGGCGGAAACTCTATTTCACCCAATTCATTGTTGTTAATAATAACTTCCTGTGTACTGATATCATTGGTATCGTTGCTATAGGTTAGATGTAAGTTGTATGTTCCTGATTCTTCCACATTTATCCGATACTCCAAATTACTATCATTACTAGTAAAGTTCACTTTCTGCTTATTGGATACAGCAAACGTATTAATAATGGTTACGTTACTTAATTTTGCATGTTCTGCTTCATATCTAAATTCTGGATTTTTTGGAACTAGTTCAATAAAATCAATCTCTGCAAATAGATTTCCTTTTGTTAGTCTAATTTTATTTTCTTGGCTATCGAGACTAATATCTTTTTCAGCAAAATACCAGCTATCCCAGCCATAGCTATTATAAATAACTTCACCCATTGGATTATCGTTTACAGAGACATGATGGGAAGATGGTTCTCCCATACCATTTGCATATCTGACTTTCAATGTGTAATCTCCCGCTGGAAGATCCACATCAAATTCTATAAAACTATCAGCATAATCAATATAACCAACCTTTGCTCCATTGGAAGCCGATGTATTCTCTACTATGCTGGCACGATTAACCGTAGCATCTTCTGCTTCAAATTTATGACCTACTGGAAGTGCAGGCGTTAGCGTTCCTGCCTGTTCACCTGATGGAACCTCTAGTAATGTTCCAGTTGCGACAGGTTTGCCAAAGTTTGGTGTACCGTCATCATTCCAAGTGAATTTTTGCATTCTTACATTTCGATCCCAACCTGATCCCTGAAATTTTGCACCATGGTAAATGATCCAATCCTCCGTTCCATCTGGTGATTTAAAGAAACCATTATGTCCAGGACCATAGACACCAACTTCCGGATCTTTTTCAAATACAGGTTCCGAACTCTTCTCCCATGCGTCAGGGTCAAGTGGGTCTGATCCAGTAAATGTTAACATCCCTAATTTATAATCGTCGGTCCAACTTCCACTAGCAGAATAAATCAGGAATAGCTCGCCGTCATTATTTCTTAAAAATTGTGGACCTTCATTGATAAGTGGTTCCCCGATCTTTTCCCAATCATATTCTGGTCTTGATAATTCTACTCTTTCACCGCTTATCGTCCATGGATTCGCCATTGGCGCAATATAAATATCCTGACGCACATTGACATCACCTTCCCAACCAGACCAAGCAAAGTAGTACTCGCCATCCATTTCCAAAATCGTTCCATCAATTGCCCATTTATCAGAAGGTGTCGTTATCTTTCCATAGATAGTCCCTTCTGGGTAAGAATAGTCACTAAATGGATCAGATGTTTCTGATTCTAGTACATGCATGCGTTGTTTTTCCATGTCACCACCTGAGGCGGCAAAGTAGATATACCATTTGTCATCAATAAAGTGGATTTCTGGTGCCCATATATGTGCACTATTAGGGGCTCCTTGTTCTGGCGTCCAAACAACTTTACTCTCTGCATTTTGTAACCCTGAAATTGTTTTGGATTTCCAAATGGTTATATTGTTCCCGGTCGTATTTGTATAGTAATAATAGCCATCTGTATGTCTTACAATCCACGGGTCTGCCCCATTACCTATCACAGGATTTTCAAATAGTTGTGCTGGTTCTTCCTCGTAGTAAAATGTTATGTGACCGATGTCTGCTTGTTGTTCACCGTTATTTTTTGGAGCGTTTAACTCATAATCCATTGTATCCTCCTGATTATAACTATAGAGATTTCCTGCATTACCACCTTTAACAAATACATACTTTATGCCAATATCAGACTGCCAATCAAATGTTTTACTGTCATGAAAGTCAATATGAATCGTTCCATCATGATACGAGCCACTTTCAAGCGAACTATCATCCAATTCCAACTTAAATTGCTTTAGTTCCTTTAATTCATCTGGTAATTGTTCATTTCCGGGTTTGTCATTCCCATCTATTTGGATAGGATCTGATGATGCTAGAATACTAGAATCTTTACTTAAAACATTTAGAGATAGCACTAAGACAGTAATAAACAGTAAACCAACCATTTTTTTCAATAAAGGCACTCCTTTTTTTCGTTTGATAAAAATAATATAGTCATTTTTCTTGACCACCTTTCCTGAATAAATCACCCCCTTTGATAAACTAGTGAAAAAGTTGCTAGATTTTAACCACTAGTTATTTTTTGGGTAGGCTGATCTTGTTCTGCCTTATTTCGTGTAACCTTTAATCGTGACTGGTTTCTTGGTACTTTATTCGTTAACGTAATGAAAAAAGTAATCACTAATAATAGCATGAGACTAAAGAAGAATCCCTTCCATGGTCCGATCAAAAATAAATGTAATGAGCTATCCAAAGAAAAAATAAATAGGTTACTGAGCAGTAAGTAGACAAGTACGTTTTCTCCCATCAACCTTAGTATTCCTAATCCCTTTTGCCAACGATCCAATACCTTTGAAAGAAGGTAATAGACATAAAGAATCAAAGTTGGTCCCATAATCCAAAATATACTCGGTGGAAATCTTTCAGGTAACTGCATATCCCTTGTTAAGAGATAATAGATAAAAAGAAGCGTACCAACTGAAGAAATGAATAAATATTTCAACTGGAAACCGATTCGGTATTTCGCAAAATAGACACCAATCAGATAAAATGGCAAATATTGTACAACTGGATAGGTTACAATGTCTGTTGTTCCTACTAATAACCCTAGTTGCGGAATCGTTACTATACTATAGTCAATCCAAGTCGTTAGTAAAAGAAGAGCGCATATAACCCAAAACAAAAGCGGTCGATTAGAAATCCATCTGAAAACATGAAATAATGCCAGTCCCAAAAGAATAATCAAAGAAAAAGAAACTAAAAATTCAGACCAGCCAGGAATAGCTTGCAAGAGCAAAATTGGCATAATTGTTTCGCTATCTAGTGGTTGATTGCCAACATATACTTGAAAGGCTATACCTGATAAATAAAATGCCAATAGTGTCTTTAACCCATTCATCAGCATTTTCTGATAAACAGATCGAAAAGGCTTACAATAATAAGCTAGTTGACACACATATCCAAAGCAAAATACAAATCCTGAAAAGGTAATTAAATTAAAAAATTGCGTAATATATGGAATCGATAAAAAAATAGATTCATCACTGAAAAATTGAAGTACGTGGGTATATACCATACCAATCACTAAAAGCCCTTTAAAATAATCAACAGAATGGTCGCGACCATTTATGACAATCACTCCCTTAAAATTTATAAAGTGACACTTCCATCAGTGGGGGTTTTTGACCCCCACTGATGGTTAGTGAATCTTATCAGGGTGTTAGCGTCCGTTATATCCCCCACTTAGCTTCTTTGATTTACTCGAACCTTGAAGTGGGGATTTTACGGACGATTAGCATCGTGATAAATAGGGATTGCTCTTTGGCTTAGAACAATCCCTTAGAAGTTTTAATCATTGATTTCTTTTATTTTATCTAGTGCAATTTTTGGAGTTCGATCTTCTTTTAATAAACCATTGATTTCTTGTTGAACATCTGTTATTTGTGTATAACAATAACCCGAGATATATGGAATTTCTTTGATAGCATCCGTAATACTCCGGTAACGATTTAGAAATTGTTCCTCTGTTTCCACTTGATTACCATATCCCCAGCCGCTTCCTTCATTAAAAGCAATGCCACCGTATTCGGAAATGATAATTGGTTGCCCTTTGTACTCATAACCATTAGCAAAAGCATACTTATGATTATTATGAGGTATTTCATTATTTACAATGGTTTCTTTATCTTGATATCGATCTAAAAATCTTTCACCAAACTCCTCATAATCATGTAGAGTAATAATGTCTGAAATCGTATGTTCCCAACCATCATTGACAATAACAGGTCGCTCAGGATCAATCGATTTAGTTAAATAGTATATAGACTCTGTGAAAGCTTGTTCTTTTTTATTAGTTGCGATATTTGGCACTCCCCAGGATTCATTAAACGGCACCCATGTGATGATCGATGGATGATTATAATGTTGTTGCATAATGTCTAACCACTCTTGGGTAAAGTTCTCCACAGCTTGATCTGAATACTCATACGTTGCAGCCATCTCAGACCAAACCAATAACCCTTTACGATCACACCAATACAAAAAGCGTTCATCTTCTAATTTTTGGTGTTTCCGCACCCCGTTAAAACCCATTTCCAGTGTTTTCTCGATGTCTTCAATCATCGCTTCATCAGAAGGTGGCGTTAGCATCGTGTCTAACCAATACCCTTGATCTAATAAAAGCTTCTGATAGATAGGGCGGTTGTTTAGAAGTACTTTGCCATCTTTTATCGATACTTTTCGCATACCAAAATAGGAGTTAACTTCATCTAGTAACCGATCATTTTCATATAAACAAAAGGTCACGTCATATAAATTGGGATGTTCAGGTGCCCAGTGCATAATCTTCCATTCATGTATTTCAGCTAATAAATCTACTTCAAAGTGCATCGTAGAACGGTTTGGTGTGAACGAAAATTGTTTCACTTTTTCGCCTTTAAAATAAATCGTTGTTTCTACTCTAAGTTGTTCATCCATGTTACCTGCTATCGAGTAATCAAAGACTACTGAATTCGTATCGATATTCGGTGTAATCTTTACATTTTCAATATTTCTATTTTCGAGAAATTCCAACCAAACCGTTTGCCAAATCCCTGTTGTCTGTACATACCAACAACCGAAATTATCCTCTCTCCATCTTTGTTTCCCTCTCGGTTGATAACAGCTGTTGCTATCCTCCACTTTCACAATGAGTTCATTTTTTGCGTTTGCTTTAACAGCGTTAGTAATATCGAATGAAAATGCAGCATTTCCACCTGTATGACTGCCTATATATTCCCCATTCACCCATACTTTTGTCAGATAATCCGATGCCTGGAATCGTAGCATCACTTTTTTACCAATTTGATCAACTGGTACCTCAAATGATTTTTGATACCATACATAGGGGTGGAATTTTTCTTCTCCTATACCACTTGCTTTTGTTTCATACGTAAATGGTACTTGTATATCCGTTGTTTCAGTCAAATTCTGATGCCATTGATCACTTTCCCCTGTATTTTGATCATCAAATGCGAACTTCCATGTTCCATTTAGATTGATCCAACTATCACGTTGAAATTGCGGTCGTGGGTATTCTGTTCTTTGATAAGTAATTGTATTTTCTGTCATGTGAATTCTCCTTTGTTATCCTTTAATTCCTGTAAAGCTAATTCCTTTTACAATTTGTTTTTCAAAAAGTAAGAATGCAATTATTACTGGTATAGATGCTATTGCATTTGCTGTCATTGGCTGTACATACGCTTGTGAATAGGTAGAATTAAATACTGGTAAACCTACTGGTAAAGTGTACAAGGTCTCAGACAGTATCGATAAATATGGCCATAAAAAGTTATTCCATGAACCGATAAAAGTAAAGATACCTATCGCCGATAAGGCTGGTTTCGCTAATGGTAAAACTATCTTGTAAAATAGTTTAAAATAGGAACATCCATCGATAATGGCACTCTCGATTACTTCTTTTGGTACATTATCAAAAAAGCTTTTCAATATAATTACACCTAGTGGTGATGCTATCATCGGTAAGATTAAACCCGCATACGTATCTATCAATCCAAAGCTCTTTGCAACCTCATAAAGTGGGATAATGGTTGCCTCTCCAGGAATCATTAACCCCAATAGAAAGAAAATAAAGATAAAGTTTTTGAAGCGAAACTTCATTTGCGAAATAGCAAATGCCGCTAGTGACGTTATAATCAATGTTAAAACGGTCGTAATTACCGCTACAATTAAACTATTAAATAACCAACGAAAGATTAAACTACCAAACATAATATCTACATAGTTATAGAGCGTATACGGTGGCAAAAACCATTCTAATGGCTGAGTTGTAGAAAAACCATTCGGCTTAACCGAAACAAACAACATCCAAATGATAGGGGAAATAAAGATTAACGCTACAATAAATCCTAACGTTACCTTCAATCCTAATTTAGGATCACGATTTCGTTGTAATACCGTACTTTTAGTTTTCTTCACTCGGACAGCTGCTTCATTACTTAATTGTGGATCACTCATTTAGTTCTCCCCCGATCTTTGACTCTTTAATTGAATAATAGAGAGAATTAATAAAATAAAGAATAACGCATAAGACATCGTTGCAGCATAACCTAAGTTATTTTGATTAAACCCGACTTCATAAATATATTGAATTAACGGTCTTGTTGCCCCGCCAGGTCCACCACCAGTAATTAATAGAATCTGTGCAAACACTTTATATGACGCTAGTATTTGTAACAGAAGAACTACGCGACCAATCGGAATAAGCTGCGGTAATGTAATATACTTAAACATATCCCAACGAGAAGCACCGTCTATTTCACTAGCTTCATATAGCGACTCAGGAATATCCTGTAATGCGGCTAGGAATAAAATCATATTGAAACCAACCGTCCACCATAAGGTAACGACAACAATGGTCACCCATGCTAATCCTTGATCTGCCATCCACTTTGGCTCCGCATCAATGCCAAGCATTTGAATGACATTGTTTACCAATCCGTTATAGGGTTGAAGCATAAAAATCATGAGAAATGAAATAACAGAAACAGATAAAATACTTGGTATAAAAAAGGAACCACGGAAAAATGTTTTAAGTTTTGTGTTTAGGTTAGATAATAGTGCTAGACCTAAAGCCAATAAGACCATCGTCGGTGTTGTCAATATTACAAAGAAAGTGGTGTTCCATAACGTTCGCCAAAAATGTCGATCTGTAAACATTTTTATATAATTTTCTAATCCAACAAATTCTAATTTTCGAACTAAAGTCCAATCATACAGACTCATCTCTAGACCTTTGAAAATCGGAAATATCGTAAAGATCATATAAGCAACAAAGAATGGTAATAAGAAAGGAATCGCTTTTAAATCTTGGATCCATTGTTTCTTTATCATAATTAGACCTCCTGTTATAAGGATGGAAAAAGAAAGAGAGTCTGATCCTAGCCATCCAATATCATGGTATTATCATTAGTGAACGATGAATGTCCAGGACCAGGCTGCTAAGTAATCTGTTTACTTTGTTTATTATTCTGCTATAAGATCTGTTACTTCCTGCTCAATCATAGAGAATACTTCTTCAGCAGTAGCATTTCCTGCCCAGTACGTATCTAAATTACGTACAACAATATCCTGAATTCCGCGCGCATGAACAGTACGGTCCACATATTTTACATAATCGGCAACTTCAGCGTACTCGCTGCGGTATGGCATATCCTTAAATTCTTCTGATTCTAGTACAGTATCTTTAGCAGGAATATGTCCAGCTCTAGCCCAATCAGCGCCATTATCCGTAGCAAATTTCATGAATTCAACGGCACCTTTTTGCGAGTCTTCATCAGCATCATCATAATATGGTAATACGAATGTATGAGAGCTTGCCCATGCCGCCTCTTGGCCAAACATATTAGGGAAAGGCATTGGTGTAAAGTTAAGGTCATCCGTAGTTTCCCAAATACCGGTTGCCCAAACACCAGTAGACATTACAGCAGCATTCCCAGATTGGAAATCACTGTAAAAATCAGCTAAATCTAAAGGTGTAACTTCATGTGTATGGTATAAGTCATAGATATATTTCGCTGCTTCAATCGCTTTCTCATGATCTAAAGCATACGTTGGATTTTCCAAATCACCGGAAACTAAGTTTTCTCCTCCCATCTGGTTATATAACGCCCACCAAATCCGGTATGGATCTTCACCTGTAGACGGAAACGCAAAAGCCATTTTATCTTCTGGCAATGTTTCTTTAAGAGAAGTTAAGAAATCAATAAATCCTTCTGGTGTCTCTTCAAACTTTGGTGTACCGTCATCATTGAGAAGACCAGCTTCTTCAACAAGATCATTGTTAATAAACATAATTTCTGGATGAGTATCAATTGGCACCGCATAATTATTTCCATCATAGATGGTGACATCTAATACATTTTGGTTAAACTCATCCCAGTTAAGTCCTACATCCGCAGCATAATCATCAATATTGGTTACAAGTCCTTGGCTAACTAATTCAGGCAAAACATGACTGTGAGCGATACCTAGATCCGGTCCTTTTCCCGATCCAACACTTGTCAGTAATTTTGTATAATATTCGTCATACTCTTGCTGTACATTATTAACAAAATACTCTTCTTGACTGTCATTAAACTCCGTAACGATATCCTCCATGTACTCTGCATCTCCACCACCAAACAAGTTCCACATAACCACTTCAGTAGCGCCTTCCGGAATTTCTACATCATTTCCAGCTGACCCAGAATCATCAGAACATGCGGCCAATATCAACGCAACAAACAACAAACCAATAAGTCCACTAAAGCCCTTCTTCATATTGACTCCTCCTTTTATTGGGTTTCTCTAAGTTACAAATAAAATGTTTAATTACAGTTTTTCTGTAACTTTAAATATAGAATACGCTTTCATTTCATAAAAGTCAATACTTGTTTCATTTATAAAATTAACTTTTTTATATCTTTGTTTTGATTTCATAGTTAATACAAAAGGTTAGCAGAACTGATTAGTTATGCTAATTTCAATAATATCCTACTGTTGCAACCCTTTCTTTCAATTAACTCTTAAAAATTGTAACAATGTATTACAAGAGTATTATTGTGTATTAATACATTTTTTTTGTATTAATTACAATTTTCGACCTTTTTTATTTTTCATTATCGATTCAGGAATTTCAAATCTCTATCATGTACCATCTCTTCCCAAGAATCTTGATTAAAAGTTCAATAAAATTTGCTATATTCAACACATAAAATGTTAGAGAGATGCTGCTAAATGGAGGAAAAACTTTTATTGCAGATATGAGATGGAATGAAAGATATGAAAAGCGATATTAATGGGATGAAGAATGCTATAAACGGAATCAAAGGCGAACAAAAAATCTAATCAACGACTTGATAAAATCCAGAAGAATATATTTGTTTTTCTGTAAAACAATTTTTCAACAATTACAATGTATAATCGAATTTCAAAAGAAAAACAACCTCTTTTTTATTAAGGGGTTGTTTTTTACGGTTCTAGGTCTTACGATTGATTCCTAGCACAACATAGAATGAATAATAGATTCCACTAAGTAAAAGGCAGAATCACACTAATCACACTGCGTTTCTCAGTCTCTTTCTATTCCAGCGACTCCGAATCCACCTGGACCAGCGTGAGTAGAAATCATCGCACCAGCTTGCATCCACTTTATATTTTCAAAACCATTTTCTTTTGCAATATCTGTCATCTTCTCCTTGATTTTTTCATCCAAACCAATGGAATAAATTAGATATAGTTGTCCTTTATCAATGTTATATTGATTGAAATACTCTTGTATAAGTTTTTCTGTAACAACGCTCATTTTGCCGCGATATTTTTTGGTAGAAACAAGATTTCCATCGATTAATTCAATACATGGCTTAATTTTTAACAATGCCCCTCCAAGATACGCTAGATTACTAACTCTTCCACCCGCTTTTAAAAATTCTAAACTACCGGGAACAAAGGATAATCTGGATTTTGGTACAATGTATTGAATTTTTTGTACTAGTATTTCTGGTTCAATTGCAGGTTCTTTTTCTAATAAGTCTATCGCATACATCACAATGGCTGCTAATCCTCCTGTAACATTCAACGCGTCAATGAGAAAAATATCATCCATTTCTTCCGTCGCGATGATGGCATTTTGGAAGGAAGACGATGCTTTAGACGTATATCCAATATGGACAATAACACAATCTGGATATTTCGTTTTGATCTTCTTAAAAAACTGCTCATATTCATGAACATTGGTCGCAGTGGTGGAAGGTATTTTTTTCGTTTGCTCGTAAAAGTCATAAATATTCTCTACAGGCAATGAACCATCTAAATAATCTTTTCCATCCATAATAACGTGCATTGGAACCACTTGAACTGTATATCGATCAGCAACATCTTGTGGCAAATCCGCTCCGCTCTCTGTCGTTAAAATAATCCTTTTCAAAATAACGCCTCCTTTTCTACCCCATATTCCCTTACGTCTTTATTATTGCCTAGTTTAACTATACATGAAAATTGTTACCCTTTCAGAAATTTATTTTTTTTAGATGAGTTAAACGATTTAAAAAACATCTCGTCTTTTCTTTACTTTTTTCGGAATTGGAAGTTCAATTTTACTTATTCCCGCCTTTGATTCTGGATTTACCTTCCATTCATAGAATTCACCTGTTCTGGCATCATCCATGACAGCTTTAATATTATCCATTCCAAATCAACCTCATGATTCCGCCTAAACTTAATAACTTTTCTCAACACTCGTGCAACCCCAAAAATAGAGGTGGGCTCTAATCAGTTAGCCCCCTTATATTCTTATTGACCTTCTTCTTATCACTACAAAGGTAACTGTACCTAAAAAACACAATCCAATTCCAAGTAACAGCATTGTATAAGTGTTGGTAGCTGTATCCAGTAAGTGATCAACATCTCTTTCTTCTTGTGAATCAGTAGTACTTGTAGGTAGTTCTTCATCAGAATCTTGATCGCTGTCTGACGTACTTTCTTTTGACTCCTCATAAATTGGAAATTAATTAACAGGTTACATCGTGAAACTTATAAGAGTCATTGACTATTACCAGCCAGAATGTTGCTATATAAATATTCTTTAGGTACTTTGTAACAGTACCATTCACAATGTTTTTCAGCACCTAAGGATATAGCTCTAGTTCTGTTATTATTAGTAATCTCATTGGGGCAAAATTCTTTATCTAAAAGCGTCTGACCTATACATGCAAAAAATTTGTGAGCCAATAAAATGACTCACAAACAAAACAATACTACATATTAAGCTCTTTTGCATATTTCTTCATTAATGCTTGCGCACCTTCTTCTCTTCCTGTCTTCTTCAAATGGTCTAAATATCGTTTTAGATCCTTTATTTGTGCATGATATGGTCCACCTTCTTGTATCACCGTCCACATCGGATCAACATCATGATCCATCGTCATCATCATATCATCATGCCATTCATTTAAATAATATACTGCTTGCATACAAATATCCCGATGATGTTTCGCAACATTATGTTGTTCATGTGGATCTTCTTTAAGATTGAATAACATTTCTTTGTCAAAAAGATGAAATCCATCGTGATAAGTTCGAATATACAACCAATCACTAAACCTTACACTACGTTGACATACATGTGCATTTTGAGAAACAACTAAATAATCTCTACCACAACTTTCTCCTTTTAACAGTACCGGCGCATAGCTTTCTCCATCCCAACTTTCTTTAGGCTTCTGGTTTAATAATTCAGCTACGGTTGGGGCAAAATCTAAATGGTAATGCAAATCATGGTCGACATGTCCCTCTTTCATACCTGGCCAACGAACAATCATTGGGATTCGACATGTCATTTGATCGGCAGTACCATGTTCCGCATAAATGCCTAATTCCCCTAAATTTTCTCCATGATCGGCCGTTACGATGATAACAGTATCTTCCATGAGTCCCTGCTTTTCCATCTCTGCAAATATCATGCCAATATTGTCATCCATAAATCGAAGACCTGTATCATACCCATCAATCACTCTTCTCAACTCTTCTCTGTCTGTTATTTCACCAGGGTGTCGTGGGAATTTTGGGTTTGTATTGTTATCATACATATTGATTTCTCTTGCAGAATGCGGTCCAATACTTTGCATATGCTCTTGGAGGACATCATCTGTAATCCATTCTGGCAAAGGTTCATCCTTAAACGGATCTCCGTAACTTTCTGGTGCTCGATATGGTGTATGCGGATCCCAATAGTTCACATATAAAAACCAATCATCTTTTTGTCCATTACGTTGTATCCAATCTAATACCGTCGGCGTCACTTCTTCTGCTGATTCATCTCCCGTTTTCCCTGTGTTGTATATTTCATTAAAACCAGCATAAAATTGCCATGATGAATGTCTTTCAGCAAACGGACTTATTAAAGCAGTTTTCATTCCTTCTTGACGGAAAATACTTGGGAAACTATCCGTCTTTAACTGATCATGGAATTCACGGCTTGGTCCCTCGTTTCGCATATCTCCTGCTGTGCCACCATGTCCAATATTACCTGTATGAATACCAAATTGACCTGTCATAAATGCATTTCTTGAAGGAGCACACGGAGCATCTGTTGTGTAATAATTTGTAAAGCGAACTCCCTCATTTGCAACACGGTCTATATTTGGCGTTGTGTTTCGATGATATCCATAACAACCTAAGTGATCTGGTCTTGTAGAGTCTAAATCTAATAATAGTACTCGCATTATGATTCCTCCTATTAAAATGATTCACTATTTATTTTTCACTTCATATATTTCTAAAGTTCTAGGGTTACAATAATAGGGTAATGATCAGAAGCGTAGTTTCCATTGATTTTACTTCTATCAACAACTGCACTTAACACCTTACATTCTGGTGTGCAAAAAATATAATCAATCGGCTCCCCATTTATCCCCCCTGAAAAATCGTGGAAGGTCTGACCTGGTTTACAATTCACTACTTTGAATGTATCTTTTAAATTAGCAGTCAACTCCTGGATGGTTTCCTCTCCACGTAGAAAACGAATGACTAAATTATCTGGTTCACTATTCAAATCCCCAGTCAAAATAATAGGAACCTGGTAATCTTCCGTATGCTTTTGAACCCTTTCTAAAATTAAAGCGGTTCCATTTTCTCTAGCTAATTGGCTGATATGATCAAGATGTGTATTATAGATAATAAACTCCCTATCAGTGTCATGTTTACTACGAAAATGTCCCCAAGTGCATATTCTTGGAAAGTCGCTTTCCCAACTGATACTATTTGGTATCTCAGGTGTATCTGATAACCAAAACTGTCCTTTATCTATACATTCTAGCTTTTGATGATCATAGAAGATAGCACAATATTCATCATCGTTACCACCTCTTCTGCCATCACCAATCCACCGATATTCCGGCAAATTGGTTTCTAAATCTTTGATCATGCTTAGCAATCCTTCTTGAATACCGAAAACATAAGGATGGTGGTTTTCTATAATATTGGAAACCATCACTTTTCTATACTCCCATGCATTCATTCCATCCTCTGGAATATCTACTCTTATATTAAAGCTCATCACTTTCAATTGCATTTTTCACTTTCCTTTCTCTATAAGATGTCGAAGTTCATGCCAATTTTGTCTCCTTAAAATGACTTCCCAGCAAAAAATGCTCCTTAATTACGTTTCTTATAGATTTTTTGAAATTTTTGATGACGTTTTGCTAGTATTTCTGCGGCATCTTCTCGACCTTCATTTCTTAACTTTTTTACATAATTGTTAAAATTACCTCTTGTATGGAACGGGCCACCTTCTTGAATAACGTTCCACATTGGATCTGTTGGAGAATCCGATGTAATCATTTGTTCGGCCACCCATTCATCCAATAATCTTAGACCCTTTGCTACAACTTCTGGCTTTTTCTCTACTAAATTGGTTGTCTCATGTGGATCGTTTTCAATATCAAATAACATTAAATCAGGAAAATCCTTTAACCCATCATGATAGGTTCGAATTAACATCCAGTTATCATAAAGAACACCTCTTTGGCAACTCCATGCAGCTTGACTAACTACTAAATAGTCACGACCTGCTGCTTCTCCTTTTGTAATGGTAGGGAGAAAACTTGTTCCATCCCATCTTTCACGTGGTTCTGCCCCAACTAATTCAACTAATGTTGGACCTAGGTCAATTTGATAATGGAATTCTTCATCTATATGTCCGTGTTTTATATCTGGACCAGCCATGATTAATGGGACACGACTTGTAATATGATCGGCTGTCTGATGATCTCCGTATATATTTAACTCACCTTGGTTCTCACCATGGTCTGCAGATATAATAATCGTTGTTTCTTCTAATATTCCTTCCTCTTCTAATGCTTGAAGAAGTTGACCTACATGGTCGTCCACATGTCTTATCGCTGTATCATAGCCGTCAATCCAACGTTTAAAATCTTCACGACAAGAGATTTCTTCGGGCAAATTAGGCCATTGATTTCTTGCTGGTAACTCTCGAGCACTCATTGGACCAAAACTTTCTCTCTGTTTTGCGATGATATCATCTGTCAACCAATCAGCGGCTGGGGAATGTTCAAACGGATTACCATATTCCGCTGGTGTACGGTAAGGGGTATGCGGGTCCCAGAAATTTAGATATAAGAACCAGTCTTCTTTTTCTGTTCCTCGCCCTTTAATCCATTTCAATGCTTCTTTCGCTACATCCCCTGCTGTTTCACCGGCGTGTTTTCCCGTATCATGCATCTCTAGAAATCCTTCCAGTACATTCCACTTTGCATGTCGACCAGGAAATGGACTAATCATTGCCGTATGGTGACCCTTAAATCGAAGGTCTTCTACCCAGGCTTGATAAGGAGTATGATGATGATTAAATGGTCTGTCTGCACCTATTGGTCTAACATCTGCATCTAATCCACCGTGATTAATTGACCCCGTATGAATACCAAACCTTGAACTAAACATTGCATTACGTGAAGGCGCACACGGCGCGTCTGATGCATAATAATTTGTAAAGGTCACCCCTTTTTTAGCAATTCGATCAATGTTTGGCGACGTGTTTCGATGGTACCCATATACTCCAAGGTGGTCAGGACGTAGCGAATCAATGTCAATATACAAAATTTTCATAAAAATCCCCTCACTTTCATTTTTGTATTGGATAATTCATCATCTTATTACTAGAACACTAGATCATTTATCGGAATGGATAAACGTTCAATGTGAATTGTTACTTTATAGATATCATAATAGGATTGCGTTATAATTAAAATAAACAAAATCACAATATTTGTACAATTCATCAATTTTTCTTAAATAGGAGTATGACTTATGTTGAAAATAGAAGGGGTATATCATGATATCGATCCATATTGGAGCACGGAAAAAGCACGTGGCTTATATACACTTGTTTATGTTACGGAAGGAAAAGTAGTTTATTACATCGAAAATAAGCAATTAGAGTTAGAAAAGGGAGAGTTTTTATGGATACCCGATAATTTATACCGTGCTTGGAAAAATCATCAATTTAAATCTCACCGAAAATATACCGTTTTATTTTCTACTGAAACCAAAACGGTTGATTTTCCTTTACCCTTTCCAGCGAAAGATCAATTATTTCGGTATAAACCGAGAAATTCCGCTTATTTTGAGCAACGTTTTGCCTTTTTATATGTCCAATGGCTTGGTCAAAGAACGTATTACGAGCAGTTATCACGTAATATATTGTCGGAATTATTATTGCTAATTTCCCAAGAAAGGTTTGAACAAAGTGCTTCACCTGGAAAGGAAACTGTGGTACGAAAAGTACAAGAGTATATCCTATACAATTTCCGCAATCATATTACCATTGATGAATTATCCAAAATAGCAAATGTATCACCTAACTATGTTACGGTATTATTTAAAGAAGTAATTGGTGTGACACCTATTCAATATTTACACCAGACACGTGTAAACATGGCATGGAATCTATTAACTACTACCCAAATGTCTGTTAAGGAAGCAGCAGAATATCTAGGGTATTGTGATCAATCTTATTTTAATCGTATGTTCAAAAAATGGATGGGTATGCCTCCATCTCAAGTTAACTCATAGTATTCACCGCATTTAAGAAAATAGTTTAAATTTGCCACTTCTTATTTTAAGTTTAGATCAGGTAGACGGGATTACACCCATAATATTACCACCATTGGTAGGAGATAATTAGAATAAAATCTAGACTTTAGTTTAACCTTATAATATTGTGACATTGATTTAAAAAGTTCATTAAAAGGAATGATTAAAATGATTATTCCAGAAGAAGTGGCAAAAAAAACAGATGATGTTTATAAAATTTTAGTGGAAGCTAATCAAAAGGATCATAATATTTGGATGGAATATGTGTTTTTATCTTGGCAATGGTGGTTTTGTTTCATATTATCTATTATTCCTTGGGTTTTATGGTGGAAATATAGAAAAAAGGAGTCCACTAACCGTTTACTACTCGGAGCTTTTTTTACCATATTTATCTCGATGTTCCTAGATTCCTTTGGAACAGAATTGGGTTATTGGGATTACAGATATGAACTTATACCGTTTTTGCCAGCTTTCTTCCCTTGGGATTTAAGTCTTCTTCCTGTTGCTTTTCTATTACTTGTGCAAATAAAACCAAATATTTCACCTATTTTAAAAGCTATTTTTTATGCATTTCTTAGCTCATTAATAGGTGAACCGTTTTTCGAGTGGTTAGGATTTTATAAGTCAATCAATTGGAATCACCTTTATTCATTACCGATACAATTTATAATATTTCTATTTGGATACTTCCTTGTTACAAGCACGAGTTTTGAAGAGGTAAAACGAAGATGATACGCTTTATTACTCGACGCAGAAAAATTGAACGAGAAAGAATGAAGGGGGATAAAGTCTAAACTAGATAATTTAGACCAACACCCTAAAATATAAATCCATTTATTGTTTTTTATAACCCTCTAAATCCAAAAATCATAACCTGTTCGCCATTGATGGCAATACTTTGATCCTTGACTTCCATCATTCTCGAACACTCCTTAAAACATGTAGAATAGAAAAAAGGGTGCAAATTATCACACCCATTTTTTCCTATGTTTTTATTTTCTTAAATCAAATGACTGCTCCAAGCATTCCCTGCTATTAGGTCCAACAAATACTTTGAACTTACCTGTATCACTTTCAAAAGACAGGTCTGCATGATAATAACGTAATTGTTCCTCTGTTAAGCTGAAAGTAATTTCTCGTTCTTCCCCAGGATTCAATTTAATCTTTTGATATGCTTTTAATTCTTTTAATGGTCGTACAACTTCTCCTACAAGATCTCGCACATATAATTGAACGACCTCTTCACCTTTAGTAGAGCCTACGTTTTTAACTTTTACCGAGACTTCGATTTCATCGTTTGCTGTTAAGTGGTCCGTCGATAAAGTTAAATCACTATATTGATAATTCGTATAACTTAACCCGAAACCGAATGGAAAAAGAGGTTCATTTGGAATATCTAAATATTGTGACACATAGCGATCCTGTGCATCAGGAGCATCCTTTGGACGACCTGTATTGTAGTGATTATAATAAACGGGTACTTGCCCTACATTGTAAGGAAAGGACATTGTCAGACGGCCGGAAGGGTTAACATCACCGTAGAGTAAGTCAGCGATAGCTCTTCCACCTTCTGTACCAGGGAACCATCCCTCTAAAATGCCATCAGATTCTTCATATACGCCGTGTAAGTCAAGTGGGCGTCCATTAATTAATACAGAAACGATTGGTTTATTCAATTTTTTCATTTCTTCAATTAGCTTTAATTGCACATCAGGTAAGCGTATATTGGAACGACTCCCTGCTTCACCACTCATTTCTGACTTTTCACCTAAAGCTAACACAATAACGTCTGCTTTCTTTGCAATTTTAACTGCTTCAGCAAATTGATCATCTGTAGCAGAGTCAATACCACTACCTCGAGCAGTGAGAACATTAGCTATTCCTACTTTATTAGTCATTCCTTCATAAATCTTTACAGATTCTTCCTTTGAACCTTGCCAAGACCATTGCCCAAGTATGTCACCATTATTTGCAAACGGTCCTATAAGTGCTATTTTCTTGTCTTTTTGAAGTGGAAGAATTTCTTCGTTCTTTAATAAAACGCATGATTTAGTAGCAAGCTCATAAGCAACTTCTCGATGCTCTGTACTCATAATCACTTCTTTTTCTAATTGTTCATCAGCACCTCGATAAGGATTTTCAAACAATCCTAATTTCTCTTTAAGTTCCAGTATACGGATTACGGCTTCATCGATAAGTTCTTCTTTTACTTCTTCAGCTTCCACCAAATCCTTTAAGTTTTTCACATAACAAGCTGTCATCATTTCGATATCTACACCAGCATTAATCGCTTTAAATGCTGCTTCACTTTCGTCTGCTGCTATACCGTGTGGTATTAATTCTTTAACAGCGCCCCAATCAGAGATCATAACACCATTAAAATCCCACTCTTCTCTTAATAAATCTCTCATCAGTTTTTTGTTTCCTGTTGCAGGTATACCATCAACTGTGTTAAAGGCTGTCATTACCATTTCACAACCTTCATCAAGCGCCGCCTTATAAGCTGGCAGATAATATTCTCTTAGCTCTCTTTCTGACATGTTAACTGTGTTATAGTCACGTCCGCCCTCAGGTGCTCCATAAGCCGCAAAATGTTTTACACAAGCTGCAACTCTATCTGTATCATTTGTTAAGTCATCACCTTGGAATCCTCTTACAAATGCCTTTGCAAATCTACTATTAAGGTACGGATCTTCACCAGTCGTTTCCATAACTCTGCCCCAACGTGGATCTCTAACTAAATCAACCATCGGCGCAAAGGTAACATGCACTCCAGAAACAGCAGCTTCTTTCGCCGCAATTTCCGCACTGCGCTCCGCAAGCTCTTCATCCCACGAGCAACCAATTGCTAATGGGACTGGAAAGATGGTTTTAAATCCGTGAACAATATCAGCCATCATAAGCAAAGGTATGCCTAATCTATTGTTTTCTAAGTGAACCTTTTGGATATTTTTAACTTCTTTTGCACCTGATGCACCAAGTACAGAACCACTATTTCGAATAATTTCTTGCGATATTCCCATATCCTCCATTGGCCCCGTAATTTCCCCTTGGGTTTCTGCACCAGCATAGAAGAAAGTGGCTAGTTGAATGAATTGATCTATTTTTTCATCTAAAGTCATGTCATTTAGTAATTGTGTTAGATTCATTGTGTGCCCCCTCATAAAACACTAACTTTAATATTTTTTTACTTTATTCCCGATACGTTAAAACCTTCGACTAGATATTTTTGGAAAATCATAAAAATGATGAGAATTGGAATTACCATAATAGCCGAACCAGCCATTTGCAATCCATAGTTTGTAGCATATTGATCTTGTAATAACGATAACCCTACTGACAATGTGTATAATCTTTGATCGTTTGCAATAATTAATGGCCACAAAAAACTATTCCATGATGCGATAAATGTTAGTATCACTTGTACTGATAAAATTGGTTTCGCTAATGGAATAATCAATTTAAAGAAAATATATATTTCTCCTGCACCATCTAGTCGAGCTGCCTCAATCAAATCATCTGGTACTGTAACCATAAATTGTCTGATTAAAAATATATTAAAGGCAACGATTAATCCTGGTAATACTATTCCAGTCATCGTATTCGTTAAGCCCATTTCGTTAAGAATTAAATAGGTTGGGATCATTGTTATTTGTCCTGGCAGCATCATGGTAACGAGTACTACCATAAACCAAATTTCTTTCCCTCTAAATTCGAACTTCCCAAAACCATATCCAGCCATAGTATTTAGTAACAAGCCTATCATTGAAAAAAATACGATAATCAAGGTATTTCTTAAATACACATCAAAATTTAGACTTTGGAATAACTCCAAATAATTTTGAAAAGTTGGATTTTGAGGAAATAATGTTGGCGGTATCTGCAAAACTTCTCTCTCCGTTTTAAAAGAACTTAATATCATCCATATAAATGGTAAAGAGACTGAAATACCACCTAAGACGAGTAAAAGTGTAACAATAAACTTTTCCAATTTACTCTTAGCTTCCATTAATCACACCTCACAATGTCTGGTCTTTTTTTCTAAATCTGAATTGAACAATAGTCGCAACAATGACAATGATAAACAATACAAATGATGCTGCTGCTGCATAACCAAAATCGTTATATTCAAAACCTCTTTGGTAGATATATAACGCCATGGAGTTTGTACCATTTAATGGACCACCATCTGTCATTACAAACGGTTCTTCAAAGAACTGAAGCCATCCAATTACTGTTGTTACAGTTACAAAAAAGGTGGCAAAGCTCATGGATGGTAATGTTATTTTGAAGAACTTCTGCCAACGATTTGCTCCATCAATATCCGCTGCCTCATAGTACACTTTAGGGATAGATTGTAAAGCAGCTAAAAAAATCAGCATGCTTACACCATTACTTTTCCAGATAGCTAAAATGATTAATGAGAATTTCGCGACTAAGGGGTCTTCTAACCATGGTATGGACTGAATATTGATAAGCGATAGCAAATAATTAAACAAGCCATATTGCTGGTTATATAAAAAGCCCCAAACTACTGCAATTGCTACTATATTCGTTACGGAAGGCATATAGAAAATCAATCTAAAAGTGGAAGATAACCACTTTCCTACCATTGATAATAATAAAGCAATAACTAATGAACTAGAAACTGCCAATGGAACACCTATGAGGACATAGAAAAAAGTATTAAATATGGATTCAAGAAATACTTTATCTTTAAACAATTTAACGAAATTTTCAATTCCAATGAAGTTGATTTTAGACCAATCTGCTAAACCAATTAAGGTTAGATCGGTAAAACTAATTCCTAACGAGAGAAATATAGGCGCAAAAGAAAATACCATTAGTAACAAAACTGCTGGGCCAATAAAAAATAGTGGCATCAATTTATATTTCCATCTAGTCATCTTTTTTCCACCTGCCTTCAAGCAATGTAGGGTGCAAACCTAGTCAGATGCACCCTATTTATATGTTTTTTATTCAGACAGAATATCAGTTACTTTTGTTCGGTAATCTTCTAAAGTAGACTCTAAATCTGCGCCACCTCTATATACTTCTTCCATATAGTTTAGTAATTCTTCACTCATTTCTGTATATTCCGTTATCATCGGTAATACTTCTGTTGACTCGAGTTGTTCGCCAAACACACTAAACTTAGGGTCATCTGCTAGAATTGGATCCTCCCAAGCTTCTAAATTAGCTGGTAACTCATTTACATCTTTGTACCACTCTAACTGTGTATCTGCATCAGCTAACCAGTTAATAAAATCTAAGGATTGCTCGACCTTTTCTGAGTTATGGAACACTCCAAAGTGAGAGCCACCAATCATAGAGCGGTTTGTGTCCTGCTCTGGCATAACACGAACATCCCATTGATCTTCAATTTCAGGCGCGCCATCAATGATTGTTTTAATATCCCATGGACCACTGAAAAACATTGGCTTAGACCCGTCACTAAAGGCCTGAACTAACTCTTTACCTTCTTCTAACTGCGACAATCCTTCTTGATAAAACGTTTCATACTTTGACATCGCTTCCAAAAATTTAGGATCTTCAAAATTACTAGCACCTTCATCCTCGTTATAGTTCCAACCATGTTGCCAAGCGAGCATAAATGGATATTGAGGATCATCTCTAGGAAGATCAATCGCGTACTGATCATCGCCACGTTCAGCTAACTGTCTAGAAGCATCTACCATCTCATCCCAGTTTTTAGGTCCTTCTGGATAACCAACATCTGCTAATATGTCTGTTCTATAAAACAAGACTCTAGTATCTACGTGAAATGGAACCCCTATCGTTTCTCCTTCATATTCGGTTGTACCAATTGCACCTTCATAGAAGTTGTCAGGATTGAAATTTTCATATTCACTTATATAGTCTGATAAATCCATAAACATCCCCGCATCGGCGTATTCCGGCACCCCTGTAGTACCTACTTGAACCACATCTGGACCTTCACCTGATGCAATTGCCGTTAAAAACTTATCTTTTACTTCTCCCCAAGGAATAACTTGTACTTCCACAGATACATCATTTTCTTCCTCATACTTTGTCACAAAATCTTCCATTGAATTGTTCATCGTCCAAACTTTAATAGTGTTTTCATCATCTCCACTTGAACAACCAGCCATTAATAACAGAACTACAGCAATCAAACCTATAAATAAAGCTACTTTATTTTTCATTCTTTACACTCCTCTTTTAGGATTTAGATCTTGTCAAAGAATCCGAGCTTATTGATGTCCTCACCTCCTTTAATGAAGTAAAGGATTAAAGTTTTTTAACAGATTCTCTAATGATTAAATCAGTATGCAACTCAAAAGTTGGATTCACTTCCTCATTTTTAAGCATTTGAAAAATTATGTGTGTCGCTGATGCTCCCATTTCATACTTGGGTTGCCGGATTGTTGTTAATTTCGGATATACATATTTTGCTTCTAAAATATCATCAAAGCCGATAATGGAAATATCATTAGGGATACTAATTCCTCGTTTTTGAAAAGCTTCCATTCCCCCTACAGCCATCTCATCATTTGCAAAGAAAATAGCTGTAGGAACTTGATCTTGTGCAGCTAATATATTTGCGGCGCTTTCTCCACCTTCTCTAGTGAAATTACCAGACACAATCCACTTATTTTGAAGTTCTATGTTGTAAGCTTGTAATGCTTCTTGGTATCCCGCAAAGCGCATTTTGTTATCATATGAATTGGATGGACCACTAACAAAAGCAATGTCAGTATGACCATTTTGGATTAAGTATTCTGTTGCTTTGAATCCACCTTTTTTATTATTCACTCTTACATGTACTGTCGAATCTACTTCTATTTCCCTATCCAACAATATAATTGGAAAATTATGATGTGCCACATTTTTTAACATCTCATCTGTGATATTATGTGCCAGGACGATACAGCCATCGACACGATGTTCTGTCAAAAACTTTGCAGCTGTTGAATTTTCACCACCGATAGCACTGCATGCGATTAAATCATACCCATGATCTGTTGCTACATCTTGCACCCCTCTAATCAACTCTGAATAGAAAGGACCTGACAAGTCACTTAATATTAAGGCCAATGTTTTAGTCGAATTTCTTTTAAGATCGCTGGCAAATCCATTTTTTCTATAATTAAGCTCTCTAGCTGCTTGTACAACTTTTTCTTTTGTTTCTGGACTAACTTTTTTTATTCCGTTTAAGGCATAAGAAGCTGTTGATACCGCTACATTTGCCTTTTTTGCCACTTCTTTAATGGTTACCATAATACTCACTCCTGCAATTAATTGGTGAAACGTTTCGATGAAAGCGATTAAAAAAAGAAGAAATAATTAATAATCTTCTATTTAATAGATTTTATTTGTAGTGAAACGTTTCGATGAATCGATTATAATATAAAATGTATTCGTTTTCAATAATTTTATAGAATAATTTTATACAATATGCAAATAGTGTAACACCCCTTGATTTCTTTACTATAAACAAACACCAATATGCTATACTTTGATAGATGAGATGAAATAATGGAAGAAAGGTGTGATGTGCCGAATGAGTACATATGCGGTAGAAGCAACCGATTTAGTGAAAATTTTCGGTAAGGAACGTGCTGTGGATGGCATTAGTCTTAGAGTGCCAAAGGGTATCGTCTATGGGTTTCTTGGTCCGAATGGCGCAGGAAAGACCACAACGATTCGCATGCTGGCAACCTTGTTAAAACCAAATGAAGGTCATGCTAAAGTGATGGGATATGATCTCACGCAAGAAGCTGATAAAGTGAGACATTCCATCAGTTTAACCGGACAATTTGCTTCGGTCGATGAGGAACTTTCCGGCAGAGAAAATCTTATTTTTATCGGTAGATTAGTAGGTTATAGCAGAAAACAAGCGAAACAAAGAGCAGACGAATTATTAGAAGCCTTCCAATTAAAAGATGCTGCCAAACGCCAAGTGAAAAAATACTCAGGCGGCATGCGCAGACGTATCGACATTGCAGCTAGTATCGTTACCTCCCCAGAATTACTTTTCCTTGATGAACCGACCACAGGACTAGACCCAAGAAGCAGAAACCAAGTATGGGACATCGTTAGAGCACTCGTCAAAAATGGAACTACCGTTTTCTTAACCACACAATATTTAGAAGAAGCAGATCAATTAGCCGATTTAATAGGGGTAATCGACCAAGGAAGGTTGATTGCAGAAGGTACCAGTAAAGAATTAAAATCCTCCATCGGTGCAGGTAGCCTAACCGTTCACTTCGATGATATCAATGAATTGGAAAAAGCACAGAATATCTTTATTTCACAGTTCGAACAGAAACCTGACATAAATGAACAAGATATTTCGTTGACCGTTATGATCAAGGAACATGCAAAAGCAGCAAAAGCAATTGGTGAATTAGCGAATACTAATGTACAAATCAAAGATTTTTCCATGAGCCAGCCAAGTCTTGATGAAGTGTTCTTAACCTTAACAGGTAATGTACTAGATCAGGAAGGAGGGGACTCTAAAAATGAATAAACCGTCCACCATTGAAGAAGTATTAACAAACCGAACCCGGCCAAAAAGTCCAACAGCAATCCAAGCGTCTGCTACTTTCGCATGGCGGGCCTTATTACGGATTCGTTATGTTCCAGAACAGCTTTTTGACGTGACGGTCTTTCCGATTATCTTTTTATTAATGTTTACTTATTTGTTTGGTGGAGCGATTTCTGGTTCTACAGGAGAATATTTGAATTTCGTGCTGCCAGGTATTTTAGTAATGACCGTTTCCATGATCACAATGTATACAGGACTTGATTTGAATAAAGATATCGAAAAAGGTGTATTTGATCGTTTCCGCTCTCTACCGATATGGCAACCTGCTGTATTGGTTGGCGCCTTACTTGTAGACACATTAAGATACTTAATTGCCTCGACTATCATGGTGACACTCGGATATATATTAGGATTTAGGCCAGAAGCTGGTTTTAGCGGCGTCATCATGGGAGTTGCCATTCTTCTCTTGTTCTCATTTAGTTTATCATGGATCTGGACAATGCTTGGGATTATCGTACGTTCTGAAAAAGCATTAATGGGAATTAGTATGATGTTTTTATTTCCGCTAACTTTTTTAAGTAGTGTATTTGTTGATCCTTCAACAATGCCTAATTGGTTACAAAAGTTTGTTGATATTAATCCGATAACGTTTGTAGTCGATGCCGTCCGTACTCTTATCCATGGTACCGGGGCGAATGGTGATATCATGATCGTCATCTATATATCGATTGCGTTAATTGTGATATTTGGTCCTTTAACGATGTACTTTTTTAAAAACAAATAATTGTAGGTTTGGAGGGACGGGTGTACCGTCCCTCCGGGCTAAAACCACATTATTATATCATATCGTTACTTTCCTCAAAACTTAATTCTGCTAAAGGCAAACTACATGTTTTTTTCTTAATTACCAAATCACCTCTTGCGTACACGATTGCGAATCAAATAAAAGATCCTCAAATTCAACTTTCCCTGTATGATAAAATTGCGTCGGTATTTTGAGCTATATTTAATATGTCTGGAGATATTAATTAAATTCCAAAATATACTTACAAAACCTTTTTTAATAATATACAGAGATAGCAGAAGTATTTTAACGATTTTTTAAGCTTATCGGACAAGTAGATATATAAAAAAAGAAGCACTCCCAAACGAGAATGCTCTGTGAAAAGTCTTATATTTAGAAGTTCAAACAAATGTGACGGATTCTGTATCCATCCAATTTGGTCTATGGTGATGAATCTGTTCTTCATTCATGACCTTAATGCAGGAGTTCTATTAATAACTGATCTTTAGTCCGACCAATTTTCTATAATGGATTGGGCGTCATTATTGAGAATGACCCTTGCTTCCTCTGTTATAAATTGATCCATTGCCTCATTGTTGAGATGCTTCACAAAATCCTCCATATGTTTAATACCTTGTGTATTACGATCTGTATCATAATGATGTTTCGCCTGTTTCAATTGCTCAACCATTTGCTTATATAGTGGATGACTAAGTACTTCTGTATCTTTATAATAAAATTCTAGTGTTTGTATGATTACCGGAATTGTAGGATTGACAGCTATTTCTAATGAATTTGAAGTAACAGTCTTTTCATTAAACGTAACATTAGCCCATACTTCAAAAGATCGGACATCATTTAAATTTTCCGACAAGGTGAGTTCTCCGTTATCACTGATAGAAATAAAGGAAGGATTCGTTGTTACATACTCTATCTCCATATCATCAAATGTCGCGTCTGTTCCATCGGTCATTTTCCCAGTTAAACTAATAGGCACGGTTTCCCCAGGGTTTATATTAGTATGTTCAGAAGTTAGTATAACTTGATCAACATCTACTGCATGCTCTTGATAAAGATCTAACACTTCCTCAGATGAAAGGGATGTTCTATACACCCTGATATCATCTAAGGTACCTTTAAAGTATTCCGTTCCATTCGGACTTCTTCCGATTGAATCTCGTTCATTCGTTGTTTTTCTTTTATAAGTGTCACTGCCAAAATCAACAGAACCTTCACGTGGTGTTTGTTCTTGGCCATTAATATATAGCCTGATATCATTATTTTCATAATCCATTACACCTACAACATGATTCCACTCTCCAACCATAAACGGGTCAAGAGAATATTCATACTTGTTGTAGGCATCAGTGGATTGACTTCTACCGGACATTTGAATTGAATTTCGATTTCCTCTTACAGTTAACTCCACTCCAGCACGGCCACCATCAATTCTTGTTCCAAAAATCCGCATGCCAGTAGATCTAATAGAATCCATTTTCACCCAACTAGCAAACGTAACACCACTTGCGCCGTCTAAATATGGACTAACGGTATGTTCCAAATCTACATAATCATTAACTCCATCAAATAGCAATGCATTTTCTTCAATGCCTGGCACCCAAGTAGTACCATGGATTACTCCATAATTTTCATAACCAGATTGATCACTGGCATTATTGCCACTTCCCTCATTAAATAACCAATGTCCGACTAAATCATGCAATTCTCCTTCAGGTTGTGACTCTCTTGGTGGTTGGGAATCATCATCGTCTTCTTCAGAAGTAGTTCGGTAGATTTTAATATCATCAAGCATTCCATTAAAATATTCTGTCTCATTAGGACTTCTACCAATGGAGTCAGGCTCAGAAGTGGTTCCGCGAACATACGTATCACTTCCAAAGTTGATTGTTGTACCCGGAATAGGCGTCTGTTCCTCGTCATTAATTAACATTCTTATCTCATCATTTTTAAAGTCTAATGTTGCTTCAATATGATTCCATTCACCAAAATTGAACTGGTCTAGTGAGTATTGATGTTTATTGAAGGCATCAGCGGATTGACTTCTTCCAGCAACTTGAATCGTATTTAGATTGCCTCGGACTGTGATCTCCATACCTGCTCTACCACCATCAATCCTAGTACCAAATATTTTCATTCCCGACGATTCAAGAGAATTTAGTTTTACCCATCCTTCAACAGTAATACTAGATGCCCCATCCAGATATGGACCAACGGTATGTTCGAGATCAACATAATTGTTAAATCCATTAAATTGAAGAGCACTTCCTTCATAGCCATCTTCTATCCACGATGCGCCTTTAATAACACCATAGTTGTCATATCCCGAATTATCATTTGCAATATCATCAGTGCCTTCATTAAAAGACCAATGCCCAATTAAATCATTAATTTCACCTTCTGGAGTAGGCTCTCTTGGCTCTGTTAATTCCTCTGTATAGTTATTCTCGAGGTAATACATATGACCATCTTCTGCACCAATTAAAAGATCTGGTAAACCATTATCATTCCAATCCACAATTGTCGGAGAAGTTGTGTGGCCTGCTAAAACACCTTCCGTAATATTTCCCATATCTCTATAAAGGAATGGTTCCTTTTCTGTTCCTACATTAAGTAGCAGTCTGACATTTGGACGTCCATTAACAATTAAGTCCAACTTACCGTCATCATTCCAGTCCACAAATGTAAACTTTCTTCGTCCACTTGGCCCAAATTCTTCATAGTTCATTTGCATAGGACCCTTTGCTGCCATAGTAGGATTACCATGTCGATCAAATTTTGATGACCCTTCTTCTCCAATAAAAATTCGCTCTCCAGGTAATAACTTCCATTCACCGTCTATCTCTTGTCTTTCAAAGAATGCTAAATATCCTTCATGGTCAAGCATTACTAAGTCATTTAATCCATCTTCATTTAAATCAATCACATAAGGCGTTGTTCTCCACTGTGTTACCAAACTATCCCCTTCAGGATCCCACCAATTCCATTCTGGTTTCGGTGGACTTCCTTCCCACTCTACTTCAATAGGTTGAGCTGCGGTTAATACAGGATCGGTAAGAGTGCCCACATTCTCATACCAGTGAACTTTCCCCCATATATCGTTAGCAATAATATCAGGAAGGCTATCATGATTCCAATCCACTACTTTCACGACAGTGTATCCCCATTTTGCTTCTGCGGGTCCCTGAATAGAGCCGCTTTCACCTGCTTGTCGACGAATCTCTTCACCATCAGCTTCTAAATATTGAGGTGCTGCCCATGTTGGATTTAACCCACCATCAAGATTCTTAACAAAACTAATTCGTCCAGCTGAGTCACCTACAATTAAGTCTTCAATTCCATCTCCATCCCAGTCAAAACTATCAGGTGTCGCTAATATACCAATTTTCAAATTATTTGCATGTTGCTGAAAAAAGTATGGTTCCTCAAATACAGGCATCCCATTGACAACTTCTCCTGTATTTTCAATTAATGCAACTCTTCCATCTTCCTGTCCGACGATCAAATCCATATGGCCATTTTTTGTCCAATCAATAGCAGAAACGACAAGCATTTGTAGATCCATCGTTATGGTACCATTATTATTTTCTAGGTATTTTCCTTCTGCATAAACTGGTTCGGTTCTAGTACCTATATTTTCAAAGAACGTTAATTTATCTAAATGTTCACCAGTAATAATATCTAACTTTCCATTACCATTAAAATCAGTTACAACAGGCGATGGTTTTCCATAAACATCAATTGGATTACTGCCTGCTTCTATTTTCACCGGTTCACTATAATTTGGAGTTTCGTTAGTTCCTAGGTTCTCAATATAATAAACGTATCCATGTAACGGACCATTTGTCCATTCACCGTTTTCATTAAAAGCATTATCCCATCCGTAATCATCCCAGTCTCCTACTCCAACAATTAAATCTAGTACACCATTGCCGTTATAGTCTACAAAGCTCCATTGTTCTCCGCGAAGAAACGTGTCCGTAGGATGGACTTCTCCTTCAAAAGGAATAGGTTCGCTTGGATAAAGACCCGTTTCCTTTACATTTGGATAAATTCTACCAGGGGTTGTCACAATTGGTTCATTTCCATTATAGGAAATCGTAACATTATCTAATCCATGACTTACTCGTACTGCCTCTTTGAAAATGGGATGTTTTACATCACCACTTACGTTTTCAAAAAAATACAGACCATGATAAGGCTTATCAATTCCTGATACTAATAGGTCTAAATCACCGTCATCGTCATAATCCATTGGTAAAGGATGCGACCAAGCCCCAATTCCTAAATCAACAACAAGATCTGAATTATTGTATTGAATTCGCTCTAGCATAGGAGTACTGGCAACATCCATTTCCTCTGCATTAATGATGTCTGTTCCTTGTCCGATTAAGAATAAAGATGACAATAAAATAGTCATTGCACATCGAATCGTTACTCTTTTCATCTTTACATCTCCCTTCCCTAAGTTCCAAACCTTTCTTCACACCTTCTTATCAAAAATGAAATAATGTTTATTGGGAGATCTATTTGGAGTAACACTTTTATCATTTAAGCTACATGCAATTCTAAGTGCATTTTTAATCTACTATTCCAAATGTCTGATTGTTACACTCAAACATTTTTCAATCTATTAATATACTCTTTCGTTAAACTTCTCAAATGTTCAATCTCAATTCTATGTGAAGGTTTTAAATTTTTATTAAAATGAACACGACTTTTGTCAGCTAAATTAAGTCCTTCTAAGTTAAGATAATACTTTGCATTATTCGGATAGAGCTGATTTTCAAATACCGCAGCTACACTTAGAAAATACTGCAGTTCTTTAGCTTTTTCTGAGTCTTTTGACCAATTTTCTACCAACCAGACATATAGTTCCGGATGAATATTCGCCATAATTCCACTATACCCAGAAACACCTAATTCTAGTGATTTCATTAATGTTGCCGAATTAGCGTTAAAGATTTTCAAATCACTATGTTCAACTGCATCTAACTTTGATTTAATCGTATCTAGATCACAACTTGTTTCTTTGATAAACAGAAATCGATTCGTTTTTGCTACCCATTGTAATGTTTTGGCAGATATCAATCGATGGTAAGGATATGGGCACTCATATAGACCAAACTTAATCTGAGGAATTTCATCAAGAATCCTACTTAAATTCTCTTTCCACACCTGTTCAGTGTCATTTGATGATGCTAAACGATTTGCCAATAATACTGTGGCAGTGATACCAGTTTGTGCCATTGCTTTTATCTCTTCTATTTGGTCTGGAATACTCGGAGAAATATTACTACCTGCAATTACTGGAATCCGACCATCTACCTTATCAACAATAAACTTTGCTAGTTCCAGCCTTTCATTTAAAGATAAATAAAATACTTCACTAGATTGGCAAACTGCAAACAATCCATTAACCTTACGCTGCATATACCATTCTATTAATCGTTCTAATCCTTGGTAGTCAACTTCATTTTCATTTGTAAAGGGGGTTATCATTGTTGGCCACACACCATTAGTAATGTCACTATTCATTAAATCTCTCCTTTTCATTCTAATATCCAAGCAGATTTGGTAAAAACGTTGAAATTTGTGGTATATAAGTCACTATTCCAAGTACAGCTAACATTACAAGAATCATAGGGAAAATTTCTTTCATAATGATATTTAGCTTAATTCCAGAGATACCGGACACCACAAAAAGTAGCATCCCAAAAGGTGGAGTTGATAATCCAATCATCATGTTAAGGACGATTACAACACCAAAATGAACGGGGTCAATTCCCAATTGCTCCACTAACGGCAATACTACTGGAATAAACACCAATGTCATAATCATCGTATCTATAAACATTCCCATGATTAAGAAAAATATATTAATAATTAAAAGGAAAATTATAACGTTATCCGTATAAGCAAGAATAAAATCAGCAATTATTGCTGGCACTTGTTCGTAAGCAACAATATAAGAAAAACAAAATGCTGCTCCAGCTATCAAACCAATACTGCCAGAAGTCTTCACAGTATCAGCAAGAACTTCTAGGAGTTTTTTGAAGCCCATGGAGCGATATAAAAATAAAGAAATTAGAATTGCATATAGAACAGCAACTGCCCCAGCCTCAGTAGGAGTCATAACCCCACTATAAATACCTAATAAAATAATTAAGGGAGTTAACAATGCTGGTAAAGCCCTGAAAGAATCGATTAAAAATTGTTTGAATTTTGGGCGATCTCCCGCTGGAAAGTTTCTTATTCTAGCAATGAACATAATATATATCATTAGTGCTAATCCTATGAGTAAACCTGGTATAATTCCTGCTAGAAATAAAGCACCTATTGAAGCACCGGATAACATTGCATAAATGACTAAAGGAACACTTGGTGGGAATATTGGACCGATCGTCGAAGAAGCTGCTGTTATTGCGGCACTGAAGCCACCATCATACCCCTTTTTTCTCATTGTTTCTATTTCCATTTTTCCAAGTCCAGCTGCATCTGCAATGGCAGAACCGGTCATACCAGAGAAGATACAAGAAGCCACAACATTCACATGACCTAAACCACCCTTATACCTTCCTACCAAAGAATTAGCGAATGTGAATATTCGATCTGTCACCGAGCCTGAATTCATAACATTTGCAGCTAAAATAAATAGGGGAACTACCAAAATGACATATGAACTTTCCAGGTTTGTGAGCATTATCTCTGATACTTGGCTAACATCTCGACCATTAGCAAGAAAGTAAAAGACAGAGCTTATGATCATCCCTATAGCTACAGGCATTTTGAGGATAAAACTTATTATAAAAACAACTAAGGTTAAGAGAAATATGCTATCCATAAAGCTCACCTCCTATTTCAAATAATGTTGCTTCGTATTCCGTATCATACTTTGAATATCTTTTACGATTTCTACAAATGAATAGATGAATATGGAAATGATCAATATTAAAAATGGAGCATAGGCTAGATTCATAGGAATTCTTAACACATGTGAATATTGTGTAGATTGAAATTCAAGATATTCATAAACAGGTACAATTAAGACCCCCAATAACACAACTAATAGTACATTCACAAAAATTCTAGAGAGTCTTTTCCATCTTTCATTAAACAGATCATAAATCACACCAAAATCAACATGCTCAGCTGTTTTTCTCGCAAAAGAAGATCCAAGCAAGATGGTCCATATAAAACCTATTGTTGTTACTTCATATGTCCAAGTCACCGGATCGTTTAATATATATCTGGTGAAGATTTGAATGATAAATGCAATCAACATGATTGACAGCGTAATAGTTGGAATATATATTTCTATACAATTACGAAGGAATTCTGCAACCTTTTTAATATTGCTCATCTTGGTACCTCCTAATTATTGGGAAACTTTTATTTGAGTAAGCTTCCCAATAATTAAACTTATTCTGCCATTTCTTTGATGCGATTATATAAATCCATATCCCATGTTGAAGACATATCCTCACTATCTAAATATTGCTGTTGAACATGTTCACTAAACGCTTCAACATCCGGCTCAATAATTTCTATACCTTCAGCTTCAAGAAAGTCAATCACTTCTTTTTCCGTATCTAAGTTAGTTTGATCTACAAATTCACGAGCCTCTTCAACTGCTTCCAGTATTTTCTCTTGCAACTCTTCCCCCATTTCTTGCCACACATCCTCGTTAATCGTAGGCCAAACAGATGCTATGATATGATTAGTTAATGAAACATAGTCAGTTACTTCATAAAATGATGCACTCTTAACAGTCGGAAGTGGATTATCTTGAGCATCTACTGTCCCTGTATTGAGTGCCATATATAATTCTGAAAAATCAACAGGCGTAGGATTAGCCCCCATTGCCTCACCAACAAACAGCCAAGTTGGACTACCAGGCATTCTTAAAGTAAGACCTTTCATATCTTCTGGAGTTCTAATTTCTTTGCCTACATCTCGATAGTTAATTTGTCTTGTGCCTAGATAAAATGCGCCTAATGGGCGAATACCTAACTCCTCGGCAACTTGATCAAAAATATCTTCGCCGATTTCTCCATTCAAAACACTTGTCATATGATCATAGTCTTTATACAGATAAGCAGCTGTAAACATGGATAGGAATGGTAGTTCCTCAGCCAGCCATTCAGCTCCTGTATAAGCCATTTCCAAATTACCTCTTATAAGGGCATCCGCTTCATTTTCCTGTGTATACAAAGATCCGGAGTGATGTATATTGACTTTGATCTGTCCATCTGTTTTTTCTTCAATAGACTCTTTTAATACATTTAATCCTTCTGTATGAGCATCGTTAGGTACACTTGCAGTTGAGAAGTTCAACTCAAACGTCTTCTCCTCCTCTGCTTCCTCCTCTATCTCGTTGCTATCACCATCATTGTTTCCTTCCGTGTCATTTCCCGATTCAGAATTAGAAGATGTTTCACTATTACAACCTATAAGAACTATATTGAACGCAAGTAGAAGTACTAACAGCAAAAACAATTTTTTAGTTTTTAACATAACATGCTCCCCTTTTTTTAATTATGCACAGCGACAATTCTTACACTTAGTACAAATTTCCCACCTCCTAAAATTAAAATCTTGGAGTAGATGAACGTGATTTAATACTCATCAGTTATCCCTCCTTTCGTATTGAATGCGTTTCCAAATTGTTTCTTATAAAGTGTTGCACATGTTCCTAGTATGATTTTTTGTAATTTCACCAGGTCGTTTTATAACATAAGATATTAATTTTTTATACATTGTATGTTACCGGTAACACAAAAATAACAAAAATTTATTTTTCAGTAATATTTTTATAGTAAGTTAAAATATATTTATTCTTAAGGAGTGAATATTCTATTATGGTAACGATATATGACATTGCAAAATTAGCAAATGTATCACCAATGACGGTTTCAAGAGTAATAAATAATACAGGTAATACTAGTGAAGCAATCCGCGAGAAGGTAAATAAAGCTATAGATGAACTCGAATACATTCCAAACTCATCCGCTAGATCACTTACTTTAAAAGAATCAAAACTATTAACTTTACTCATTTCAGATATTGCTAACCCTTTTTTCACTAAACTAGCCAGAGGAGCTGAAGATAAAGCAAGAGAACTGGGCTATCAATTAATGCTTTGTAACACTGACGAAAATATCGAAAAAGAAAAAGAGTATATAAACGTCATTATTTCTACAGGGGCAGATGGTGTTTTATTTTCACCTGCTAATAACTCTTCATCCAAACACATTAAATTGTTCAATAAACACAAAATTCCCTTCGTACTTGTAGATCGCGATATACCAAAAACGAAAGTTGATAAAGTTCTGGGTGATAATTATGCAGGAACTAAATTGCTTTTAAATCACCTATTTGAATGTGGACATAAAAGAATAGCTTTAATAAACGGTCCAAACAATGTATTTACTGCCATAGCTCGGAAAGAAGCTTATAAAGAGGTTCACCAATTATTAGGGCTTACAGTGAATGAGGAACTAATGTATGAGCTACATTATAATCGTAATAACGATGCGGAACATATAGTCATGAAATTATTAAATTTACCAAAAAACAAACGCCCAACAGCTTTATTTGCTAGTAATAATTCCATCGCTATAGATATGGTTAAAGCACTGCATGCTCTAAATATAAACGTTCCTGACGAGATATCTGTCGTTTGTTTTGATGATCTGGACCCAAATTCGGCAATTAATCCATTTCTAACAGTAGTAATGCAACCTGCATATGATTTTGGTTATATTGGGACACAATTGCTGATAGATCGTATTAAAAATAACTCTTCATCAAATAAGCATAGAGAAGTGATACTAAAACCTGAGTTTTTATTGAGGGACTCTACGAAATCTATTGTTGATAGATAGAGACTATAAGGGATGGAATGATAAGGGACAGACACTTATAAACGATAGTATCTGCTGCTATTTGCCTGTTTCCTTGTTAAATCTTATCTAATACTGTGAAGGAAATAAAATTTAATCCTATAGTATTTTACCTGTACTTTCAGAATGATCCTCTACCCAAAAAATTATATTTTAGCTACCTTTATCTTTGACGGAAGTAATTATGTGCCAAAAATGTTGGAAGACTTCTAGGACTTTCACGAATGAATCATCTAAAAAAATGTGTATACGAAAGCACTAATTCGCATATTATTAGAATATACCGTGAAATTTCAAGCTATAATACACCTCGAAGAAATCCTGTTAGAAAATATAACACTCAAATAGATTTAAAAAGAAAATCACCATAACATATTATACAACTAAATACGAATCGGATGATTATTATGGGAGAGCGTATTTCATTACCACCGAAGGAGCAAGTTCATAAAAAACCCTTATGAACCAATCTCTCAGGTTAAAGTACCATAATAGGACGAATCTCTGGAGAGCGCGTACAGATACGCCACCAAAGGGGAAGCTTTTTAAGAGCGAAACTCTCAGGTAAACGGACAGAGAAGGGGCAAAAGTTAACACTACCCTTCTCTGTTTTTTTATGTTCACTAAAATCCCAAAATACTATCGGAGGTGGTACAACGTATGAGTGATGCGAGCGATTTAAAACAAACTCCTCTTTTTTCAACATATGAAAATTACGGAGCGAAAGTCATTGATTTTGGCGGATGGGCTTTACCAGTACACTTCTCCAGTATTATCGATGAACATCATGCTGTTCGAAATAAGGCAGGACTCTTTGATGTTTCTCATATGGGGGAAATACTGATCGAAGGAGAAGATGCGGAAAGTTTTGTTAACTACATGATGACAAATGAAATCACTAAAATGAAAGAAAATCAAGCGCAATATACGGCTATGTGTTATGAAAACGGTGGTACTATAGATGATTTGCTAGTTTATAAGTTAGATCATCAGACATTCTTCCTCGTTGTCAATGCTGCTAACACCGATAAAGACTTTGAGTGGATCAAAAAGCATGCAACAGGAGATGTTTCTGTTACCAATATTTCTGATCAAGTCGCACAACTTGCTATCCAAGGCCCAAACGCATTGCAGATCTTGCAACAATTAACTGACGTAGATTTAAACAAAATAGGTACGTTCCGTTTTATTCAAAATGTGAAGGTTGCCGGCATTAACGATGTTTTGATCTCGCGTACTGGGTATACAGGTGAAGATGGTTTCGAAATCTATCTAGCTAGTAATCAGGCCGCAAAACTATGGCAAGAGTTGTTATCTCTAGAAGAAGGTCCACAGCCATGTGGTCTTGGGGCAAGGGATACGCTTCGTTTTGAAGCAACTTTAGCCTTATATGGTCAAGAGCTAACCTCTTCGATTACTCCAATTGAGGCTGGTATTGGTTTTACGGTTAAGACACAAAAAAGGAGTGACTTTATCGGCAAACCAACACTTGCGAAAGAAAAAGAAAATGGACCTACAAGGAAGCTAGTAGGGTTAGAAATAATCGGGAAAGGAATTCCGCGACATGGCTATAAAGTATTTACGTCAACAGAAGAAGAGATCGGATTTGTTACATCAGGTACTCATTCTCCTACTTTAAAGAAACCTCTTGGTCTTGCATTGGTTCAACTACCATACGCCGAAAAAGGTACAAAATTGAAAGTGAAAGTTCGTAACAAATTGATCGATGCCGTTGTAGTCCACACACCATTTTATCAACGAAGGAGAGGATTAACATGACTTTCACCTTTCGATATCTTCCTGATACAAAGCAAGACCAACAAGATATGTTAGATTTTTTAAACATTCATTCCATCGATGACTTGTTTGCCGATCTCCCTTCTAACATTAGATTAACAGAAGAGTTAGCGATTCCAAAAGCTTTGCCTGAACCTGATCTACTCAAGAAAATGCAACAACTATCCTCGCAAAACATCAACGCCAATCAATATCCATTGTTTCTTGGGGCAGGCACCTATGATCACTTTATTCCGAGCGTAGTCAGCCACATGATTGGTAGGTCTGAATTTTATACCGCCTATACCCCCTATCAACCTGAAATTAGTCAAGGTGAATTACAAGCAATCTTTGAATTTCAAACAATGGTTTGCGAACTAACAGGAATGGATGTTGCCAATTCCTCTATGTACGATGGCTTTACTTCTGTTGCGGAAGCGGCAGCACTTGCTGTATCTTCAACCAAACAATCCAAAGTGATTGTCTCTAAAGCAATCCATCCAGAATCTCGAGCCATTCTAAAAACGGCTGCTACTGGACCAGGATATCAAGTAGAAGAAATCAATTTAACCACTGACATCACAAGTATCCGAGACATGCAGGAAAAAACAGATGATCAAACAGCTGCGATTATCGTCCAATATCCCAACTTTTTTGGTTCTGTTGAGGATTTACACGAAATAAAGAAAATTGCCCAAGAAAACGGTGCACTGTTGATCGTTAGTGCGAATCCTTTAGCTTTAGCGATATTGCAACCACCAGGCAAACTTGGTGCCGATATTGTCGTTGGTGATATGCAACCATTTGGTATTCCTATGTCATTTGGCGGTCCACATTGTGGTTATTTTGCTGTAAAAAAAAAATTAATGCGTAAAATTCCTGGTCGTATCGTCGGACAAACGACAGATTCACAGGATAATCGTGGCTTCACCTTAACCTTACAAACACGCGAACAACACATTCGCCGTGAAAAAGCATCCTCCAATATTTGTTCTAATCAAGCACTAAATGCGCTCGCTTCTTCAGTCTTTATGTCTGCCCTCGGTAAACAAGGCATTCGCCAGATGGCAAAGTTAAATATAGAAAAAGCAGACTATATGGCAAGAAAACTTGCTGAAAAAGGATTCAGCATAAGAAATCAATCTCCTTTCTTTAATGAATTCGTTGTTACGTTACCTGTATCTGTTAGTGAAGCCAACCGCAAGTTATTCGATATCGGCACCATCGGCGGATTGGATTTAAGCATAGATTACGGGATGAATAATCAAATGCTCATCGCCGTTACAGAACAACGAACAAAGGAAGAAATCGATCAATTCGTGTCCATATTGGAGGGATTGTAAATGGCGAAATATAATCAATTGATCTTTGAGATTAGTCAACCAGGTCGAACAGGCGCTGATCTTCCAGAAAGTGATGTTGATCCAATCGATTTAGAAGAAAAGTTTCCGAAACATTTACTTCGTGAGACACCTGCAGAACTTCCGGAAGTTTCAGAGCTTCAGCTTGTTCGTCACTATACGGCACTTTCTCATCAAAATTATGGTGTCGATAATGGTTTCTATCCGCTCGGTTCCTGTACGATGAAATACAATCCGAAAATTAATGAAGATGTTGCTCGGTTGGAAGGTTTTAGCCGTCTTCACCCATATCAACCAAAAGAAACCGTGCAAGGAGCACTTCAGTTATTGTATGAGTTACAAGAAGATTTAGCGGCTATTTCTGGAATGGATGCTGTCACATTACAGCCCTCAGCAGGAGCCCAAGGGGAATGGACCGGCTTGATGATAGCGAAAAATTACCATCAACAAAATGGTGAAAATAGATCAAAAGTACTTGTACCAGACACTGCTCACGGTACCAATCCAGCTAGTGCTACTGTAGCGGGCTTTGATACGGTAACTATCCCTTCAAATGAAAATGGATTAGTCGATTTGGAAGCTTTAAAGAAACACGTCAATCAAGACACAGCAGCATTAATGTTAACCAATCCTAATACACTTGGTCTCTTTGAAAAAGATATAGTAGAAATCGCCGAAGTCGTTCATGAAGCAGGTGGCCTTCTCTACTATGATGGAGCGAACGCCAATGCCATTTTAGGTAAGACTACACCAGGAAAAATGGGCTTTGATATTGTCCATTTAAATCTGCATAAAACCTTCACCACCCCACATGGTGGCGGAGGTCCAGGAGCAGGTCCTGTCGGCGTAACAAAAGAACTCATTCCTTTTTTACCTGTCCCCCGTATCAAAAAAGATGAAGACAACTATATATTGAATGATGATGAACCATTATCCATCGGAAGGGTAAAAGGGTATTATGGAAACTTTGGAATTCTTGTTCGTGCATACACGTATATTCGTACAATGGGATCTGAAGGACTGCGGCAAGTATCAGAATCTGCTGTACTTCATGCCAATTATCTAAAAAAACGGTTAGAGACACACTACGAGTCACCATATGCACAATTTTGCAAGCACGAGTTTGTCTTATCAGGCGCAAAACAGAAAAAGCTTGGAGTCAGAACACTTGATATTGCCAAACGTTTGCTAGATTTCGGTTATCATCCTCCGACTATTTATTTTCCACTTAATGTGGAGGAATGTTTAATGATCGAACCGACAGAAACGGAAACAAAAGAAACTTTAGATGCTTTTGCAGATTCGATGATACAAATTGCAAATGAGGTGGAAGAAGATCCCGATATCGTATTAGATGCTCCCCATACAACAATGGTTGGTAGATTAGACGAGACAAAGGCAGCAAGGAAACCAGTCTTACGTTTTACAAAATCGGTTTAATTACGTTGTTGAAGGAGGACAATGTAATGATGATTCATATTACCAAAGAAGCACAACAGAAATTATTATCCATCGAATTACAAGATGGGGTATTACCTAGGATTGATGCTGAGGTTGCTGGGGGTTGCGGGTTGACTGTTAACTATGTATTTATTTTTGATCATGCTAGAAGAAATGATACCATTTATCAATCTAATGGTTTTCCTATTCGTGTCGATTATTTTACCAAACGCTATCTAGAAGGAAATGCTCCAACTATAGATTATGCCGATGGTTTCCACGTGATAAATGATGTTGAATTTGACTCATGTTGATTATTCAGTAAATATAGAGAGGCGTAGTATCCAATCGATACTACGCCTCTCTACATTTATAATACTTTTACCTATAGAATGACTTATCGCATCCCACTACAGTCCCTATTTTCTCTAGCGTAACATGATCGCAAGAAATATTTCGACATTTTGGTAGACAGTATGTTTATTCCAAATGAATTTAAGTTATGAATATCAATAGGAAGGGAAAAATGGTTACAGTATGGTAAAACATTACGTCATTATATCAAGATTAAATTTGTGCTAGACGAGGTAAAAGTCTAAAGAGCACCCAAGAGTTGGATCTCTGAAGTCAGGAGGTAACCGTTGTTGAAAAGTAGTGTCTTGTTATCATACATGGGAGCTTTTGCTCTTTGTATATTAACAATATTGAATTTATTCTTAATAAAAGCCCAATTACATATGGGAATTACCTTAATAATATTCTATTCGTTAGTGCTTGTCGGTGTTGGAGTTCATTATAAGAAGGGTCGTCTTAAAGTGAATCCCTCTACTAAGTTATTGTTGATGCTTGCAGTTTTTGCTATTATTAGCGAATTGGTTTGGATAAGGGATCAAGTTTATGGCTTTGCTATACTTAGTAATTTATTACACTTAATAACATTTCTTTTCATGTTTGCTTTTGTTTTGAAATCTTCATTCTATCAAAAACCTTTCAAATTCCGGTCTATACTTGGCAAATGGAAGATGATTATAGTTATATTAATTACTATTTTAGGAACAGTATTAATGGTGTTTTTGCTCATTAATCAAATTAGCCCACGTCCACTTGTTTCAAGCTTACAATCAAGTAAGGGCATAACAAACTCATATAACGCCGAGGAATCAAAAGAAACTGTCTTAGACGATGGAAATATCTACATCAATGATATTCTTTATGATGATAAATATCCCAATAGTTATTTAGATATTTATCAAACCGTTCATAATCCTGATACAGCGCCGACATTTATTCTTATTCATGGTGGTGGCTATATTTGGGGTGATAAAACAGGAGACGGTCAGAACGGAGATGATTCAGGAGTTATAGCGTATATACAGAAAGTTCTAGACAGAGGATATAATGTTATTGCAATAAATTACACCTTTGCGCCAGAATATAATTATCCGATACCTTTGAAGCAAGTCTCTGCAGCAGTGTCATTTCTAAAACAAAATGTTGAAAAGTATGATTTGAACATGAATAATGTTGTAATAGCGGGGCAAAGTGCTGGGGCTCAATTAGCTGGCCAATTTGTTAATATCCAAACAAACTCCGATTATGCAGATGAGATGGAGATACAACCAGTTTTGAGCGCCTCAGATATTAAGGCTGTAGTATTTAACTCCGGTTTATATGACCCTTCCCGATTTGATGAGACGGATAGTGTCGTATCTGATTATAGGTTTAATATAATGGGACGAGCGTACTTTAATGTGAATACTTTTGAAGGTAATAAGGACGTAGAACAATCCAATGTCATTAAGCATGTTACCAAGCATTTCCCACCTACCTTTATGTCTGATGGAAATACAAAAACTTTTAACGATCAAGCGAAGGATTTAAAGGCTAAATTTACAAAACTAGGAGTTAAACATCAATTAAATATCTATAGTAAAAATGTTGTGGAGCTTCCCCATGGATTCGAAAAAAAGGGTAGTAAATATGCAAAAGAAAATCTCAAAATGCAAATGGACTTTTTAGATACTGTCGTTAAGAAATAAAGAACAATGAAAGTCTACAATATATTCCACCCGGCAGTCCATGTCTATTGCTGTTGCTACTGTAACCATGAAAATGCTAATGATTAAGTCAGTTGTTAAAAAAACTGCGATCAGGTATAATATAACTAGAAAAGACATAACATATTAAAAACCGCAGACGCTCCAACGTCTACGGTTAGTGCATAGCCCTTTAAGGGGGCGACTCACATTAGTGAAGAAAAATAACCACCACTATTTGCTTGTCAGGCTATGGGGTGGTTATTTCTTTTGATGAAAAGACAGCAGCGCAATAATCAACATAGCGAACGCTATCATCAGTGTTAATGTTTCAAAAACACTCATCATCAAGGCACCACCCCCCTTCTATAAAAATGAAAAACAAAAAGGGAGTGAGCCACCACCCATAAAAAGCCTTATGCACCTATGCTCCATTATAGCATGTATGGAATTTTAATAGAGTTTTTCGACAAGGTTTTCTTTTGTTTTACATAACGTCTGGTAAGCTTTTCATACAATTCAACACCCCTATCAAATGAAAAAGCTCCAAATATAAATCCCTCTACTTTCGCCTTCTCTTACCTTACTTTTTCTTATCATTTGTAGTGTATCTCAATTAATTAGACACCTACATTGCACTAAAAGCATCATGTTCTCCAGCTAATTCTATTTTATTTCTCTTAAACAAACTTCATCACTTTTCTAATTAAGAATAATCGTAGGCCTACTTTTAACGATCAAGCTAATGTTTTAGAGAATAAGTTAACAAAACTAGGAATTAAGCATAAATTAAATATCTATAGTAAAAGTGGAGAGAAACTGCCACACGGATTTGAAATAGAGGGTAGCAAATATGCAAAAGAAAATCTCAAAATGCAATGAATTTTGTAGATAGTGTGGTTAAACAGTAAAGGGTAATAATGTTTTACAAGCTCTTCCAGTTGCTAATGATGATTGAAAAGAGTGTATCAAAAGTTGAAATCTTGTGACTTTTGATACACTCTGTTAATCCTTATGAGCTCATGGAAAATCGTAGGTACCTCGGCAACCATTAATATGCGAAAAGATCTTTAAAATAGTTATATATCTAAGGGAACTATCACCACATACTACTTAGTGATCTAGCTCCTATTAATAAATGAACTCTCGATGTCTCAGTACTATTTTCTTCTTTATTCCCTAAGTGCTTAATAAAGTTATTTATATGCTTTTCTGCCATTTCAGAGGCACCTTTGTTAGTATGATGTTGTACTTGTTTTAAACTATTTTCTAGTTGATTGGTGAGCGGAGCAGTTATATCTCCTGAGCTAATATAGTCTTCTAGTAATTCATGCAACGCTTCAATAGTGGAAATTTCTGAGCCGTTAATTACCGAATGGAACTCATAACTACCTGATTGAAGCTCAAATACTGCTTTTCCATCTTCATATTTAACAAAATCTAATCCTTCTGCATTAGACGCTAATATATCACCTTCAATCACCATTTTTTCTGAAACTGTCGGTAGATATAGGGTAGCTGTTGTATTCGCAGGTACAGTAGCTTCATAAGTGAAAATATCACCGCTCTCACTTAACTCCCAACTACTCTCAATCTTACCATGAATAGAGTTATAGCTTCCTTTCGCGTATGTCATTGTCCCGCCAAATTCTGGCTTAAGGTTAAAATGTTTGAATCCAGGATTATTTGCATCACGCTGGATTCCAAGGGAATAATTGTACATCCATTCCCCAACTGCCCCAAGAGCATAATGGTTAAAGGAGTTCATTGAATTGTTACCACCAAATCCATCCTCATGCGTATAAGAATTCCATCTTTCCCAAATAGATGTTGCTCCGTTTACTACAGGATAGAGCCATGATGGGTAATCAGTTGATTCTAACAGTTTATAGGCAGTATCTTTATGTCCATTTGCTGAAAGGGCTGGATTCATTGGAGCTGTTCCTAAAAACCCAGTTGTTATCGTATAACCTAATTCTTCTGTTAAATTAGCTAAATAATCTGCAGCGTGTTGCCTATATTCATCATTAAACATTCCGTAATATAATGGTAAAGAATAGGAGGTCTGAGTATGTTGTTCTTCTCCTGTTGTAGTTCTAGTTTGGTATGTTTCTGGATCCACAAACGTCTGGTTCCATTCTTCTTTTATTCCTTCATGAATTTCAATATAATGGTCTGAATCCTCTGTCTTCCCGACGGCGTCTGCCATTTCAGACATCAAACGAACCAAATACCCATAAATAGCATTGTACATCAAACTTGTATCCGTTGGAACGACTGATATATGGTCACCAATTCCAGATCGATTAGTTAAGTATTGATAACCACTAATTTTATCTCCGTTGTGAATGCCATTGATAAACCTTGTCATAGACTCATAATGTTCTTCAATTAACTTCGTATCCCCATACTGTTGATACGTCTCATATGGTACGATGACACCTGCAGCTGCCCATGCTAACCATCCGCCTGATTGTGGGTCAACTACATATCTTGGTGCATAATTGGGGTATCCACCATCTGCTCCCTGACTGTCACGCATTGTATCCGTAAACCTTGCAAAAAATTGCTGGACATCTGCGTTATAAGTTGCTGTCCGTGCAAAAACTTGTGCATCACCTAACCATCCCATACGTTCATCCCTTGCCGGTGTGTCCGTTGGAATGCTCAAAAAGTTACCAAGCTGAGAACGTGTAATATTTTCAAATAATTGATTTACTAAAGGATGTGACGTTTCGTAACTTCCAGTAAGTTCATTAATAGAACTTAGTACTATTCCCTTTACTTGCTCTAACGGTAATGGTTCATCAATACCGGTAATCTCTAAATAACGATAACCGTGAAATGTAAAGCGTGGTTGATAGGTTTCCCCTTCTTTATCCCCTTTTAGCGTGTACGTATCAGTACTTAATGCAGCTCGATAATTTTCGGTTAAAATCATTCCAACCATACTTGATCCATTTATATCTTGATATGCAGGCAGGTCAGGATATACCATTTCTGCCGTTCTCATCGTAACAACTTGACCCTTCTCCCCTGTCACCGTAATTTGCGGAACCCCTACCATGTTTGTTCCCATATCATAAACATATACACCAGGTCTTGGTTCTGTGTAAGATTTGGCTGTTATTTCTTCAAATTCTGTGACACTTTCTCCGACTCCACTTACAATTTCTGGATTTACAAATTCATCTAATGGTGTAATCACTTCTGGTTTTGACCATTCACTGTCATCAAATCCAGGTTTATCCCAACCATCTACGTATTCTTCCCTTGTCGCATCGTAGTCTTCTCCACTAAAGAAACTAGAATAAGTTATTGGACCTTCATCATAATACTTCCAATTTTCTGTATCGGTACCAACCGTTTCCGTGGTACCATCTTTATAAGTAATTACTAATTTTGCAAGCAATGAGGAATGGTCACCGAAAAAATTATAGTTAGATAAATTAAAAGTCATTTGATCATGCCACCAACCAGAACTTAGCATCGTACTAATTGCATTTTCCCCTTCATTCATCATATCGGTAACATTGTATGTTTGGTACGTGATACGTTTAGCATATTCCGTGGCACCAGGGGCGAAGAAATCTTCTCCTACTTTTTCTCCATTAATATAAAACTCATAAATCCCTCGAGCTGTAGCATACAAACGCGCACTTTGAATCTCTTTACTTAAGTCTACTTCCGTTCGAAGCATAGGATCTGATGTATGACTAGGATCACTATAAATAGTAACTCCATCAGAATTACCGTTTACGGTGAAACCTTCATCTTCTATTACTAGTTGTGACCCATCTACATAGTCTTCAAAAATGCCAGCATAGTCAGAGTCAATCGTTTCGCTAAATAAAACGCCATTTGGTTCTCTAACATTGGATATTTTGATATTACTGAATTTTGCTTGTTGGTTCGGATCAACGGAAAAACCAATTTCATTTAATCTAGGGAACGTTGGAACATCTTGAACTGCGTTTAAAGGGTTTAAAGTAAGTTGATTATTTGCTTCTTCGTCTGGATATGCCGCTCTTGTTATTGCTATATCTTGTCCATTAATGGAAGCGGTAGCAGCATTGCTAGATACGCTTATTTTTACAGCGTGTGGTTCATTCTTATTCGAATCATTAATTGAATCTATCGTACCTGTAGCAATTGGCTGTGTTTCATCTAATTGACCTATATCCTTTTCTGGTCCATATCCTTTTCGATACACATCTAATTTTGCTGGACCAGTACCTTCTTCAAGTTCTGCTAGATCAATTTCATATTTTATATAATTTTCTCCTTCGATGCTGTAATTATTTTTATTTCTGTCTAGTAATCTTGGATCGTTTGCTCCAAAAATAAAGCTTCCTTTTGTACTGCCTTCAGGAATGGTAATTTCATATTCTAGGTTAAATACTGGCTTAGTACTAGCATTTAATACATATTCAGTACCCCCAATCCATTCGGCATTATCCCACCCTGTATCCATTAGACCCGTCTCAAACCAGGTCTTCTCATCACTTGTTAACAAGTTATCATTTGAATCCCAAACTTTTACCGTCCAATAATATCTTGTTGTTGGTGATAAGGCTTCTCCTTCATATTCAATATTAATCGACTGATCGGAGGCCACTTTTCCACTATCCCAAATATCGCCTACACCTTCATCAAGTTTACTGTTACTAGATGCAACTAAGATTTGATAAGCTGTTTGTTTTTGACCTTTCCTATCCGATTCCATCATCCAGCTAAATCGTGGAGATTGTGTCTCAAGTCCTAGTGGATTAACAATGCTTTCAACTTTTAAATTGGATATTTGTGTTGTTTCACTAGCCGTCTCTGCCATTAGAGGTAAGCTAAAATTAGATATGACCAATAATAATGCTAACATTACCATCGTTATTCGCTTGAGCGTTCTTCTTTGTTTTCTTAACAACATTACTCACATCCTTTTATTTTGTTAGTACGAGAATTAACATATCAAGAAAGCTATTACTCCTACTAAAATAGTTCATATGGATACACTAATGAATGATCTCCCCCCTTTTTTCCTATTTGACAAAGCTCCAATTTACAGCTTTTTCACAGTATTTTTTGCAAAAATCACCTCCTGATATAGTAGACAACTATTTAGAAGAATTAAAATTAAATATGTTACCGTTTTCAAATTTTGCTTAATAGAAATGGGTGAATTTATTATGCCAAAATTTATCATCTGTAAAAAGGAGAAGAATTTCGGATAAGGGGGAGGATCTTCGGATTTATATGGGGATTTTATAAACTTTTGATTTCTAATCAACATAATCGACGGATTCACACAACTGATGCAGGCACTGGACTTCTCCGCCTACTTTTGACTTGCGACAATATGCACAAAATTTCTTACAATCATTTAATAGTCTATTAATTAGCGCTTCATATTCTCTATTTATAATAGAGTTATCAAATTCAAAGGAGTGGTAATTGATATGAAGCGTTTCTTAACTATTTTCTTTATCATGAGTATTCTGATGACTAGTTTCGCAGTTCCAGCATTTGCAAATGAGGAGGAGACCACAATCTCCAAACAAGAGCAGCAAAAGATGGTTAATGTAGCCCATCGCGGAGCATCTGCACATGCACCAGAAAACACGATGGCAGCATTCCATAAAGGTGTGGAAATGAAGTCAGATTACATTGAAATTGATGTACAAATGACAGCAGATGAAGAGTTAGTAATTATTCACGATACTACAGTAAACCGTACAACAAATGGTACTGGCGCAGTTGGTGATTTGACACTAGAAGAAATCCGTGCGTTAGATGCTGGCAGCTGGTTTAGTGAAGAATTTGCTGGAGAGAAAATCCCAACGTTTGAAGAAGTACTAGATGCCTTTCGTGGAAAAGTAGGCATTTTAATCGAACTAAAATCACCAGAGCTATATCCTAGTATGGTGGAAAAAGTTGCAGATGCCTTAAAGGAACGCAATATGGCTCATACCAATAATGAAAAGATTATTATCCAATCTTTTAATCATGAATCTATGGAACTTTCAAAAGAGCTTTTACCAGAAATTCCTCACGGCGTATTAGCGGGCCTCACTTGGGCAGGCGTGACCGATGAGCAATTAGAAGCGTTCGCTACATATGCAGATTATTTCAACCCTAATCAGAACATTGTAACACCAGAGTTAGTTGATCGCGTTCATGCTGTGGGAATGGAGATTATGCCATATACATCTAGATCACAAGAACAAGCCAACCGCCTGTTTGACTTAGGTGTAGATGGAATTATAACCGACTATCCAGAGCATGTGTATCATCACCCAGTTAAAAATAACTAAGGGAAAGGAGAATGAATCGTGTTTCATCCAAAAATAGAACTTTTCGGTAAATTAACTGGTTTGGTAGCCACTGTCGGGCTTGCTGTGACATTGTTTGCCGGCTCTCCAACAGCACCCACATATGCCAAAGGTGCGGAACAACCAAAGTTGGAATTTGGAGTTGTCCCGGATGTACAGTATTGTGATTGTGAAATTAATGGTACGCGCTATTACCGCAATTCTGTATCAAAGCTGATTGATGCATCCCAAGCATTAAATCAAGAGAATGTCGATTTTACTGTACAGCTTGGCGACCTAATTGACCGAGATGTAGAGAGTTTCTCTACCATTCTACCAATCTTTAATATGATAGAAGGTCGAAAATATCATGTACTCGGCAACCACGATTTTGCTGTAAAAACAGACGAAGTGATTGACATTCTTGGCATGCAAAATCAATATTATGACTTTAAATACAAGAATTGGCGCTTTGTTGTCCTTGATACAAATGACCTTAGTTTCTACGCAAATCCTGAAGGCTCTGAGAAATACGAAGAAGCCGAGGAAATGTATAATGAATTAGTAGAAAGTGGTGCCATCCATGCCCAAACATACAACGGTGGCATTAGCGCCGAACAGTTAACTTGGCTTCAAGATGTAATGGATAAATCAGCAAAACGAAATGAAAAAGTGGTTGTATTTGGACACATGCCAGTCTATCCGGAAAATAACCACAATGTCTGGAATGCAGAAGAAGTGACAGAAGTACTTGAGGCTAATGACAATGTCGTGGCTTATTTTAACGGACATAACCACGCTGGCAACTACGGTCTACAAAATGGCGTTCACTACGTCAATCTTGAGGGAATGGTAGAAACTGAGGACACCACTGCCTACTCTATCATTCGCATCTATAAAGACCGCTTAGAAATTGATGGCTATGGCCGTCAAGGAGATCGTGTTTTGGAAATTCAATAAAGGTAAAGAGAGGTAAAGGGGCTGTCTCCTTTACCTCCATTTGGTTTGAATTAAGTCTGAGCCTTCATAACATTATTCGTTATAATATTTTTCGCATAATAAAAAGTGGTGTTTCTCATGTATGCCAAGCAGATCAATACTTTGGATCAAATTAGGATTGTTTGCGAGTGGATCTGGGAAGCGTATATGGCCAGCAACATCATCGTCAATGTTTGAAACTATATGCTCTATATGTTTTGTCTCTTTATCTAATTCTTCTATCAGCCATTGAAAATCAACATCGGATTCTATACCTTTTGGGGGGACTAAAATGAAGGGAGCTCTCATCGGCTTCTTATTTTTTTCCTTATATGCCTCGTATACATCCGTACTATGTACTTTATATGGTTTGTTTTTTCTTAATGTAGCAATAGGCAAAGATGAAGGAACATACACTTTACTTAGTCTTCGAAACCATTTCATCATCAAATATAGGTGATAATAGGTTTCTCCCCACGACCACTTATCTTGATGTGGCCTATTCCATTCCTTATTTCGAAAACTAGTCAATTCTTTCTTCATTTCTTCTCTTTGCTTATATATTTTTTGAAAGCGATCCTTCATATGTAGGCTTTTCAAATTATTTTATCCTCCCCAGTCCAAATACCTCCGTCTTACACATTACATACTATCTTCTATTTCTTCTTTTGACGAAATAAATCCACCGATTTATAACCTTGTGATAAAATATCTATCATTTGTGCCTGACGTTTTTCACGTGTTTTTTGCTGTTTAGCAGAAAAAACATAACGAGCCCAATCTCGTTGATACCCAGGTGTTAATTCTTGAAAAAAATTAAGTTCATTAGGATAATCACTTAAAATTTCATCAAGATCCTTGACGTTGTCTTCATAATCAACTACAGACTGACTTGCTGCCGATGACTTATTCGTTTTCTTTTTTTCACGTTTGATGCCAACGACAGTAAATACATCATCCATACTCACCATCCGTGAAAATTTCAAATCGCTATTTTCCATATATCCATCTTCTCCAACTTTAAGTGATGGAAAGATATCATCTCTGTGAATATATGTATCATACCGTTTGTTCCCTTTTTTCGGATAGGCAAAAAATAAATATCCTTTTTTAAGTAATGCTTCCTCTTTGATTATCCGTTGAGTATGGCTTGCCATTTCATCAATCGTCTCTACAAAAATGAAAATAGCATCATGGTCTCCAGTTAATTCTGCTTGATATCCATCAAACAAATTATAATCATTCGGTTGATGAAGAACAGCCATATTTTTATATTTAGTAAGGTTTAGTTTATCGATAATTGTCATCGTAAGCTCCTTTTTACTCTATTTCAAATTAGCCAGAGCCTATTATTTTCATTTTACCATATCCTAACATTATGTTACTCACACTATACTAATCATTTAATCCCTTTCCATCAATAATTGGCTGGACATATTTTTCAATTCTTGCCTCTCGAGTTGTGGATTTTTTGGTTTTAGAAAAATAAAGGGTATATGCTCTTTGCCGCCCCGGTGTCAATGCTTCAAAAGCAGTTTTCAAAGCAGGGATTTCCTCGAATTTATTTTGCAATTCATCAGGAATGATGACTTCTGTATTCTTTTTCACTTTCAAACCGGCTTTTTCAACTTCAATTGCGGCATAAATATATTCTTTCAAGATGTTTTCCTTTTCAACTATTTCTTCAACATTGGTGAATCGAATCTGGCGAGCCGCTTGTACATTCTCCGATTGTTGGATTAGAACGCCATGTGGATCCTTTAACAAGGCACCTTTGTGAAAAAGAAGCGCGCAATATTCTTTAAATCCATGTATTAAAACTATGTTTTTATCCTCCAACGTGTAACAAGGGTGATTCCACTTAAACTCTTCGGTCAGCTCAGAGTCAAGAACGATATTTCTCAACTTCTCAAATTCTTCCTTCCACTTTTTTGCTTTACTTAAATATTCATCAACTTTAGGATTATTTCTACTATTTGTCATCTATGGAACACCACTCTTTCATTTTTAATAAGTCTCAAGAATCTTATATAGCTACTTTCTCCTTTTCGTACAAGAAGTGATTCATCTCTTAGATAATCATCATACCTAATTTAAGCAACGCTTGTTTAATTACCAGTCACCAGCTAGAAATAAGTTAGACACAAGTAGCTGTTTTAAAAGTCAGCTCAGCGTACCTTATGAGACAGCTACTTGGATTTATACTTCTACATCAGGGATGACAAAACCACTTCCTGCCATTTTATTGTTTTTAGCTTTTGACAAGGATTTTATCTCTTTTGGATTCTCTGAATCCCCTCTATATACAGGCTCGTTAGTTAAAGTAATCAAACCATTACTTTCCACTCTTTTACTATATCCTAATGGGGACGTTAATTTTATAAGTTGAGCATACACTTCTGGTTCTGTTAATGTTCTTTCAAACTCCTGCTCCATTTGTTCAATCAGAACCGCAGCAGCTCCGGAAACGTGTGGGGTTGCCATGGACGTTCCCGACAACTTCGCATATTTCCCATTTAAATAGGTGGACATCACATTGACACCAGGTGCCACTAGATCAACCTCGTCATTTGTATTCGTGAATTCAGCCATATTACCTTCATTATCTACGGCACCTACTTGCACTACTTCTTTATAATATCCGGGATACATTCGTTCTGTTGTTCGTGCATCTCCATCTCCTTCATTTCCGGCAGCACACACAACTAAAATGTCATTAGTTACAGCTTTTCGAATCACTTGATGAAGCTCTGGTACATCCCATTTTGCACCGAAGGACATGGAAATAATTCGAACTTTTTCCCCATTTCCACCACGCCATTTTATAGCATGTTGAATCGCTTGTATAATGCCATTAAAGTCTCCAGAACCTTTGGCATCAAAAGCTTTTAATATTAATAATTTGGCTTCAGGAGCTACTCCGACTACACCTCGACCATTGAGCACAGCCGCAATCGTTCCAGCAACATGTGTACCATGTCCGTTTTGATCGGAAAAATTTCGAAGATTGCTATTGTTTTCAGTAGTAAAATTTCTACCATCCATAATTCGGTTTCTTAAATCTGGATGGTTTCGATCACACCCTGTATCAATTACAGCAACCACAACGTCGCTACCTTTATAACCTTCTTCCCACTTTTTAGGTGCTTGCATCATTTCGATACCAGCAGGAATTTCACTCGTGTCGTCAATCTGTTGTTCCATTTTAAAAGGAATTAAGCTTACTCGTGCCATCTTACTCCTCCTTGCTACACACATTTATTATTAGTAAATTCAGTAAGGAGGAAAATGTACTAGGCGTTTATCATGTTCGTTTAGATTCTATGAATTAAAATTTGATCCAAGTGCTCACAGATAACACATCATATATATTTGAAGATCAAAAAATAATATAGGGAACAATGTAATTTTTTACTACTATCTCCATATACTTATAAAAATTCATCATTCGAAAAACCTGCATACTTTTCAATCAATACAGTGCTATATCTTATTATTCAACGTTCATTGCTCGATGATTGGCAAAATTTTTGTATGATTTGTGTTTTGATTTCTTCAACTGGAAATGTCTGAGGATAAGTTGAAATCATCAGCATCACCCCTTGCAATGTAGAAGAAAAGTATAGAGACCTTTTCCGAGGACTTTCAATCCCTAACGTTTCAAACATTTCACATTGTAGCTCAAATTGTCTTGCGTTTTCCTCGACGATCCGTTTACTATATTTAATTAACTCTTCATCTGCTTCAGGTTGTGTCTGTAAGTGTAGAAAAAAACGATGTACACTTGGATTTGTGTATACATTATCTATTGCGTGATTTACAATATATTTTAGCTGGTCACTTGGTGTACCAAGTGACAAAGCACCTTCCATCACTTCAATTAATTTTCCAATTCGTTCTTCAACAATTGTCGCAAGAAGGTCTTCTTTTCCTTTGAAGTAATTGTAAAGTAAGCCTTTAGAGATTCCCGCTTCTTTCGCTATATCACTTATAGAAGTCGCATGATATCCTTGTTTAATAAACAGATCCATCGCTTTGTGCCGGATATTTTCTTTCGCTATTTGACGAATTCGTTTATTCTCTTCATGAGTTCTTGGCATGGTACAGATCATTCCTTCATAAAATTATCAATCTTCAAAAATAACTCTTCTGGATGAGTAAGGGTTACCATATGGTCTGCATTCGCTATTTCAAAAAAACGGAGATTCGGAACTTTTTTAAAATGTTCTGCTACATGATGATTATCTTGAAAATCTTTTTCACCTATAATAAACAACGTATTCATTGATATTTCATCTAATCTCTCAACAGCAGGTGGTTGTGGCCAGATCATTTCAAAATTAGGCCATGTTAAAATTCGACTAAAGTAGTCTCGATGCATTTGAATCATAATTTCTCGCCGTGGACTTGACATGACAACTTGATATAGCGAACCACTCAAAGAGATATCAAGCATTTGATCGAGGTCTGGAGCAACCTGGTTAATGCTGTTAATATACTCATTAAATGCTTGAGAATAATTAAAACCTGATAATGATGGTGCAATTAAAATCAGATTCTTTACTTTTTCCGGGTAATTCAACGCAAATTCTGTTGCAATTTGCCCCCCTATTGAATGACCAACAAGCGTTGCCGTCTCTAGCTCGAGATGATCAATAAGTAATAATAAATCTTCAACATAATTGGCCTTTTCATTTGGTGATGGTGATTTTCCAATTCCACGCACGTCAAACGTAACAACTTTATACTGTTTAGTTAAGAGTGGAGCTAAAAATGTCCAATCTCTCAAATCCGTTCCTCCACTATGTAGAAGTACAATAGGAAGTCCCTCTCCGTTTACCTGATAATACAAATCCATGGTAAACCCTCCATCTAATTTATATTTCATTATGTATCCATTTTATTATTGACTGAACGTTTAGTCAATTAAAAAAAGGTAAAAAAAAAGAAAAACTTAATGGTCTAATGATCGAGTAAATGTTACAATCCATACAAATAAGGAATGTGCTCCTCTGTATTTATCTGTCACCTTACTCGCTTAACCCAGCTATTACGTCCTTGTAGCCATTCGCCAAACGAGAAAGTAGTTGGTACACGATAAGGCCCCAATCCCTACCTCCAATGAATCAAAATCCTATATTGTGGTGTGCAATGTTCCCGCTGACTGTAAATATTTTTCCGATACTTCATTTTCCTTATTTGATATGCTACTGCTCTGTACGTGCGATTCATATCGTTGATCTATTAAGCAGTTTTTCTATTCTCATCGGCCTCCTTCACATTATTTAAATGTTGTCTTTTCACATCCCAGTAGTAAATGCGGGGTAGACCTGATAACAACCAATATTCATGCAATAATGAAGAACTAACAAACAATATCATGGTCCAATCTAATTGTCTCAAAAGAATCTCTCCCTTCTTAACTAATTTATGGTGAAGAGAGGTCGTCTAAGAACGTTCATTCAGATGCACAAGCAGTTCCACTTTCGTATATCCATTCTGAAAGTACAAAAATAAACCTTACTATTCGTATTGAGTTCCGAATAGTAAGGTGGTTTCTTGTCATGTGTTCTAATTATTATTTACAACTCGTTTTGTATCGTCTACTTTTATTAAAGTTTTTCGGGCTGGTTACCATGTCCCCATCCGCTATTATCTTTGGAAGCAATTCCACCATTTCAGTGAGCATAACAGGTTGATCTTTATATTCATAACAATCAGCAAATGCATATTTATGGTTATTATGTGAAATTTCGTTGTTCAGGATTGGATCTTTATCTTTGTAACGCTCATAAAATACTTCTCCAAGCTCCTCATAATCGTGAAGTGTGATAATATCAGAAATGGTATGCTCCCAACCACCATTTACAATTACCGGACGTTCTGGGTCAATAGACTTAGTCAAATGATAGATTCAGTAAACGCTTGTTATCTCTTATCTTTAAAAATGTTTGATACTCCTCATTATTCATTAAACGGTACCCAAGTAATAATCGAGGGATGATTGTAACGTTGTTGCACAATTTCTAGCCATTCGTTTGTCACATTCTCAACAGCTTCATCTGAGTATTCATAGACAGCTGCAATTTCTGACCAAACAAGTAGACCTTTCTTATCACACCAGTACATAAAACGTTCGTCCTCAATTTTTTTGATGTTTCCATACACCATTGCATTGTTTTTTTATATCTTCAATCATTGCTTCGTCGGATGAATGGGTTAACATAATACCAGTGGGCTAGATATAAAAGAATCATTAAAAACATATGTGTATCAATGGAAGAACAATTGGTTTCTGAAAACAATCTAATTTTGGATAGTATCAGTTGTCTTTGGATCTGTTAAATAAGATGAATGGATTTTCATAAATAACTTGTGAAATCCATAGAATGATACATATGAAATAAGTGAACCCAAGAAAAATGGTATCAAAAATGTTATAACGTTAAAGCTTAAATAAATGATTAAAACAGTAATTGCACCTAATACCAATGTAAGGAGTGGATTTCCAAATGTAAGTAATAGAGCAATTTTAAACGTATCTTTTAGTTTGGTGTGCACATGAATCGTTAATGAGAAGAAGTGAAGTGTAAAGACAAATAAAAATAAAGCTAAATTGATAAATAAATACTTAAACCAACCTTCAATAAATGTAGTAAAGTAATAATAATCAGCAATCAACACGATCCACATTAGCCCAATCAATAATCCTCCAACCATACTTCTCACATAATTTTCTTTATAATACCTTAAAAAGGACTGAAACACCCTTATCTCTTCACTAAGGATAAATTTACGGATTACTCCATACATGGCTGTTGTTGATGGAAAAAAGACAAAAGGCGCTAGGATGGTGATGGTAACTCCTAGAGTCATCAACTGATTAATATTTTGTGCATATATGGTACACAATGCCAAATACAGTAATGGCAAATTAAATAAAATCCATAATAAATTTATACCTACAAACCTCGTAATGATGTTTGATATTCTATAAAACCCACCTATTAAACCTTTGCCTTCCATGTTGTTACCTCCTCATCATAGCAGCTGAATCTATTTCACCTATTAAACTAATGAGTTCCTTCGACATTTAAAGGAATACTTTTCGTACATTTGTCACTTGTGGATGAAGCTATCTTTTCCTGTAATAGCTCATAATAAAGATTTTCATCTAAAGGAAACTCTACCCAATCGTCTGTCCAAGTGGACAAGTGCATCGCATTGGAAAGCATTAAACCTTTAATACCTTCTTCACCATGAGCTATTAAGGATGCTCCTTCTAAAATTGCATGAACGAAATTTTGCGTGATACCTCGATGTGCTGTTTCTGCACCACTTATTGGCACATCTACCTTCCAGCATTCTGGTGCTCCAAATCCGCCCTTATATTCCCGATTAAATTGAGGTTCTGAAACACGTAGTCTCCAAAAATCTAATTCGCCATTTTCTATCACGACTTTCCCTTGATCACCAGTAATTTCCAGTCTATTTGTACCTGGTGCCTCCCCTGTCGTCGTTATAAATACTCCTGTTGCACCGTTTTCATATTCTGCGTATGCAGTCACATCATCCTCGACTTCAATATCACGATACTTACCAAAATTACAAAACGCTCGCATCCTTGTTGGCATCATCCCGGTCATCCATTGCCATAAATCAAGCTGATGTGGACACTGGTTGATTAAGACTCCGCCACCTTCACCAGACCACGTTGCGCGCCATCCACCGGAATCGTAATAACTTTGAGAGCGATACCAATTTGTAATAAGCCAATTAATTCTACGTATTTCTCCTAGTTCTCCAGCTTGAATAAGGTCACGCACCTTTTGATAGAGTGGATTAGTCCGTTGATTGTACATAATGGAAAAAACTTTACCGCTTTTTTCTGCTGCTTCGTTCATTTCTCGTACCTGTTTAGTATAAACTCCGGCCGGTTTTTCTGATAAAACATGAAGACCATATTCAAATGCTTTTATTGCTAGACTAGCGTGATCATAGTGTGGAGTAGCAATGATAACTGCATCAACTAACCCAGATTCAAAGAAGGCATCTTCATCTGAAAATACTTTAACACTTTCTTTTAAATTCTCTTTTAACCATTTCACCTTTTCTTCACTATTGTCTAAAACAGCAGTTAAGCTCGCATCTTTTATCTCATTTGCCTGTAAGTATTTAGCATGCGAGTTACCCATACTTCCGACACCAATAATTCCAATTCGTACTTGATGCATTTTTTCATACTCCCTTTCCAATATAAATACCTTTCGACTCTTTTTTTAAAAATAAATTATTTGCTTCTCCTCATTGAATAAAAAATCACTGTTTGTCTGTATTCTCAACCTACGAAGGTCACACCGATATTAACAGCTTATATAGGGACCTTTTGGAAACCAAATGAAACTAATCTTAGTTAAAAATACCACAAACCTCTTGAGCTCTACTTATCATTTAGATTCTCCGCTGCTTAATCCTACACGCGCATATTGCCAATCTGGTGCCTGATATCGCTTCAACATCTCTTGCAACTTTTTTTCATATTGTTGGTGTAGCTTGGAATCATGAATAGGAACAGCCTGTTCTGTATCATCCACAATGTTGTATAATAAATGCTCTTTTGTAGCATTATGATGCTGATGTGATTTATTAGCAATGCGGAACACTGGCATCTTTGTTTGTGGAAGGAATCGATCTACCTCACATTCTTCATAATCTTGTAGCTTGTTACCTCCTACAACCGGAATAGCCGTGTAATGGTAGGCAATGCTTTCAGGAACTGGTTTTCTACAATAAGAAAATCGACCATCTGCTAGATTAATATCTTTACCAAAATAACCATACAGAACTGCATCGTGGTGTGATTCATCACGTTCAAACAGATGGGTGAAAGATTTTCCGTGCACATGCTCAGAAGGTTTTGCCCCATGTAAATGGAGCAAGGTCGGCATCAAATCCATTGTTGAAGTTAAGCCACTCACTCGATTACCGTTCATTGGAGAATCAGGTATGTATGCAATCATCGGAATATTTACTAGCTTTTGATAATCGAACATATAGTTTTTCGCCCAGTATCCATAATCACCGAGCAGATACCCATGATCAGTTGTTAAAATCACGGCTGTATCATGCCACATGTCTAATTCATCCATTTTGTCTAAAAATTTACCGAGCCATGCATCAGTCATCGTCAGCGTACCAGCATAACATTTACGAATATGCTCAATAGCCTCCTTTCCTTCCAGGTCCGAATCCACCGGTGCATATGACGGCCAATCGAAATGGTACGGATCTGCCCATGAATCATTATAAAGTTCTCGGTACCTCGTCGGGCACATGAACGGCTCGTGAGGATCAAACACCTCTAAATGAAGGTGCCAGTTATCCTCCTTATGATTACTTTCGATAAAATTTATTGCTTGCTTAAAGCATTGCGGTGTAGGATAATCTTCATCCTGCTCAGAATTCATAATACTGCGATTCACCCAATCCTGCCGTCTGTTTTTCCCTCTAAATTTCGGAGTATATGGATCCTTCACTCTAGGATGCCAGTTATCACCTTCTTGTCCGCGTAAAAATTCCCAGGTGTTAAAAGGAGTATGGTAACCCCAGCCTTTTTTTTCAAAGTAATGATAATGATCAGTGATCAAATGACTGTAGACATTAGACTGACGACGGAGTTCCTCGGGATACGTTTCATCGAACGGCTGTAAGGGACACCATTGTGATTCGAGGAAATTAAGGCGCCCTGTCATGATTTCACGGCGCGCGGGCACACAAGGTAGTGAACCGCTGTAGTGATTATCAAACACAACTCCTTTAGCAGCTAAACGGTCAATATTGGGTGTGTTTACCCAAGAATATTCATAAGCATTAAGATAATGGCGATTAAGTGAATCCATTAAAATAAATATCGTTTTCAAGTGTGTCACCTCGTTTAACCCATCTTTAACAGAATGTATCAATAGTAAAAGTTTCATATTGCATAGAAACTATCTCTATCTATAAAGTATGAAACTTTTTAAATACACATTTACTTCTGAGCCTGTTGCTGCTCTACAATGCCATAGATATCCTTAGCCAAGAATGCAGAATCTTTGTTTTCAGCATACCAATCGCTCCACCATTGCTCAGCATCTGGTCCTCTACCGTTTTGCCATATTTTCTTCGCATCTTTCAGTGCTTGTTCTACCGTATAATCAGAACCACTGACAATAGCTTTTACCCACAATTCATCGATTGATGCCCCTGTTTGACCTAGAGTGATATCCAGTTCCTTAGGTAATTGAGGCATATGCTCCGAATGCGTGATTTCCGAATATGGACGGCTCAAATCAAAGTACACTTCTCTACTCATTTCATATAACTCGAGCCCTTCCTTTTCATTAGGAATCTCTGGATTAAACATAGTCTCATAACCACACTTGCCCTCCGTCACAAAACTAGATGAGGATAACATGGTGGCATCTGTCATATATCCCACTTCTTCGTTATGTTCACCATCCATAATCTTAGGACATCCATTTCCATCAAGTTCATGGTGTACGCCTTCCTCACCAAAATTCAACATGTTGGCTGTTGAAGGCTTCACTAGAAAATCTACAAATTTGATAACAGCTTCTGGATTTTTCGCCCCTCTGGACACCGCAGCAGTCATTTGTACCGGATTTTGGTAGGTTGGATTAAACGATCCTGCTGGACTTTCTGGATAAGCAATTGGGATAATTTCAGCTTCAGGTACATTTTGTTTTAATGATTTGAGTTCATTTTTTGCAAACTGGTCCCATTTTAAGAGGAGTGGATATATACCCAACTTACCAGTTACAAAATCTTTTCTAGCCTTTTCACCGTTATTATCATTCAGATAATCCCGATCCACTATCCCTTCTTGATATAAGCGCTTTCTAAACTTTGTTGCTTCAACTGCACTGTCCCAAGCTCGTACAATTTGGTCGTTTCTCATAACAAATCCCATGTTTTGAAAAACCTGATCTATGGTACGGGCAGATTGATGACTAATAGCTATTCCGTACGTATCATCCTCCCCATTGCCATCTGGGTCCTGTTCAGTGAAAGCCTTGGCAACTTGGTATAATTCTTCTGTTGTTTCGGGAACCTCAAGGTTTAGCTTATCCAGCCAGTCTTTACGAACAAACATGGCACGTATCGGTGTAATTTCATTCAATCTGCCTAAGAAATATAGTTTACCATCACTTAATGTTCCTGCTTTTCTCAATGCTGGATAGTCTTCAAGCATCTGCTTATAGTCGGTGCTATGTTCTTCAATTATTTCTCCCAAAGGCATTAATTGCTTTTGTTGATACCAAGTATCTTTAGGTCCTGCACTATATTCAAATAAGAGGTCTGGTGCCTGACCGGAGGCAAATAAAGTATTGAACTTTTCGGTCGATTCCCAACGTGGTATCGGTTGATACTTTACATTAACTGGTCCATTTTGTTTAATCCATTTCGTCCATCGATTATCTTCTATGGAACCTTCCGCAGCGGGAACACTCCCACGATCATAAATCGAAGATGTGATTTGGGGTTTTTCACTATTCTGACTATTTTCATTGCTCTCATTACTTTCGGTCTCATTTTCTACAGTTTCAGAGCTTTCTTTCGATGTGCAGCCAGCTAAGAGTGCACCTAATGCCAAACAAAGTACTATTACCATAACGAACCATTTACGTTCTATTCGCATATTTTTCCCCTCCTAGATTAAATAGTTGAAAAAACCACCTTCTAATTAGCTATATTACATTTACATTAAAATCTATCATTCCCCCTAAGAAAGATTTTGTATTTTAAAAAGTTATAAAGTAAAAACTTGGGTGAACAATTATAATTCTACGCCCTAGACGTTTACAAAATAGAATGTTTTAATTTTATTTTTAATAAAAGATTTTATTACACTACTAATATGTGTCTATCCTTTAATAGAGCCAATTAATACGCCTTTAACAAAATATTTTTGAAGGAAAGGATAGACTAATAGCATAGGTATGACCATCACCATTACCCCTGCTGCTTTAACAGATTCTGGTGTGATGTTTTGTATATCCTCCGACATAACTTCATTTAATTCCTGCATAACCGATTGACTTTGAACCATCTGTTGTACAAGTACAGACAAGTTGTACTTATCGGTTTCATTGATATAAATCAAAACATTCATAAACATATTCCAATACCCCACACCGTAAAATAAGGATAATGTAGCAATCATTGGTACTGAAAGTGGTAGGATAATATTTATTAACAATCTAATTTCACCACATCCATCGATTCGTGCCGCTTCTTCTAATTCTTCCGGCAGATTTTCAAAAAAACTTTTCATAACCAGCATATTATATGTGCTGATTAAACCGGGAAACCAGATGGCAAAATAAGTATCGACTAATCCCAAACTCTTCACTACTAAGTAAGACGGTATCATTCCTGCTCCGAACAACATGGTGAACACCATAAGCAAAGTGAATGTTTTTCTTGCATAGAAATACTTTCGTGACAGAGGATAGGCGGCCATAATAGTGAAAAGCATACTCAATCCCACACCAACAACCGTAATGATCACACTGTTTTTAAATGCACCTAAAATTTGGGTACCTTGAAATAAAGTGATGTAAGCTTCAATTGTCCATCCTTTCGGCCAAATGGAAACATGCCCTGACATTATCGAATGTGAATCACTTAAAGATAAGGCAGCCATATGAACAATAGGAAATAAACAGGTCAGTGAGATAATCGACAAAGCTATATAATTAATCACGTAAAAAATCTTATCACCTAGAGTTGGTTTCATCTTAAATTCCTCCTAAAACAATCCCTGATCAAATTTACGGGCAATCCAATTGGCAGATAACACCAACACTAGACCTACAAGAGCTTCAAATAAACCCATTGCCGCACTCAAGCTAAACTGTGCACCCAACAAACCTACACGATATATATAAGTGCTTATAACTTCTGCAACATTGGAAACAACTGGATTTTGAAGCATATAAACCTGATCAAAACCAACCTCCATAACATTCCCTGTCGCGAGAATAAACAATATAATAATAGTAGGACGCATTTGTGGAAGAGTAATATGCCAGATTTGTCTAAATTTATTGGCCCCATCTATGCTTGCAGATTCATACAGACTCGGATTTATCATGCCAATAACTGCTAAGTAAATAATCGTCCCAAACCCCATTTCCTTCCATATACCTGAGCTAATAAACACCCCTATCCATGACAAGGGCTTGTATAAAAACGGATAGGGTTCTCCTGTCCATCTCTCGATCCAATGGTTTATAAACCCCGACTCCATAGAAAATAGGGTTAGAACAATACCTCCGATAATTACCCAATTAAAAAAGTGAGGCAAGTAAACAATCGTTTGTATAGTTCGCTTGAAAAACATTTTTCTCACTTCATTTAACAAAATGGCAAGAATGATTGGAGCCGGAAAACCAAAAACCAATTGCAAAACACTTAGCATTAATGTGTTTCGGATGATATTTAGTGTCTGGGTCTGAGTAAATAATAGTTCAAAATTATGAAATCCTACCCAGGGGCTACCGAATATTCCGTCAAAGAAGTTGTATTCTTTGAAAGCAATAATATTTCCCATAATAGGGGCATACTTAAATGTTAAATAGAAAATAATGACAGGGAAAAAGATCAGTAGTAAAGGAATATTTTGTTTAAATCGCTTTTTTCTTTTTAACTTTATAGAATTTTTTCTTATCATTTCCTCATTCATCGACTTTTCTTGTGTTTGTAAATTTTCAGTTTGCATGGTTTCTATTTTCACACCTCTCTCCCTAACTGTTTTCTTTAAATACTCAATTTCCCTAAACTTTCATAAGTACCACTCTCCTAGTCCTTGAAACTTGTTATATCTTTAAATTCATTGTACACGGTTACATTTTTTGTTTCCTTGAATAATCAACTGTAAAACTAGAGAAATTTACTTTCTTTCTTTAAAGAAAAAAACTACCCTTTTCTCAGGTAGCGGCTTGGTCATACACTTCTATAATCAATCCATTTTATTAAGCTCTTCAACAGCAAACACATACTATCAGTGCTTGGCATTGATAAGAACATTTGACATCTCTTTACTGGCAGACGTGGTTTCTAAAAGGTATAAGGTAATGAATTAAATAATTTTCTTACTTCCTTGATTGCGATATTCTCTAGGTGACATTTTTGTTAACCGTTTAAAAACAGTGGTAAAATAATTGGAATCATCATACCCTACAGATTCAGCAATTTCGAAGATTTTCATTTCTGTATTGCTTAGTAATAATTTAGCTTTATCGATTCTGAACTTTGTAACATAGTTGACAAAGCTTTCTGACTTTTCTTTTTTAAATAAATTACTAAAATAATTTGGGCTCAAATGTACAAAGTTTGCTACTTCTTTCAGGTTACAGCTCTCCATATAATGGTCTTCAATATAACGTATCGATTTTGCAACAATATTTTCATTTTTACTTTTAAACCAAGTATTTAGTTCTTTATAAAATAGCTCTTCATGTTTTCTGGCCCAGTCTACTACTTCATCTATTTCGTCCAATAAGTGAAACTGACTGATTTGAATACCTACACCTACCTCTGGGTTATTCTCTGTTAATTCCTTTTGAATTATTTCATAAAACGATAGAACCAGGATTAAGACTTCCACTTTTGCATCTTCCATGGATAAGGTTTTCAAATCTGTAATGTAGTTATTTATATAGCTCTTCACTTCGTTGACTTGACCAAGCATCATTTTCGACATAATTTCATCATGGACAATTCTAATTTTATTTTGATTCAAAGTGTGAATCTTTAGATTGGTATCCGTCATTTCTTCACTTGAAATAGTGACTCTGTTCATGTGATTTCGCTTAGCTATAAAATTTTCTAAATGAATTGGTATCTGAACTAAATCTTCAATAAGACCTGATTGATGAGTTTCAACTGTAATTCCGAGCACTTCATTAATTGTCTTACTTAAGGTCTGTACAAAACTAGAAATGGGCGTATGTGAATCTATAAAAATAGCATAAATATCATGTAATACAGGTAACAATATGCCGCTCAGGTCAAATTTTTCAAGCAGTTCTTCTGTAACACTCGATACGGATAATTGCAATAAACTCAGATCTTTAGAACGATAGGACTTTGTCTTGGGGAAGTACGTTGTTACTTTGAATAGTAAAACTTCTTTTTGTAGGTAATCCTTTTTTATTTTTTCTAATCTCGTATGATCATAAGGCAATCGCAGCATCAGCGAACGAATCGTATTTTCATCAATTAATTGTTTTTCCATTAAGTGTTCTTCTCGTTCCTTCATTTCTTCCATTATAGTTCGGTAGGTTTTATCAAGAACTTTAAGTAATTCTTTTTCTGGACAAGGCTTTAACAAGAAGTCCAACACTCCGTGCCTAATTGCTGCTTGCGCGTATTTCAAATCTTTGTAGCCTGTCAACATAACGACTTTTGTATCCGGAAATTCCTGATAAAGTTCTTTGGCTAGGTCTATCCCGTCCATATTTGGCATCCGAATATCTGTCAGTACTAATTCAGGATTTAACTCCTTCATTTTTTCAATAGCATCATATCCGTTTCTGGCTGTTTCAACTACACTCCAGTTCGGTGCATTCATTTCTATTAATTTGGTTAATCCTTGCCTAGTCTTGATTTCATCATCCACAATTAAGACATCACACACTTTCATTTAAGACCTCCTTCCTAGCATTTGTCGGTATCTGATAAGGTAAAATTAGTTTCATCGTTGTTCCGATTCCACACTCGCTAGATATATCTAACCCATAGGGTTCACCATAAACCATATCCATACGACTAATAACATTTTCTACTCCGATTCTTTGTCGATGGTTATTTTTATTAGAATTCATGCTCCCTTCTATTAATCGTTCCTTCATGTCCGAATCCATTCCACAACCATTATCAGTTATCTCGATAATTAACTGATTTGACTGACGATACGCATGTATATCAATAAGCATATTTGTTTCTTTATCACGAAATGCATGCACAAATATATTTTCCACCAAAGGTTGAAGTAATAATCGAATTAATAGACAGGACTTCACACTGTCCTCTATATATATGGTTGTATTCAAGTCCTCCTTAAAACGATGTTCTTGGATATTAATGTAATTTTTCATATTGTGAATCTCATCTTCTAGTGTTACCAGTTCATTCACAGGCTCCAAAACATATCGAAGCATTTCTGATAAAGATACAACAAGTTCTGCTGACTCCATGTCATCCTTCAAATATACGTTCCAATAAATCGTATCCAGGGTATTATACAAAAAGTGAGGATTTAACTGCGCTTGTAAAGCTTTCAACTCTGCTTTTTTTTCATTTAGTTGTCTCTCATAAACCTCTTTAATTAATGAATTAATATTGTCAGCCATGGAATTAAAACTCTGTCCGATATACGACATTTCATCATTGGTTTGAATTTCAATACTAGTGTCAAAATTCCCTTTTCGAAGCTGCTGCATTCCCCGCACAAGTGATTTTAGAGGTCGTAAAAATTGTAAACTAGTGATAGTAATTAGTATCACTGCCAAAATAATGGTGAAAATCCCTGAATAAAGAGAAATCTTAAAAATGATCTGGCTCTTCTCTTTAATATTTTGAAGAGAAATACGACTTACTAGTGAAAAGGAGGTATCATCGGATTTACTTTTGGTAAATAAATAAGGAATCTCCTCCATCATATGTATATCTGCTTTATCCAACGTAAGTAAAAATGATGGATCAACATGTTCAACGTTGGACTCATTCGTGTAAAGTAATTGGTTTCTCTGGTCAAGTAAATAAAATCGTCCAGATTCCATTTCAGTTACTGAATTCAGCAATTTGGAGAATACAGCTTCATCAAAGATCATAATCATGGAGCCATAAGTTTCTAATTTCGAGGTCTTCATCAACCTAGAAGCCACAATGACATTCCTAAATCGACTATTTTCAACGGAACTTGTTAAATCCATTTTTTTCCATATAATCTCTCCGTTTGTTCCTTTCAAGCTTTTTGTTAATTCTAGATAATCCTCATGGCTAAGACCATCAATAAAAGCGCTTTCTTTAGTGTAAAAACTGTTACCCTTTAAATCATATAAATATAATGCGCTAAGCTGAGGGACATCAAATTTAACTTGACTTAATAGTTCATCCAATTCCCTCCAATCCAGGTACTTTTCAAAATTGCTACCTGGATACTCAATGGATGATTTCTTGAGGATTTCTTCAACATTAGAATTAGATCCGATGTAGTTTGATATTCTATAAATATTTTTGATTCGAAGCTCCAACCTAGCTAGTGCCTGTTCATTTGTCATAGAAAACTGTTGGCTTATTTCTTTTTCAAAAATATTAAGATAAATACGGTAAGAAATATAGCCAGAGAGACAAAATACAATTAAAATAACAGCGGATAAACTAATAATCAATTTCATTTTAAAACTTGTTCTCTTATGAAAATATCCTAGTCGAAAACGGGCCAATGGTATCACCTCTATTTAGTGAGCTGTCTACTTCACTTTTTAAAAGAATTTCACCCACCTTTTCTAAAACTTGTTCACCAGATCATTTGTCATTCAATTCACAAACAAAATTATTCATACTCACTTTATTATTTAAGTGGATCATATCATCCAAAGTTATTGGTTCATTCCTCCCATTCCCCGTTTAATTTTGGGTCATACTTGACAATGTTGTTTTCGATGAATTTGAACAAAGTTCCTTAAATTACAAAATTAAAGCTCCCACTTCCTTTGCAATGAATTTATCTAACAATCTATAAATTAATAACGATAATCCCCCCTTATTTAAAGCGTTTTCATTTAATGGATCTTCAAAGTTCGGTTTGTCTGTTTTAATTATAAAACATAAAATATAAACTTCAAATTTTTTTATAATATTCAAATTTTTCATTTTTAATGAATCTCTAATAACGTTCCCTGCGTTTAATAATAGTTGGTCGTCTCTTTTTTATTTTCCACTTATTTCCATATTAAAATTATAATCAAAGGATACAGAGTGTGTATCACTCGAAGATCTCTTTAAACAAGACACAACATAAAGCAACTCCAAAAAGATCACAGGAGAAAAACTCTTAAAAGACAAAATAGACAATTCTAGACCGATGAGTGACTTACTACACAATATTATAACAAGCGATCCTTCACTAAAAAGTTTTTTACTGGGTGCACGCGGTAGTAGAATGATGTAAAACTGTTTCCGGGTGTCCATGCATCGCTGGAAAGACCGGTAAACAATCAAGAAGGGCTTTATCTCTAACGTATCGAGCTCGATACAACTAGTTACAATTCAGCTTGTTAAATTTAAATTTTGGTACTTATTCATTTTTTAATTACCAAATTTATGAGCTCAGACTCCATTTTGGTACTTACTTTTAAATAATTTTCCATAAAACCCTGAACAAAAGACAAAACAACACCTCTCTATTCGAATAATGTTTCGATTAAAAAGGTGTGTGTCTATTTCATACACTCTAATTATTATTCACAACTCGTTTTGCATCGTCTACTTTAATTGGAGCTTTTCGAGCTAATACAAAATAGGATAAAAAAGCTAAAAAGCTACCAAAAAAGATAACAATCCCCATTGGAATGGCTGTATGTTCCCCTCCTATTCCTGCAAGGGGAGCGGCTAAAGAACCGAGTAAAAATGGTAATACTCCTAGTAATGCAGATGCACTTCCTGCAATATGCCCCTTTGTTTCGATAGCCAAAGAAAAAGAAGATGTTGCAATAATACTGATGGAAGTTACGAGAAAGAAAATAGGAACAGCAACAGCTACTAATGGTGCTTTTAACAGAAGAGCTATAAGCAATAAAATAGCAGCCGAATTAGAAATAGCTAAACCTATCTTCAAAAAAGTTTTCTCCGAAACAATCGATACTCGACCAACAATTTGGGTACCAATAATTAATCCAAAACCATTCACACCAAATAATAAACTAAATACTTGAGGCGAAACGCCATAGATATTTTGATAAACAAAAGGGATACCGGATACATAAGCAAAGATTCCTGCAATAGTAAAACCTTGTGCAAAAGCATAACCAGTAAATTCCCTGTCCTTTAATAAGGAGCCAAAATTACCGACAACTTGCTTAAAATTGCTTGGTATTCGCTTTTCTGTTGGTAATGTTTCCTCAAGTTTTAATGAAACTGTTAAAGTTAAAACTAAACTAACACCCGCTAAGACAACGAAAACCACATTCCAATTTGCGAAGGAGAGAATAGCTCCACCCATTACCGGTGCAATAATTGGACCAAGATTTCCGACCAACATCAACGTAGCAAAGAATTTCGTTAATTCTCTTCCACTATAGAGATCTCTAACTATAGCTCTTGAAATGACGAGTCCACCTGCAGCTGCAAAGCCCTGTATGAAACGAGAAACAATCAAAACATAAATATTAGGTGCCACAGCACATGCTAATGAAGATATTAAATATAAGCCGAGAAAAATAAGTAATGGTTTACGACGACCTTGCACATCACTCATCGGCCCAATGATTAACTGCCCCATACCTAGCCCTAATAAGCAAGTTGTTAAGCTAATTTGTACTAATGAAGCATTTGTTTGAAATTCTGCTACAATAGTTGGAAATGAAGGCAAATACATATCTATTGTGAAAGGACCAAGTATGGATAGTGATCCTAATAGAATAGCTAATTGTAATCGTTTAGTCTTTGTTAGTGTATTCAATTTTCTATCTCCTTCTGCATTGGATTTTGATAGGAACCTATTAAACTTTTATTCTATTACCACTTAAATAGTGTATTACTTTATTTAAAATATTTCACTAATTATGTTCTATGTACAGGTACTCTTAGTTCTATATGAACGATAAACAAAAAATCAGGCATGTTGGGAACACTACCTGATACTTTATTTCCATATACTTTTTATAGACAACTCTTTTTATTTCCTTTCTAACTACCAAATTTATGATCTAGAGTTTCATTTTTGGTACTTAAATTGGTTTTAAGTACCATTTTGACTTGTTTGCTTTCTAGTTTTGGTTCTTATTTGTTTTTTTGTTACGAAAGGCACCCAAAAATTGGTGCCTGCCCTCTTTCAAATAACTACTATAAAATGTCACACCCTTTATTGTATCCGCTTACACCTTTTTAGGACTTGTATGCTGTTTAAGTATTTAAGAAACAGCATATTCCTAATTAGACTTTATTTTTCTTTCTCTTCTTCAACTAGCAATCGGCGCAAGGTTTTTCCTATTAATGATTTGGGGAGGCTTTCACGGAATTCGTATATTCGCGGTATTTTGTATGCGGCAAGCCTTTCTCGACAAAACTCCTCAAGATCCTTTTCGTCTGTTGAAGCACCTTCTTTTAAAACAATGTACGCCTTCACCGTTTCACCTCGGTATTCATCAGAAACTCCCACGGCAGCTGCATCCATTATTGCTGGATGTTCAAACAAGACTTCCTCAATTTCTCGAGGGTAAATATTAAATCCGCCGGCAATGATGAGGTCTTTTTTACGATCGATGATGTAAAAGAAGCCGTCATCATCTATTTTCGCCATATCACCTGTATAAAGCCATCCGTCCTTTAAGGCGTTACTCGTTTCCTCCGGTCGTTTCCAGTAGCCTTTCATAACTTGTGGTCCTTGAATGATCAGCTCACCCACTTCACCGTTTTCAAGTTCTTCACCAGTATCCGGATCGACAACTTTTGCGAGAGTATCTGGAAAAGGAATTCCAATCGAGCCGAGTTTTCGTTTTTCCCATATATTATTCGCATGGGTTACAGGAGAAGCTTCGGTTAAACCATAGCCTTCAATCAGCTTACCCCCGGTTATCTTCTCGAACGTTTCCTGGACTTCGCCGGGTAGCGGGGCCGCACCACTAATACATATATTAATGGACGATAAATCATAGTTTTTTATTTTTGCATGATTGATTATTGCCATATACATCGTTGGCGCTCCAGGAAATGTAGTCGGCTTCATTTTGTCAATTAGCTTCAACGTCATGTCTACATCAAACTTAGGGAGAAGAAGGAGCGTACCTCCTAATTGCATGGAAAGGTTCATGAGCGTGGTCATTCCAAACACATGAAAAAATGGGAGCGTCGCCAAGTATCGTTCTTTCGTCTCCTCACTTCGATATACCCAAGCTCTCGTCTGCAAAGTATTGGCGACAAGATTATAGTGGGTAAGCATGACACCTTTGGAAACGCCAGTTGTACCACCTGTGTACTGAAGCAGAGCCAAATCTTCTTCCGCATCCATTTTGACGTTAATCGGCTTAGCTGATTCTATAGATAGAAGTTTCTTAAACGAATGCGTATGCTGATCGTAGATGACCTCCATTGATAAACCATCTTTTTTGGCCTTTATCGGATACAGTATATTTTTCGGAAATGGCAAGTAGTCCTTCATTGAGGTGAAAATCGTATGTCTTACTTCTATTTTCGGCAATACGTTTTTGACACGCTTAAATAAATGATCCAAGGCGATAAGGACACTCGCTCCAGAATCATTCAGCTGATGCTCCAACTCCCTTTCCACATAAAGCGGATTTGTTTGAACGACAATCGCACCAATCATTAATGCTCCGTAGTAAGAGATGACTGATTGAGGACAATTCGGGAGCATAATTGCTACCCGATCGCCCTTCTTAATCCCTAACCCTTTTAAGACATTGGCAAGCCGGTATGTTTCCTTTAATAACTGCTCATATGTGATCTTTTTCCCAAAGAAAAACAGCGCTGTATGTTGAGGGTGTTTTTTTGCTGTGTCTATCATGAATTGAGCCAAATTTTGCTTTGGATATTCGTATGACGGTGCGACTTCTTCGGGGTAATACTCTAACCATACTTTCTCAGACATATCCAACTCTCCTTTTTGGCTGTGGCATTCAGTTGTTAAACGACATATTTCTCAGCTGAAATGACACGCTCTGCAATTTGTCTTTTCAGTACAACCGTATTGACTGGCGTTCGGCGAGCCAGCTTTTTTAATACGGATAGCTGAGCCTTGAGCATATCACCGGACTCCATCGCAGCTAATGAATCCTTCGCGAGAGATTCGATTGTTTCAAAGGACTCGTGAACAAATACTTGCGTCATCGCGATCGCATTAGCCGCTTTTTCTTCGCCTTGCTTAGCGATCAGCTTCTTCGTTCTAAGAAACGCACTTTCAGCTGCATACACTTGGATCATGATGTCAGCTAAGTTGCTTAGGATTTCTTGTTCTGTTTCAAGCTCTTGCTGGTATTTTTGTACGGCTATTCCTCCAATCATGAGGAACATTTTCTTCGTCATTTTAATCATGTACTGTTCTTGCTCCAAGAGACCTTCAAACGTCCGTTGTGGAATAAATGTAAACAGCTCTTCTTGCAACTTTTGTGCTTTCTGCATCAGAGGGAGATCGCCCTTCATTGCTCGCTTAATAAGCGTGCCTGGTATGAGCAAACGGTTGATTTCATTCGTTCCTTCAAAAATTCGATTGATTCTCGAGTCACGATAGAGGCGCTCAATTTTGTATTCATTTATAAACCCATAGCCACCATGAATTTGAACTCCCTCATCTGCAAGAAAATCTAACGTCTCAGAGCCAAATACTTTATTGATCGAGCATTCTAATGCATACTCAGCAATCGCTTTGGCCGACGCCACCCCTGCATCAGAACTGTTGAGATCAATATCTTTCATACTCGAATCTATTAATCCAGCTGTCCGATAGACCATACTGTCAAGAACATACGCTCTAATATTCATTTCTGCTAATTTTTTTCGAATGAGAGCAAAGGATGAGATGGGCTGCTTAAATTGAACTCTTTCATTCGCATAGGCCGAAGCCAGTTCAATCGTATCCTTTGATGCACCGAGACAACCAGCTGCAAGCTTAAATCTTCCGATGTTCAAAATGTTAAAGGCAATAAGATGACCTTTTCCAACCTCCCACAACAGATTCTCTGCAGGAACCTTCACATCTTCCAAAATAAGTGGACACGTTGAGGAGCCTTTGATACCCATTTTCTTTTCTTCTGGTCCAATACTGACTCCTTCCATCGTTCTCTCAATAATAAATGTACTAAAATCCGTTCCATTTACTTTCGCATAAACAATGAAAATATCAGCAAAGGCTGCATTCGTAATAAACTGCTTCGTTCCATTTAAAATATAGTGCGTACCATCCTCAGATAACGTGGCGGTTGTTTTCGCACCAAGCGCATCTGAACCAGAAGATGGTTCTGTCAGGCAATAGGCAGCAATTTTCCGACCACTAGCTAATGGAGGCAGGTATTTTTTCTTTTGCTCTTCTGTTCCAAAGTAAACGATCGGCAAGGTACCAATACCGACATGTGCACCAACGGATAGACCAAAAGACGATGCCTTAGAGAAGCGTTCACTGATTAAAGTCGAGCTTACTTTATCTAGTCCAAGACCTTCATATTGCTCTGGCACATCTGCACTAAGAAGACCCAATTCTCCAGCCTTTTGCAAGAGCTTTACCGTAAGATCATAATTTAAGCTTTCAATCGCTTCATCCTGTGGCAGAATCTCTCCTTCAATAAAATCCTTTGTTGTTTCGGCAATCATTCGCTGCTCTTGTGTAAAATCATCAGGTGTAACAACCGAGTCATAATCGACATCGTCAATAATAAAGCTTCCACCAACTATTTTTTCATCCATCATTGCGTTCCCCTTTCTATCGTGGTGCTGGTTACGTATGCAGCATGGCGATTCAGCGAGTTTCACGCATCATTTTATCCCGGATGTACTTCAAACACGCTAGCTGCACCCATGCCACCGCCGATACACATGGAAACGACTCCGTACCCGCCGCCTCGGCGTATCAGCTCATAAAGTAATGTTGAGGTTAACTTGGCTCCTGTACATCCAAGAGGGTGGCCCAGTGCAATCGCTCCTCCATTCACGTTTACTTTCTCCTCATCGATATTCAGTTCGCGAATGACTGGCAGGCATTGTGCTGCAAATGCTTCATTTATTTCAAAAAGCTTGATGTCATCCTGACTAACCTCTGCCATGTCGAGAGCTTTTGGAATCGCCTTGATCGGACCAATACCCATAATTTCAGGCTCAACGCCAGCAACTGCAAAGGATTTAAAAGTAGCTAATGGTTTTAGGCCAAGTGCTTCCGCCTTCTCTTTACTCATCACAACGCACGCTGCTGCACCATCGCTCATTTGCGATGAGTTTCCGGCAGTTACGGTCCCTCCCTGCTTGAATGCTGGCTTTAGACCTGACAGTACGTCAACACTTGTATCCGGACGAACCCCTTCGTCCGTGTCGACAACGCTTGGTTCTTCCCAGCGATTGCCGTTCTCATCTACTCCTTTAAGTACTGTTTGCACTGGGACAATTTCTTCCTTAAACTTCCCTGCCCGGACTGCTGCTGCTGCTTTCTGGTGGCTCGCTGCGGCAAAGCGATCTTGATCCTCTCGTGAAACATCAAATCGTTCTGCCACTTCCTCAGCCGTAAAACCCATCCCCATATAGATTTCCGGCATTTCCTCGACGATTTGCGGATGCGGTGACATCTTAAACCCCGACATCGGGACATGACTCATACTTTCTACTCCTCCGCCGATGACAACATCTGCATGACCAAGCATGACACGCTCTGCGGCAAACGCAATCGACTGCAAGCCGGATGAGCAAAAACGATTAATCGTAATAGCTGGAGTGGCAGCCGGAAAACCAGCATAAAGGGAGATAATTCTTGCAACATTTAAACCCTGCTCCCCTTCAGGCATGGCACAGCCTATAATGATATCCTCCACATCCTCTTTCTTTAATCCGTGAGCCCGCTCCATGACTGCATTTAAAACCGTACTTCCTAGGTCCTCTATGCGTGTTTGTGCAAATCCGCCTTTCTTTGCCTTTCCCACCGGTGTGCGTGCAATCGATACAATCACTGCTTCTCTCACAAAGTTCACCTCATTTCTAATTTAGTTACGTAATGGTTTCCCTTTGCTTAACATGTACTGCATGCGTTGTTGAGTTTTCGGCTCACCGCACAAACTTAAGAAGGCTTCCCGTTCGAGATCGAGCATGTATTGTTCACTCACTCGTGTCCCCGCAGGAACATCTCCACCAGCTAATACGTGAGCCAGTTTATTGGCAATTAATTGGTCATGATCACTGATATAACCCGCCAACTTCATTTGATAAGCACCTAGCTTCAACAGCGCCTTCCCTTCGCTTCCGACGACGCGAATGTCCTCCTTTGGCTTTGGCGCATACTCCTGCTGAACCAACCGCAGTGCAGCTTGCTTTGCTTCATAAATAAGGTGATCCTGATGGACAACAACGGTATCCTTATTAAGCAAATAGCCAAGTTTTTTCGCATCTAGAGCACTTGTCGATACCTTTGCCATGCCGATCGTTTCAAAAATTTTGTTGACATATGGTTGTATATCAGCCTCCGGATTCGTAACGGAGTTGCTAAGACGACAGATGAGTTCCTTACACCCTCCGCCTGCTGGAATTAACCCAACACCAACTTCGACCAATCCGTAGTATGTTTCTGCTGAGGCGACAACCTGATCGGCCGGCAGACAAACCTCAACACCACCACCTAAAGTCATCCGATGCGGAGCTGCAATGACAGGCTTTTCAAACTGCTTTAAGTGATACATTGTATTCTGGAACATGCGGATAATATGCTCTACTTCATCCCACTCTTCATCCTGCGCTTCCATTAAGAGCATCATTAAGTTGGCACCGACACAGAAATTCCGTCCTTGATTGGCGATGACAAGCCCATCGTAATTGCTACGGACTTCTTCCATGCTTTGCTCAATCATCATTAAAATATCCGCACCGATCGCATTGTTAGGGGAATGAAATTCAAGACATGCGATTCCATCACCAAGATCAATCAGGCTGGCTCCGCTGTTAGCTTTTACAACCTTCTTTTGCTCTTTAAGCGTACGTAGTGAAATCACTTCAGGCTTTGGCTCTAGTTGTTTGTAGGCACCGTCTGAAACGAAAAACGTCGTACCTTCTTGCTTCTTGTAAAAAGATTTGTTCCCGGCTTCAATCCAATCTTTCACCCATTGAGGAACGCTCGATCCTTCTGCTTCCATCCGCTTTACTGATGTTTCCAATCCAATCGCATCCCACGTTTCAAATGGACCAAGCTCCCAATTAAAGCCCCATTTCATTGCTTCATCAATTTCAACGATCGACTCCGCAATTTCTCCGACTTTTTCCGCTGAATAAATGAGTACTTTCTTTAGCGTATTCCAAGCTAATTCCGAGTAGCGATCCTGCAAACTTAGAAGCGATTTTAGCTTTTGCTTTGTTCCTTTTGCCATTTTGGCAGCTTCCAAAGATGCACCAACTGCTTTCATTTGCGGCTCGTATTCCATCGTCTGAACGTTAAGGGAGAAAATCTTCTTCCCCTTTTCGTTCTTCACCTTTTTATAAAAGCCCTGCCCCGCCTTCTCACCAATCCAGCCTTTTTCGACCAGCTTCCGTAAAATCTCCGGAACCTTAAATACCTGTTTCTCCGCTTCATCGGTTACTTTTTCGTACATATTATTAGCAATGTGTACAAACGTATCGAGTCCCACTAAGTCCAATGTTCGAAATGTCGCACTTTTCGGACGTCCGATTGCCGGGCCGGTACAAGCATCAATTTCCTCGACTGTATAACCTTTATCAAGCATTTCGTTTAGTGTGACGTGCATACTGTATGCTCCGATCCGATTAGCGATAAAATTCGGGGTATCCTTCGCAATCACGACCCCTTTGCCGAGCTTTTTCTCACAAAATCGATTCATCACATCTACGATTTCCGGTAGTGTTTGCTTGCCTGGAATAATTTCTAATAGCTTCATATAGCGAGGCGGATTAAAAAAATGTGTGCCAAGAAAATGCTTTTTAAATTCCTCACTAAGCCCATCAACCATTGCATTGATGGAAATGCCTGACGTGTTCGAGCTGACAATGGTTCCCTTCTCCCATACTTTTTCAACGCGCTTAAAAAGCTGCTTCTTAATGTCAAGCTTTTCAACAATCACTTCAACAACCCAATCCACTTCCTTTATTCGCCCCAGATCATCCTCAATATTGCCAGGAGTTATAAATGACGCCAAATCCTCATCATACAGCGGGGCTGGCTTTGTTTTCTTAAGTCTCTTTATTGCATTTACAGCTAAACGATTACGGACTTCCTTACTATCTAGTTTCAGTCCTTTTCTTTTCTCATCTTCTGTCAATTGACCAGGGACAATATCGAGCAAGAGACAAGGGATCCCCACGTTTGCTAAGTGGGCTGCGATACTTGCTCCCATAACGCCCGAACCGATTACAGCTGCACGTCGAATGTGTCTTTCCATACGATAAAACCTCCTGTTCTAGATCATCCTGTAAGTTTGCTAGACTCGCCAAAGATAGCTTGCTCTAAGATCTCCGCAATATCTTTTGCCTGCACACGCTCTTCTACTTCTATTGCTTTCGTACCATCATCAAGCATCGTGAGACAATACGGGCATGCACTGCTAATCACCGTTGGATTCACGTCAAGCGCCTGCTCCGTACGAGCGAGATTTACCCGCTTTCCAGCGGTTTCTTCCATCCACATCATACCTCCCCCTGCACCGCAGCACATTCCATTCTCCCGGTTACGCTCCATCTCAAGCAATTCCACGCCTTTAATCGAACGAAGGATATCTCGGGGCTGCTCATAAACATTGTTATAGCGCCCAAGATAACAGGAATCATGATACGTAATCCGTTCATTCAATTCATACGTCGGCGTCAACCGACCGTCTTTCACTAGCTGATTGAGAAGCTCGGTATGATGAAGGACCTCAACCCCATCTAAACCAAACTCTGGGTATTCATTTTTCAGCGTATTAAAAGTATGCGGACAGGCTGTAACAATTTTTTTCACGCTGTATTTCTGCAATGTTGCGATGTTTTCCATGCACAGCTCTTGGAAAAGTAATTCATTGCCCATTCTTCTCGGCGTATCACCGGAGTTTTTCTCTTCATTGCCCAGAATCGCAAAGTTGACGCCTGCTTCATTAAGCAATCTTACAAACGCACGGGATACTTTGCGGCTGCGATTATCGTATGATCCCATCGAACCGACAAAGTAAAGAATATCAAAATCAAGATTTTCCTTTACCGTCGGCACCGGAATTCCGTCAATGTCTTCCACCCACTTCGCACGATCTCTTCGATTGATTCCCCACGGATTCCCTTGGCGCTCAATGTTCTGCATCGCACGCTGGCCTTCATGAGGAACACTGCCTTCCATGAGAAGCAAATGGCGGCGCAAGTCTACGATTTTATCCACATGTTCATTCCCAACTGGACATTGATCCTCGCAGTTCCGACATGTCGTACATGCCCAAATCTCCTCCTCGGTCATCACATCGCCAACGAGATTTAGCTCCTCTACATTTTTATCACTTGTCGACCACATCTGCTGCTGAAGCGTCATCGTCGGTTGAATCGTCGTCCCTTGCCCCCACTCGCCCTGCTCTCTATCAACATCTAGGACACTGTGTATACCATAATTAGACTGCGGTACCCAAGGTGATTTCGATGTGATAGCTGCTCCTTTTTCAGTCAGGTGGTCTCGCAGCTTTACAATGAGATGCATCGGCGAAAGAACCTTGCCCGTATTGGAAGCTGGACACACATCCGTGCAGCGACCACATTCAACACAAGAATAGAAGTCGAGCATTTGCTGCTGCGAGAAATCTTCAATTTTTCCAACACCGAATGATTCCGCATGTTCATCCTCAAGATCAAGGCTTCTCAATTGGCCAACCGGCTTTGTTCGTCTTAAAAAAATGTTGATCGGAGCAACCATGAGATGAAAATGCTTTGACTGCGGAACATACACTAAAAAAGCCAGCAAAATCAATAAATGCGCCCACCAAAACGTGTAAAAGAGAATATGTGCTGTGATCTCATTAACCGACGTAAAAGCTGTTGCAATCACAGAGGAAATCGGAGCATACCAAGAAAAGGCAAGATCATGAACGACCCGCTCCAATCCAAGTGTTAATAAAACCGATAACATTAAGGAAAAAATGAAATAAATAACGATACTAGGCTTCTTCCCTCTTTTTAAGCGCGACAGCTTCTCCCCGTAACGGCGATAGGCAGCATAGCCAACCGCAAGAAAAATGAGAAAGACTGTCACTTCCTGAAAGAGGTTAAAGACGTGATAGCCAGGAACCGGAAGTCCATCTGCCCCTAAGCCTTTGACTATGATATCCAAGGCACCAAACTGTAAAATGATAAAGCCATAGAAAATAATCACATGCATGACTCCACTTTTTTTGTCCTTCAACAATTTCGTTTGACCGAATACTTGAGAGACAAACGTCCTAAAGCGCTCATCCAGCTTTCTTTCGATTTCCACCTGCTTTCCTAGTTTCATATATAAGTAGCGATGATAGACGACTTTTCCAAATAAATACAAGCCGTAACCACTTACTAAGAGAAATGCTAGAAATTGAAGCCATTGCCAAGCCACAATGATCGCTCCCTTCCTGATATATAGTAGGTTTACAGAAGCTTTTGGACCGTCTTTTCCCTGCAAGAAACACACATGAAAAAGTAAGGGCTCTCATACATATAAAGATATGTACCTGTTTATTAGAAAATACCTACCATTTATGTTTGAAAGGAGAATGATAAATGGATATTTATGTCGTCATGAAACAGACCTTCGACACCGAAGAAAAAATTATCATTGAAGATGGCAAGGTTTCCGAGGATGGAGTTCAATATGTCATCAACCCATATGATGAATATGCCGTAGAAGAAGCGATTCAAAAAAGAGATGAACGAGGAGGAAGCGTTCACGTGATTTCTGTAGGTCCAGACCGGACATCCGAAGCCCTACGAACAGCATTGGCTATGGGAGCCGATGAAGCCGTTTTAATATCCGATGAGAGAATTGGCTCAGATGAAAACACCATTTCAAAGGTATTAGCTTCATACTTAGGCAGCCAAAAGTTTGATTTGATTCTTGGCGGTTACTTCTCAGTCGATAACGGTGCTGGTCAAGTGGCCATTCGATTAGCACAGCTCTTAGACATTCCACATGTCGGATCGATTACGAAGCTCGATATTAGTGAGGACAAGGCGAAAGCAGATCGAGATGCAGAAGGTGACCTCGAACAGGTTGAAGTTACACTTCCTGCTGTTTTCACTGCACAACAAGGCTTAAATGAACCACGTTACCCAAGCCTCCCAGGAATTATGAAGGCCAAAAGAAAACCTCTTAAACAATTAACCTTAGATGATCTCGATATAGAGGAAACCGAGCTATCCCCAAAAACTGCTAGAACAGCACTTTCTCTCCCGCCTCAAAAAGAAGCAGGACAAATTCTTAAGGGCGAGACTGCTGATCAAGTGAAAGAGCTTGTAGAAAAACTGCGTCATGATGAAAAAGTATTATAATAAGGAGGCATTCATATGAGTAAAATTCTAGTCGTTGCTGAGCACCGCGACGGAGTATTGCGCCAGGTCACCTATGAGGCAATTCAAGCAGCAACATTGTCCTCAGCCGAAAACGACCAGCTCCATGTCGCCGTGATTGGTCATCAATTAGAAAGCTTGACAGAGTCCCTTTCCCGTATTGATGCTGAAAAAGTTTATCTTACCGATCACCCAGATCTACAGCAATACAATCCAGAAGCGTATGCTACTGCTTTAAAGCAAGTGATTGATGCCTCAAATCCAGACGGAATCATTTTTGGACATACGGCTATTGGTCGCGATCTGGCTCCGATAATTTCAGCAAAGATCGATGCCGGACAAATTTCGGATGTAACAAACATTGAGAACGTCGACGATCAAGTTGTGTTCACCCGGCCAATCTATGCGGGAAAAGCATTTGAAAAAAAGGTTTTCCAAAGTTCTCCATGGGTTGTCACCATTAGACCAAATAATATTTCAGCAGCTGATCCAAGCGACGGCAAAGCTGAAGTTGAAAATATCGAGTATGCTAAGCCAGCTTCTCTACGAACAGTGATTCAAGACGTCGTACGGAATACATCCGGAAAAGTCGATTTATCAGAAGCTAAAATTGTTGTATCAGGCGGGCGCGGAGTCAAAAGTGCAGACGGATTTAAACCTCTGCAAGAGCTAGCCGATCTCCTCGGCGGAGCAGTCGGTGCCTCTAGAGGTGCTTGCGATGCTGATTACTGTGACTATTCACTGCAAATCGGGCAAACCGGTAAAGTTGTCACACCAGAGGTCTACATTGCATGTGGGATCAGTGGTGCGATTCAGCACGTCGCCGGAATGAGTCAGTCGAAGATAATTGTTGCAATTAACAAAGATCCTGAAGCGCCAATCTTCAAGATCGCTGATTATGGAATCGTCGGGGACCTCTTTGAAGTCGTACCTTTACTTACCGAGGAATTTAAAAAGGTTTTAGGCTAGAAAAAGCTATGATGAGGGCCTCTCCTTGCTCGCTCGAGGCCCCATTTCATTCAAAATAGTGGCATCTATGTTCACCTTTTTTCACATAATATTGTTGTAATATTCGAAAGACTCTTCTTCTGGACACCATCTTACCTCCCCAATGAAAAATAGAGGTTGATGTTAGTTTTCGTTCAGGGAACAAAAACTGATACTCCTTACAGATACGCATAATAGCCTCATTACCCTTTTCCATATGGCCGCATAAGCGACATTCGAGACCTTGTTTTATCGGATATGTTGACATTTCACCACAACGATAACAAGGAATCCCTTTTTCTAACTCATCATATTGATATGCTGGAAACTGTTTAAATGGAGGATTTTCGATATGATTTACTTTAATGTTTTCTGAAGCTTGTTTTTCTTGTGAGGTAATTTTAGCGGTGATAGGAAAATGCTTGATAAAGCGATTGATTTGCGTAGGTAAGATAATATGTTTGTCTTGTGGAGCTTGAAAGATGGTACACTCGGGGTTAACAAATATTAAGTAGGAAATCAAGGGGAGCCTTATTTCTAACGATTGGAGTAGGCGCCGAAGTATGGAATGAGCTCGATCGCGTTGAGCTATCGGATTATCGATTTCTACTTGGTTCACCATAAATATTTTATCATCATGCCAATAAAATTCACCGTTGAAGTTTTTTATTTCAAATAAGAAAATATTTCCGTTTTTCAATAAAATAGTATCCATTTGACAGTATTTATTATGATGTATAAATAAATCTTTTAATATGATATGCTCTCCTTCTAGTTTATCTAGGCATGTATCAAATATAACCTCCCCTTCAAAACCTTTAGCTAAACTCCGGTACCGTTTATTTTCTTCCTCGTTCAATTGCTTGCGTTTAGATAATAGCTCATAAGCGATTAATTCGTCAGGTTTTTTTCGTTGTTTTGCTATCATGGAATCCCTCCTTTTTTTACATATTATAACATATTTATCGTAATCAGTTTCGAGTCAGCTTGTTAAGTTTAAATTCTGGTACTTACTCACAATTTTAGTTCCAAATTAATGATCATGAGGGTTCATTTTGGTACTTAAACCTGTTTTAAGTACCATATTGGCCGTATGATTTCTAATTTTGGTACTTAATCGTCATTTTAGTACTATTTTGACTTTTTGCGTCTATATTTTGGTACTTAAATTACTAGTCAAAGTTTCTTGTCACTACTGTCCAAACTCTAGATAGTTTTACAAAGGGATGCTGCTTTTGTCAGGAAAAGTGATTAACTACTATGCTCAAGATTTTAATCAAACAAAAAGGCAATGTTCCTGTTAAGTAGAACATTGCCTTTCATTCAGTCATAAGTTGTTTCTATTATAAAATTTCTTACAACTTAAAGTTTTTAATTAATTCATTTAAATTATTTGATAGCTTATTTAACTGATTGGCACTTAAGGTCACTTGCTCAATTGAGTTACCTGTTTGATCAATGGTTGCTGAGGTTTCTTCAATACCTGCAGCTGATTCTTCAGACACAGAAGCAATTTCTTCAATAGACTTATTGATCTCATCGCTGTTTCCTGCAATATCACTTAAATTCTCGGAAATATATTTAATTCCGTTCGCCATTTCTGAGAGAGAACTATTAATTCCTTCGAATGTTTTTCCAGTAGACATAATTGTATTTCTACCACTTTCTACTTCTTTATAACCATTTTGTAAAGATTCTGTCACTGTTCCCGTTTCCTGTTGAATATCATTTACTATTTGTGTTATATCTGTAACAGATAAGGATACTTGCTCCGCTAATTTCCGCACTTCATCAGCAACTACCGCAAAGCCCTTCCCTTGCTCTCCAGCACGTGCAGCTTCTATCGCAGCATTTAATGCTAACAGATTGGTTTGTTCGGCAATGTCTTTAATAACATTCACGAGTTTAGAGACTTCCTGGGATTGCTTATCAAGTCCACTTACTTTTTCAACTGTTTCTTTTACAATCGAATCAATAATCCCCATTTGATTAATGGATGAATTCATCAGTTTATTACCTTCGTCTGTTAACTGAAGAACTTGTTGTGAAGAAGAATAAACAGTCTCACCACTATTATTTGCTTCTTTTATTTTGTTACTAAAATCGTTCATCGAATTGGCTAGATCACTTGTTGTATTTGCCTGTGATTCTGAACCACTTGCTAACTCTTGCATAGTGCTAACTACTTGTTCGCTACCTTCTTTAACATTGTTAGATGATTGCATTAATTCATAACTTTGATCATTGAGAGTTTTCGATACGGTAGTTATTTGATTCAACATGTCTTTCAAATTATCATTTACACGATTAGACGCATCAATTAAATCAGCAATCTCATCCTTCGATTTTGTAACTAATGGTTCACTGCTTAAATCGCCACTAGCAATTAAGTCCATTCGTTCTTTTAATTGAATAATTGGTTTGGCAATGACTCTTGGCACAAAAATCGATAATAAAACAATAATAATAAGTAAAGCAATGCCAGAAATAATAGCGATGATCGAATTGGATTCAGCATGTTCCAGAGCTAACTGACTGCTTTCTTTACTCTCTGTCTCTCTGGTCAGAGCTAAATCTAAAAACCCATTCGATGTTTCTTCAATTAACGGATCTATTTTTTCTTCCAATATCTGTGCCGCTTCTTCCGTTTCTCCTGCGTGCATTGCCGGGAGGTATTCCTCATCTACTATATTATATATTTGATCAATATTCCCGGTTAATTCAATAGTAGTATTATTATTCGTTATTTCTAATAAGTCCTCTTTAAAACCTAATGCAGCTTCCTGCATACCTATAAAAGCTTGCTCATGGCTTTCATCCTCAGAAATTAAATATCCTCTTAACTCATTTTGCTGGGCAGTAAGTACACTCAACAATTTAAAATCTGTCGCAAGTAAAGGAATTTCCTTATTAGCCAGTTGTTCCGTTTCCTTTGCCATATCACTAATCGAATAAACTAAATAAAAACCAACCCCTAAAACTAAAATCGTTATCAAGGAAAAAAATGCCATTATCTTCGTTTTAATACTCTTGAATTGGAATAATTTTTTCAAGCTGTCTTCCCTCCATGTTTTATAATTGTAGAGGTACATAAACTCTACCTTATTTACTATATCGACAAGGAATAGGAGTTATTATAGTTTTTTCGACAAAATACCCTATATTTTTTGTCGATTATGTGGCAAGGAGGGTGATGAAGAATATGTATCATTTGTCTCAAGAAACAGTATCACCATCTGACTAAGCATTGAAATCTACCAAACCAAACAAAACCCTCACAAATGTCACACATTCATGAGGGTTCTTGCTTTCCATCAACTTCATATAACGATACGCTTCAAATGCTTCAACATTTGCGAGTGCTTAATCGAGGAATCCAGACCAGCCTGTTCATTGATTGTTTTGATTGATATACAGACTTGCCCAGAGAATGCAAAACCCCTTTTACTAACTCTATACCTCTTCATCCGCTTAGAACCGCAATTCACCTAACTCTTCTATGAGCTTTAAATACGATCATTATTTTTATGAGTGATCATGGGAGGTTCTCAAAGGACCATTTTCCTATGTAATTAGTGATGTATTCTTCCTTTTTTCGATCTGTCAATTTCGAACAACTAGGGTCTACTCCTCCCTGACCACCTTGTATATAATCATCCGATTGAGTCTTCGGTTTATATCTTTCCATATTGCCCGATAATGATTAATTACCAGAGATTGATTTTTCTACTATTCTCATATTTATTGGGCAGTAGAATTATTTCTACTACCCTTGTGTAAATATACTATCAATTAATTACTATCTTTATTTAAAGCATCCCATTCTCCGTTATTTACTCGATCAGCTAGTAACTTAATAAATAACCCTCCAACAACTGACCGATTTCTAAACCCAGCTATATTTCCATCAATCGTATAGTACCAATCCGTAAATGGTACACGAGAAGATGATTCGTGCAGAAAATCCCATAAATGATGAACCATTTGTTCAAAATCTTCTTTATTATCCGCTAGAGTGGCTGCCCAAATGAGCCAATCTGCTTTTGTATAGGTTTTTCGATTATCTAATGGTGTACCATATTGATTCCTCTTTCGTAAATAGTAGGCTACTTCCTTTTTCTTAATTTGCGAATCAAAAATATTTAAACCAAAGAGCTCATCCCAGACTAAATTGTATTTTAAACTCCAAGTCTCTGGCTGATTGAAAGCCAATCTATAGTGGTCATTTTCCTTCGCCATTGTTTCCCAACGATCTGCCATCTGTTTGGCCGTTTCAAGATGTTCTTCACATGCCTCTTCATTTTCTAACATACGGGAAAGTAAACCATAACTTGCGATACCGATAATAGCTTTGATCGACAAATTTGCATTGTGAGCTAAATGACCACCAAAATCGTCTGTACATAACTGATTTCCAGGATCCATACCGTTTTGTTTTAAATATTCCACCCATTGAGTGAGTGAATTCCAGTGTTCTGCAGCAAAATCAGCATTTCCTTCTGCTAGGCACACGGCTGCTGTCATAATCAACATATTACCGCACTCTTCGATCGGCATTTGTCTTTCGATAGCCATCCCATATGCTTGACCGTTTGCAATAGGGTATCTTCCTACATCGTGTGGAGCAAAGTCAAATGGCCATTCGTCGGATGAAGCATAGCGGAATATGGGTCTTAACATACCTTTTACGAGTTCAGGATTTTTTAGTAGAAATAACGGAATTGATGGGTAGCTTACGTCCACAGTTGCTAAACAACCGTTGCTAAAATTCTCCTTGGATAAAAATAGTACATCTCCATTTTCATCTGCTACAAGTTTATGTGCAGCAATTGCCTGACGGTATGATAGCGCAAGAATATCTGCATATTTATCTCCCCCGGAACGTTCTGCATCTACGGTTAACTGTACATTAAATTGCTTACATTTCTCTACAATTTCTTGGTATTCATTTATCGTTGCAAGCAGCATTTCTTCAAAATTTTGTCCTTTTCTAGCCCAGTACCCAGGAAGTTGCTTATGGAAATACTCGATAGATAATTTATCTTCATAAGCTAAGACAAGATAATGGGACTGTTCTTTTGCCCCAACGTTACCATAATCTATTACGGTAGCAAGCACTGGCATATCATCCTCAATTGCTCGCGGGAAATTAGTGTCATCCTCCTCAGGCAATTGTTGGCGATTTATAAATTGATCACGAAGACTTGTCGATCCAATCATAGTATCTGCTGCTGTTGATGAGGGCGTTACCAAGCATGCATACCCCCAATCGATACGAATGTTGTCACCTTTACGTTTAAGTACAGCTTGTTTTTCTGTTCCAATCCGCAGTACTTGGCTTCCATCTTCAAGATTATTTCGTGATGCTACCACTTCTTGTATTGGGACATCCACACACAATTCTGCTGTAAAATCATAATAAATTTGTACTTCATGCTTGTTACCGTCATTAGATACTGCATTTATCGTTACATAAGATGCAGGTCTTGACAGAATATCAAGATTATCCATTAGGAGTGGGGTTGTAAAATCAATTGTGAGAGTTATCCCCCCTCCCTTAAAAGTATAAACACTAGACAAAGGCTCAACATTCAGATTTGTTTGTTGTAAGGCAGGAGCATCCAATGATTTGAAATCACTACGACGATCTTTTCCACCCATAAATCGCCATACCGTTCCGTCTATTACTGCTAAACCTACCATACCGTTATGTGTTCCAGTCCAATGAATAGTCTCCGCATCATACAAATGATTCGCATTAGACCAAATATTGAAATAAGGGTCTACAGTTACTAATGGTACTGCTGGTGGTCTTAGATTTGTTTTCATTATTATAATCCTCTCCCCCTACACTTATATATATTGAAAAACTTTTCTACTACTCCCCTGATGGTACCTTAATCGGAACTGCCGTGGACAAAGGAACGCCGAAGTCAGGTGTACCATCCTCTTTCCATTCAAATTTTTGAATACGTGTACTGCGCAGATTACTGCCACCTTCCGACTCAGGGATAGCATGGTATACGATCCAATCCTCCGTTCCGTCTGGTGATTGTGTAAAGCCATTATGTCCTGGTGCAAACACTCCATTTTCTTCAGACTTTTTAAAAACAGGATTTGGTGATTTGGTCCAAAATTTTGGGTCCAATACATCGGCTTCTGCTGCCGCGGTCAACATGCCAATTGAATAATCATCTGACCATGTGGTACTAGCCGAGTAAACTAGGAATAGTTTGTTATTTCTCTTCAACATCACAGGTCCTTCGTTTATTGCCATACCGCCCTGCATTTCCCATTCGTATTCTGGCTTCGACAACATGACATTTGAGCCAATCAACGTCCATGGATTAACCATTTCTGCAATATAAAGTGCTGAACCATAATTAGGGAAGTTACCATATCCCGCATATACAAAGTATAGTTTGTCTTTATGCTCAAAAACCGTTCCATCCAATCCAGGGTGTTCAGTATTTATATATCCACGTTCTATCCATTTACCTTTAAAAGGATCTTGTGCGGTATTTTCCAAAACAAATATTTTCCGTGTCTTGTCACCCCCTATTCCATCGTTGGCAGTAAAATAAACATACCACTTTCCATTTACTTTATGAATTTCTGGAGCCCATAAATTTTTACTATTTATACCTTCCTGAGGTGGAGTCCAGATAGTCTTACATTCCCCATTGGCAATACCACTCAAAGTAGAAGATTTCCATAAATCAAGACGGTTTTTTCTAGTAATCATAAAATAATACATGCTATTATCTTTATACACCCACGGATCAGGTCCCGGATCCATTAATGGATTTTGAAAAGTATGATTTGTCAAATTTATACCTTCTTTCTATTTATGACATTTTATTTAGAAAAAACGGGCTTGCTACGCCAAACTTTTAGATGCCGGCTATTGCCTAGTTGTGCTTATACTAATTTCTAAAATGATGACTACTCCGGATTATCTTCGTTACTAATATTTTATCCTTTCCAATCAGTGGGAAGAAAGGACATCTAATGGAACAGCCTTATATTATTATGCAAAACTTTGTCTAGGCGGAATTGGCTTTTCAAGTTCACCGTAAACATCAACAAGCTTCATAAACAGTTTAAGTTTTACATCAGCATATTCTGGATTATTATAAAGATTAGTAAATTCATTAGGATCTTCGTATAGATCATATAGTTCCCCTTCCTCCCGATCTAGGAAGTAATTTAACTTATACCGATCCTGAACTATTGTTTTTACATAAAAGTTTGGCTCTGCCCTATTTTCAATGAGGCACCAGTCACGTGTTTCTTGATTCGGTTTTTTCATCGTTGAAAGCTGACTAACTCCCTGCATTCTTGGACTTTTTTCTTGGCCAACTAGATCTAAAATAGTAGGAGCTATGTCAACAAGGCTAATTAAAGAATTAGTTCTTTCTCCCGCTGGAAGTTGATTTTTCCACCTAACTAGAAATGGAACACGTATAATATCTTCATAATGGATAGGACCTTTCAACCATAAACCGTGATTTCCAGCATAATCTCCATGGTCAGATGTTAAAATTACTACTGTATTATCAGCAATCCCTAGTTCATCCAATTTATCCAATATTCTTCCTACATGATGATCTATTAAACTTGTCATCCCATAGTAAGAAGCCAACCACTTTCTAGCACGATCATATCCAAGATTTTTATTCGTATGCCCTAAGCATTGAATCCCACCTGTACCATGACCAGGATCCGCTGTAACTTCAATATCTAATTCATCCATTCGATCTTCTATGAGACAGCGATGTATAAGCGGCTTATCATCCATTTCCCCTTCTTTCTCAATAAACGGTGGCATTTTTTCAGGGTCATACATACTATTCCATGGCTCAGGACAAAGAAAAGCATTATGTGGATCTTGGAAGCTACACCATGCCATAAAAGGTTCATCTGTGTCTTTATTTTCAATAAAATCAATTGTTTGATCAGCTGTCCAACGAGTGTAGTGATATTCTTCCGGTAAATCCCAAGAACCTTCACGATGTCCCCCGCCAGGACCAAAATATTTTTCAGGATCAATTCCTTGATCAATCAACCAAGCGCCATAATGCATGCCGTACGATGATTGTTCATCTGCGTGTCCGTGAACCAAACCAACTTTTTCAAACCCGTAGTAGGGTCCATCCCAGTTTTTCCAAAACTTTCGATCATGAATATGAGGGGGAGCTTCAAAACTTCCTTCTTTGATTACAGGTTTTAAATGCGCTTTTCCAAACAATCCTGTTGAATATCCACTTTCATGAAGTAACTGTGCAAAAGTTGTTCGATTCTCATCTAACTCAACACCTATATTCCAGCAACCGTGTCTAGAAGCATACTCACCTGTAATAATCGAAGCCCTACTAGGGGAGCAGACAGGATTTGCAACATACGCGCGTTCAAATGCCACACCTTCACCAACTAAACGGTCTAAATTTGGTGTTATAATATGTTCATTTCCTAGCGCTTGAATTGTATTCCAATGTTGTTGATCAGTCGTCATCAGCAATATATTAGGTTTATCATTTCCCATGCCCTTACCTCCTCATTTATATGTTTTTCTACTATCCTTTTATAATCATAAGAGTAATGTAATTTTAATCGATAATGAATGTTTGATTGTTAGGTTAGAGGTTGTCACTTTGTTAGATTTAAGTTAGTAAAGGTAATAAAGTTGGCTCCAGATTAATACTGGAGCCACTTTATCTTTTAATTATTATTTCCTTTTGGATTATACGGTTGATCAGAAATATCGAATCCTGTGAACGAATTGAAAGTTGCTCCTAGATTATCTGTATATAGGCCAACTTGCGTCTCCCTATTCTTAAAAGGATCATCGACTTCAAAGATAAGCTCATTGTTGACCCACATATACAGTTTCCCACCTGTTCTGACAGTTTTATAGAAATTTTGAGCACTAATTTCTTCGCGAACAGCAAATGAGAATGGGCGATTGATAATGGATGGAACGTTCATACGAAGCTTATCCGCTACAATTGAATTGTCAAAGTTAGCAATATGGTAATCGCCTCTACCAGTCCAATCATAGGACAAGTCTAAGCTATCCCATTGACTGGATTCACTATTCCAGTTATCCATACCCAGGTTCGGTGAGTTTGGATCTGGTAGTTTAAATTCTCTATCAATCCAATTAGGTAAAAAATATTTCCCATTCAACCACAGTGACTTCACTTGAGAAACCTCGGCTGGTGCACGCAAGTCATAAACATAATCTTTTTGGTCTAATCCTTTGTCAAAGTTAGAGTTACCATAAATGGTTTCGCGTGCGGTTGAAGCTACATCAAGTATTTTTTCTTTTCCATTTTTGATTTGATAGATTTTAAATTGGTTTTTCATATAGTCTGTGTACGCAACGACATAGTTCTGATCATTAATATACTCGAGAACAATGCCTGCTTTACCTTGCTCCGGCAATGATCCAGTATCGATATTCACTGAGAATTCATGTTCCTGCATTGGATCACCTTTTACCGTTAGGGCTTCACCCTCAGATGGCGACTGTAACCCTTGTTCGGTAGTATTCCATTCTTTATCCCAATCATTAAAATAGGTTCCGTAATCATTCCAACCAATAGTTAGACTAACATTATCCATCCTATAATTTGCTTCTTCACCAACTAAACCTACCATACCTGGAGTAGTCATTTCTTTGAGCTCTAAAACAGGTTCATCATTATTTAATTTGTAATGATCTAACTCTGCAAATAATTGGGAACCATTTTTATACAATTTAAGCGTATGGTATTGCTCACCAAACTCACTTGCACGCTCATCAGAATGAAGAAATTCAAATGTATCTGGTAATGCATTTACTTCCACCGTTTCTTCCCCATCAATTGCGTAGGCTACTATATACGTCCGGTCATCACGGTCAATGAATAATCGAACATAATTTTCCTCATCCTGATGCCAAACAGTGACACCCGCACGAGCTTTGTTACCAAAATCAGTGCTATCAAATTTAATATTCGTCTCTAAAAAGTAGTTTTCTATCTCATAATGCTTTAATAATATTTGGTTTACGCCATTCGGTGTTTGAACATCAAGTGTTTGATCCTTCATTGTTATACCTTCCTGATTGGTATATGCACTGCGACTTGATTCAGAATCAAACCGATCCTGGAATGTTGGTTGCCATGCATCAAAATGCTGATCTGGTGAATTAGTTGAAGTCGGTCCGTCGACAACCATTTCGTCATCCCAGAAATACACACGATCTTTACCCTGTCCATTATCACCATCCCACAGAGCTTTATATGTTACCCACGTTTCAAATCCATTTGACCCTTTAATCACATTTGGTTGTGTTGGCCCTACAATGTCAGCTTCCACTGGTTCTCCATTCGTATCATAAAGCCCAAAATCCACATGATAATACATGATATCTGGGCCAACGGTAGTTACTTCAGCTGCAACAACATTCTCACCCTCATGAAGGAATTCACTAGGTACTTCTATCATTTGATAGCTTCGTTGTTGTCCTTGTTGTTGATGCACCTCTTGTCCATTCACATATACTTTTCCATATCCTTCAACACGAAGACGTAATGCTGTTGTCTCTGGTACACTATCTAATTGAAATTCCCTGCGAACCCATATGTTATCCGGTCCTTCTGGACTCCCCCATATGTTATTTTGGTCTTCTTTACCGTCATTATAAATGCTGCGTATAAGCACATTTCGTTCTTTCAGCGGAAAACCAAAACCGCCTTGTCCGCTTTCCCAATCACCAGCTGACTCGTAATTCGCATGCTGCCAATTTCCATCTGGTTCAGTGAATGTGTATTCATATGTTTGATAGCCATGTTCAGCAGTAGGTAAAATCACGTCATACTTCAAAATCATTTCTTCTAAGTTTCGTGCGATTAATTTACCAGCGTATTTGGAGCTGTTATCAAAGGTATCGTAATGATCAGATTGGGCAACACCCGTTTCATAAAGTCCCGTTCTTGGTGCCATATTGTTACCCATATACAGCAAATAATACCGGCCATTATCATAATACATTTCTTGCCCTTCAAAATTAAACTTATCAAAGCTTGCCCAATGCCCCTTCTGTGTATGGATTAACTCTTGTGCAAGACTACGCCCTTCACTTCCCCGTTCATCAAAGAAAGATTCAACCTTCCACATCCATGCCCCTGCATCAAACGGCTTTTCCGCACCAGTATTCGGATCAGGTTCGAACGGATTTACTTTACGTAAATAAAGTAATTCACCATCATGAGCAACAAAAAACTGCAAATCTATTCCTAAGTCAAACTTCTTGTCCCAAAAGCTATGACGAAAATCCGGAGCATTATTTATAGTACTAGGATCACCATGAACTAAATTGTTTCCATTAAACCCATAAAACATGACACCATTATGGAAAAATAAATCAGATGCTCCATACCTAGGGTACACTTCATCAGCATATGGTGGCAGTGTAGCTGGATCATCGGAAATCAATTCGTAAGCACTTTCCCAATGAATCATATCTTTAGATCGATAAACGTGTCCATGTGACCCTGTTCCCATTAAATAGTAATATCCATTGTATTTTTCAATTGTTCCATCATATACTTTTACTTTTTCTCCCATTTCAGGACCTGAATCAACCATGAATTTGTTATCCAGTTTATTGGATTCGATTTTCCATGCTTCTTCAGCCTGGATATCACCATAATTATCCATTGGCATTACTGAAGCAATCCCAATTAACAAAACTATCAAACTAAAACGAATACCATTGTTCATCACTTCGTTAACCACCATCTTTCTATCTCATTTAGTTTTTTAAATAGCATCAATTTTACCTTGATATCCCTCCAATCAAAAAATATAATTATAATTACAACATTTAATTTAATTGATTTTAAAGAATTATTGAATGTCCTTATGTTGGGGTAAGTAATAGTAATTTGTTGGATGCGCTTTTATCCGGATGTGGAGGTTTGAAATTTGAAGGAATTTTCCCACGAATATGCAGAACATTGGTATTATAACCCAACTCCCTTACAGAAATCTGGTGGTCTTTGGCCAATAAGAGCTGGTAGAAATATGGCAAAATCTCATTATAAGATGGGACCAAGAATGATTACATATTTTAGCATTCATTTTGTCTTAGAAGGAGAAGGCTACTTTAAACAAAATAATATAAATACACCTATACAAACAGGGGATATTTTTTGTTTATTCCCAAATCAAACACATCTTTATAAAACAAATAGTGAGAACAAACTCAAAATGTTTTGGTTTGCTTTTGATGGCAAGCAAGCTAATCCTATTGTAAACAGGATTGGATTATCCGAATATTCTTCCCATGTGAAAGGGATTGTCACCGATGAAATCATAACAATCATCAAAGAACTTTCCGATCATATGCAAAATATGGGAGATCATGATGATTTACAAAGTATAAGTATGATTTATAAGCTCTTCCATCATTTGTCTATCCGAGCAAAGGAATTAAACATATCGAGTGCTTCTGCTACGGACTGGTTGCAGAGGAGTAAAGAATATATGAATATGCACTTCGCTGAAAATATATCGGTTACGGATGTTTCCGAATATATAGGGTTAAACCGCTCACATTTCACCACTTCTTTTACCGAAAAGACTGGGCAAACACCTAGTCGGTACATTCTCCATTTAAAAATGAATAAAGCATTAGAGTTGCTTGCTGAACAGGCCTACACAATAACAGAAATGGCTCTAACACTTGGTTATTCAGATTTATATTCTTTTTCTAGAGCATTCAAAAACTACTTTGGTATATCACCAAATCAATATCTTGATGAGCAGTGGAGGCGCTGATATTAAAAACTCCTCTTCAAATTAGAAAACTGAATATGATTCAACTTCCATGAGTGGGGGGCGAGCCCCCACTCATGGTTGCATATAATTTCTACTATCTCGCTTGATCGGATAAAGTTTATCCTCTGGGAGCGTAGACGTTTGATTTCGAATCAGCCAACGACACAATTCCGTCAGCAGCTCTTGCTCAATGAAACGAAAATTTTCTTGACCGTGTAAATTATCTAGTTCTAGAGGATCCTTCGCAATATGGTATAATTCGCATTTTCCATGCATATCTATATTAAGCTTCCAGTCACCTTTACGAACGGTGCGTAACCATCCCGATTGCGTAAATTTGTTTAATTCGTTAAATAATGCAACACCATTGTTCATTTGACCAACTGAACTAGGGTCTTCTGTCCTTCCATCAACGTGGTACAATCCTCCGTATCCATGTTCAACGTAAATGCTTGAAAATTCCTGCTCCGGATAAGATTGATTCGTTAAGAGCGGATAAAGACTCCGCCCCTGTACACCAGCTGGAATTGAACAGCCCATTACTTCGCATAATGTCGGCATGACGTCTGCAATGGAAATATGGGCTCGGTGCGGCTGTTCATCTGCAACAATGTCTGGTCCGATAAATTGTAGTGGAACGCGTGCAAGGATTTCCGGTGCTTCTGGTCCTTTTTTTATCAATTCATATTCCCCGACAAAATCCCCATGATCTGACATAAATACGATCACCGTATTATCTAGCAGTGATTGTTCCTGAAGAAAATCTACAAGCCGACGAATTTGATCGTCAATCAATCGGAGCATCCCCAGGTAATTAGAACGAACTCTCGGGATTCGCTCCCGATAATCCGGTAAAAAATGCTCCATTTGTTGTCCATAAAACTTCCATTTTGCCCCCTTTTGCAAACGCTCTGGTTCTTTTGCCTGCAGAGGCGGCAATTCATTTGGGGGAAACAAGGAAAAATAAGGCTCCGGCGCTTGATATGGATTATGAGGTTCCGGGAAACTCAACCACATGAAAAATGGCTCGTTTTTCATCTCCTTAACCCAATTTTGTGCAGCTGTTACTGCGCGATAAGGAAGCTGACACTCTAACGGAAACGGAGTCGGTTGAAGACTGACCTGCGAAATAGTTTTTAACCAATCATCATAGGCTTTCTCCTCATCCGTCCGCTCTTCTCCAAATCCTCCCCAGTGACCCTGGAGCAGATGATAATCGCATTTTTCTTCTGGTTTTACATAACTATGATTTTTACCGATCAATGCAGTTTTATAGCCTTGTTCTCGAGCCACATCGAAAATATCCTGTTCATACTCCGCCTGTTCAAGACTAAAATTCCCGTTTACCCGGTGTGAACTTGGCCAACGCCCTGTCAAAAAACTCGTCCTTGCCGGACAGCAAATGGGCATGGTGGTATAAGCCTTATCAAACCATGTCCCCTGCTTCGCCATGCTATCTAAGAATGGTGTCGTATCCAAAGGGTAACCCTCTAAAGTACGAAGATCGGCCCTTTGCTGATCGGTCATCATTACAATAACATTTGGTTTTGAAGCACACATATACTCACCTCAATAGTATTTTTCTCCAGAAATCCACTCTAAAGAGTGATCAACCTTTTATCGAACCAATCATGACACCCTTCACAAAGTGTTTCTGTACGAACGGATACATGATCAGTACCGGTACACTCGCCACAACAACTAAAGCATACTTCACACTTTGTCCGAGTAATATTTTTTCATCCATACCAAATTGACCTGCAGCATCTGTACCACCTAATTGATTAACAAGGAGGATTTGTCTAAGAATGAGCTGTAGTGGGTAGAGTGCATCATCTCTCAAGTAAATCAATGCATTAAAGAATGCATTCCAATGCGCAACAGCATAAAATAATACTAAGACGGCAATAATTGGCTTTGATAGTGGAAGAATAATCTTAAATAATAGTTTTATATTGGAACATCCATCAATCATCGCCGCCTCTTGAAGCTCCCATGGGATACTTGTCTGAAAATAGGTACGCATGACAATTAAATTATAAGTTGCAATCGCATTAGGGATGACCATCGCCCAAATCGTGTCTATCATTCCTAGATTTTGAACGATTAAATAAGTCGGAATTAACCCGCCGTGGAAAAACATCGTAAACGTGATCATGAACATCATCAAGTTCCTTCCTGGTAGATCACGTCTAGATAATGGATAAGCAGCTAATGTAGTCAAGCCAATATTAATAATAGTTCCCAAAGTCGTATAAATAATCGTATTGCGATAACCAATCCAAATCTCATTATTCTTGAAAATCTCCGCGTAGGCATCTAGGTTAAAATCTACTGGAAAGAGCCACATTTCTCCGTTCATAACTTTAGCAGGATCACTAAACGAGGCACTAAGTACAAATAGTAGCGGATAAAGTACGATTACTAAAATAACGGCTGAAATAAGAACGACAACGATATCAAACATTTTGCCATCTGATATTTTTGAAGAACTTTGAATCATTTATGTTCCCTCCTTGTACAAATATTGTACTTACCACAAACTTGTCTCCGCCTTTTTTCTCGCATACCTGTTGATTAAAAGTAATAGCGCGAAATTAATGATGGAATTAAATAAGCCAATAGCGGTACTATAGCTGTAATCGCCATTGAGAATACCATTTCTATATACGAAAGTCTGAATAACTTCACTAGACTCTAAGTTCAAATTGTTTTGCATTAATAGAATTTTCTCAAATCCAACATTCATAAATTGGCCAATGTCTAGAATAAGCAGGATAATGATTACTGGAAAAATTCCAGGTAACGAAACATGGATGATCCTTTGCAGACGACTTGCTCCATCAATTTTTGCTGCTTCATATAATTGATGGTCAATTCCACTTAAGGCTGCCACATAAATAATGGATTGCCATCCCATGTTCTGCCAAATGTTAGAGCCAATAAAGATTGTTTTAAACCATTCTGGCTTTTCTAAAAAGGGAATGGATTCTATTCCCAGGGAGTTAAGTATAATATTGATAAATCCCCCATCTGGACTTAAAAATAAATCCAACATACCGACAATTACAACGAGAGATATGAAGTGGGGGATATATGTGACATTTTGAAGTGTTTTCTTTAAATTAAGATTTTTAATTTCATTAATTAATAATGCTAAGAATATAGGAATTGGAAACGCAATGAGCAAAGATAATAAACTAATGGAAAGTGTGTTCCAAAGCAATCTGCCAAAGTAATAGGAAGAAAAGAATCTAGTAAAATTTTCTAATCCAACCCATTCACTTCCTATAAATCCTTGAATTGGATTATAATCTTTGAAAGCAATTTGCAGGCCGTACATTGGTCCATACTGAAAGATCACATACCACGATATGGGTAAAAGAAGCATGAGATATAAATCAAAGCGGGAGAGAATCCGCTTGAGAGCCTTTTTCCTTTTTGCAGTGGCATTACTTATTTCTTTTTTATTTGTTGCCAGATCTGGTTTAAGAACAGTCACTTCTGCTTACCTCCCTTAAATTTCTAAAATCACTAGGTACAAAGAAACTCTGTACCTAGTGACTTGTGTAATTTACTAATTCGTACGGTCATATGCTTCTTGATAAATTTCTGTTAAACGATCTAGTCCCATTCCTTCGATTGTGGATACATAATCATCCCACTTATCAAAGCTCAAATCACCGGTGATGAATTTAGAAGCGGATTCTTCGAAGTATTGATCCATATCTTGACGTATTTGGTCAACTTCTTTTGTCGTATCTTCGTCAAAGATTGGTGTACCGTAAATAGGGTCTGGCAAAAATGGATCAAGCATTTCTTGGGCTTCTTGAGCTTCAGGCGGATTGATTGCTGAAGCATTTTTCTCTGTTACAAATTGTGGTGATCCACCACCTGGCCAAGGGGTGAATTGGCCGATCGTCGGTCCTAAACCTTGGTCCGAATTTAAAACTTCATCGGTATATTCAGGTAAACCTTCTTCATCGTAATGAAACGTATCTCCTTCAATACCATATCGGAAGAAAATAGAGCCTTCCTCACTAAAGAAGTGATCAATCCATCTCATTGTTGCTTGTGGATGTTCATTTTTCGATGTAATGGCGAATGTACCAAAGTCCCGAGCAATTGGTCCAGCTGAATATAGTTGATCTCCATCCGGTCCAATTATAGGAGAGATGCCTGTATAGTCGTCTTTTACTTTATTAAATGCATCAGTAGTCTGGTTCCAAAAGATTCCGACATTACCAGAAGCCATATTACCAACAAAGTTAGATTCTTCTTGCGTGAATACTCCTCTGTCCATTAAATTTTCATCATACAATTTATGCAAGAATTGTAAATATTCTTTAAAACGGTTATCTGTCATCCAAAATTGTACTTTTCCATCTTCAATCATTAGATGATTCCCCATTTGATCGATCATTCCCCATGATCCAATCATGGAGTTCAATAACTGTCCAAAGTTTCGGAATGTCATTGGAATTTCATCTTTTTCCCCATTTCCATTAGGGTCATTGTCTCTAAATGCTTCGAGAACACTTACAAGTTCATCTGGAGTTGTCGGTGCTTCCAATTCCAAATTATTTAACCATGTTTTATTAATCCAAATTTTATCTGTTCTAGCAGCATTTAAAGTAAGAATTGCAGGTAAAGCATAGATATGTCCATCTGGAGCTGTAATCGATGATTTAATTTCAGGATATTCGTTATACAAAGCGGTTAAATTTGGTGCATACTCCTCAAGTAAACCTTCAAGTGGAATAAGTACGCCAGATGATCCATATTCTACAGCTTCCAATGGTGTAATACTGGATTTATAAAAAGCATCTGGCAGTTCTCCAGATGAAAACTCTAGGCTTTTTCTTTCCTGGAAGCCGTCCTGTGGAACATCATCCCAATCAATGTCTATATTAGTCATTTGTTCGTATTCATTGAACATTTTCATCTCATTGTACGGTCCATTTGGAGGTGATTTTCTAGCAAAAAATTTCAAAGTAATTTGCTCTTCTACAATTGGAAAGCCTTCTTCATTAAAATTGTCTGACGGTCCTTCACTCACATAGTCTTTACTAGCATCCTTTGAATTTGAACATCCACTAACTACCAGGCCAATAAATACTAGAGACAAAACTAGTATTATTAATTTTCTCATTTTACTACCTCCTCCATATCCCCTTGTGTAATCGCATACATACTTCACTTTACGAAAACGTTCTCCGGTATCTCTTTAGCCCATTCCGGCCATTCTCTTCGTTCTTCCGCTTCAAAGTTAGGATCGTTTGCAATAGCGCGCGCATCATCCAGGCTCCAAACGGCTCCATCCTCATGGAACACACCATTCAATGTTCCCTTCTTACGCTGCGGTGGCAGATATGCTGGTTTCACCATTAGCGACCAAAAAAATGTACCTAATTGTGGATGATTTTCTAACACTTTTGCATATGCTTCATAATCCGGTTGCCATTCTCCGTTTCCCAATGGATTGTGTCCCCATCCATTTGAAGTTGGACGAATACGTTGCCATTCCGTTAACCATACAGGTTTATTAAGGATTTTCCCAAACTCTTCAAACTGAGCTAATCGATTCTCGATGTATTCTATCGAATTTGGAAAATTAGCATGATTTTGCAGAATATCGATACCAATATCAAGGAAATACATGTTATGTTCAAAATCAATACAACCAATCGTTAATGGCAGGTTCCCCTTCCTTTCTTTTGCACATATTAACATTTCTCGTGCAAATTGAAGACGGTCAACTCCATAAGGCTCGTTCATTACTTCTACAGCTAGTAATCGATTATCATCACGATAATGCTGCATAAACCATTTAACAAATGCTGCTGGTTCATTCCATCTATTTGAGTCACTGATTATATCCATGGATGGGGAATAAACACAAGCAGCTGTCATTGGACTTTTATCTTCTCTTGCTTCAAGTGTTGGTTCTATCCCTACCTTTTCAAACAAAGAAGGTAAAATCCGAATCCCTTTCTTTTCAGATTCTTCAAGAAAATGATCGAACACTTCTTTCGTCTTCTCAGGTTCTTCCAACCAGTATTCATAGCTAAGCCACACTCTTAAAGCATTTAAATTTAACTGCTTCGCAAATTCGAGATCTCGGACAATCTCATCTGCCCGATAATCTCTCCACATTTGATATGCATTGTAGGCTTGTGCAGGTAGATAGATTGCTCCTTTTACTTTAGTATTCATAACTTATTTCCCCCTTGTTTTTGAGAATTAAAAAAATTTCTTAAAATTAGTTTTTGCAGTTATCTATAACATCCCCTCCTTAATTAACTGTCTCATTCGCTGCTTCGACTTTGCTGATTGACAGATAAGCTATCCACATCAAACAGAAACTAAAACAACTACCTCCGAAGAAAGGAATCAGCCCCGGAATATAAACCAACAGAAGATATATTAATACGAGGGACATTATCATAAGAATAGTTAAAAATGGTGTTGCAATCGCTATCAAAAAAGCATTGCGTAAATATTGAACCAGCTTTAAGTTGTAATGAACAAATACTGGAAAGATATATAATGCCGTAATAACGTAAATAAAGCTGAGGATTATCATCACAAAACTTAAAATACGAAAAATAAATCCATCTTGCATAAGGAAAAATCTTAAATCTATAAACAAAATATAGCCAACAGCTATGAGAATAAAAGATAAAATATTAGCCCTTACAAATTCTTCTTTGAATAAATTCCAGAACGTTTTAAAAAGAGGTACATCTTCTTGTCTTTGTATCCACTTCCGCACAATAGCAAACATCGCTGCAGTCGATGGTCCGAAGCCAAAAATTACTCCGCCGATCAATGTAAATAGCAGCCATAATAGATTTAAAATGGCCATTCGCATGATCCATTCACTCAGTCGATAAAAACCCGACATATAATTCGTAAACATGAATAGACCTCTTTTCTTTTAGATTAAAAACAGAAATCAAAACTAAAATTTAAAAACATAATTAATCAGATTATTTCTAGTTCAGGACTTGAATCAATCATGCTTTTTTTCAAATTGTTGGATTCCTCTTTTTCCTACTTCTTGATCTGGGCATGATTATCATGATTCATTGGTATTTCTATGACAATCACAATGTGCAAAATTCAAACAATAGTGAATACCTTTTTTCACTTTGTTACCTTCGAGCTATCCAAACGTCTGTATTTTCGCATTTGTGAAAAAGTTCAAAATCATAATTTTCACTTTGATATCCCTCCAATTTATAAGAATATAATTACTGTCTTACAACATTTATAATCGATTTAAAGAAAATATTAAATGTCTGTATGTTGGGATAAGTAATAGCAGTTTGTTGGATGCGCTTTCAAATAAGTGTGGAGGTTAGAAACATGTGAGGAGTCATCCCCTATTGTTCCCACCGCCACCATCACCTGAAGTGGTACGGAAAGCCTTTAAAGTTGCTACGGAGGAAAAGACTGGAGCAACTCATATTGAACTTCCTGAAGATGTTGCGGGAATGGATGTTGCCAGTTCCCCTCTAAACACAACGTCAGGCGTCTTTATCTGTGTATTCCATTTGGTTACTTCATCATAAACAGATACCATATCGTAATATTGATGTGAAACCTTATGCTGACGACCAAGTCCAGCTTGCCCTGTAATAGCCACTATCGGACATAAATCCATGTTGGCATTGGCAACACCAGTTAATAAATTGGTTGCGCCTGGTCCAAGTGTTGCTAAACAGACACCCGGTTTCCCTGTTAGTTTGCCATATGTTCCTGCCATAAAAGCTGCACTCGTTTCATGACGTGTTACAACAAATTGAATCGTTGAGTCATGAAGGGCATCCATTACATCAATATTTTCTTCACCTGGTACACCAAAAATATATTCGACTCCTTCATGTTCTAAACATTTGATCAATAGTTCCGCTACTTTCATTTATTGCACCTTCTTCCTTTAAGAAATATCATTAATACCTTTCCGCTGTACCATTGCTTGATAGATGTCGTCTAATGACCATGTCCTGCCCTTATCGTCTAGATAAATTATGTGTTCTCTTGTAAATTTGGTCGGTGAATCTATGCCTGCTGCAGCTGCTAGCCGGAATAAACCTTTGCGCATGGTAATTAAGTAATTTGCAGTACGCCATTTTTTTTCTTCTATTACGAGTCCTTTTTGCAGATCAGGATCTGTCGTTGCGACGCCGACCGGACATGAATTGGATTGACATTGCAGTGCTTGGATACAACCAACTGTTATCATAAAAGCTCTAGCGATATTGACAAGATCTGCACCCATAGCTAGTGCAATGGCGATCCGGTCGGGTGAAAACATCTTCCCTGATGCGATAATTTTCAAGTTGTCTCGCACACCGTATTTCCGAAGGGCATTGTCGACTAACGGTAAAGCCGATCGAATCGGCAACCCCACACTATCCGCTAATTCTTGGTAGGATGCACCTGTTCCCCCTTCGCCACCATCTACTGTAATGAAATCTGGCCCAATACCCGTTTCCTTTATCGCTTTAGCAAGTTCATCAGCCTCCTGACTACTTCCAATAACAACCTTTATGCCTATAGGTTTTCCAGAATGTTCACGAACTTTTTCTATAAATTCAAATAAAGAAGGTAAGTCACTGAATTCACGAAAACGATTGGGACTGTCAATCGACTTAAAGGGCTCTACCATTCTTATTTTGGCGATTTCTTCTGTCACTTTCTCTGCGTCAATATGGCCACCTCGTGTTTTTGCACCTTGCGCTAATTTAATCTCGAACGCTTTCACTTCTGGGATGTTGCTTTTTTCTAATAATGCATCCCAACTAAAGTTTCCATCCATATCTCTTACCCCAAATAAGCCGGGGCCGATTTGCATAATAATATCTACACCACCCTTGAGATGGTATGCAGATACCCCACCTTCACCGGTGTTCATCCAAGTTCCTTTCGCAATTCCTAATCCTTCTGATAGTGCTGTAATAGCTCTCTCACCTAAAGAACCGTAACTTATTGCAGACATACCAACCTGCCCTTTAACCTTAAACGGGTGCCTTGTTTGTTTTCCGATCACAATTGCCTCATCATCTTCCAATAAATAAACAGGGGATTCATCCTTATCCAATCGCTCTTTTCTTTGAGCAAATAAAGGTTCATTAAGCAACAGATAGCGCTCCGTCGTCACTTTCGTTTCACGATTCATCTTTAATTCCTCCGTTAATTTAGGGAACAGAGAATTACGAATATAATATCCAGGCTCTTCAAAGTCGCGTTGTGATCCAAATCCAAAAACATCACGTTTGTATTTTGCCTTTTTCACTATATGTTGATAGTCGTTCCGTGAAAAAGGCTCTCCCTCACGGTTATTATTAAATAAATATTGACGTAACTCAGGTCCGATATTCTCTAAGAAATATCTAGTCCTCCCAATTAACGGATAATTACGAAGAATAGGATGTTGTTTTTGCCTTTTGTCTACACTAAATAGATAGAATCCACCAAACAAGAGTATAAGAATTACAATCGAACAAACTACAAATCCAATGATCGTCATGAAATTGGCAATATTCACATACCATTCCTCCCGTAAAATTGCTAACTTTAGTATGATCTTTTGTATGATTATTATGAATGGGAGAAACTTTATTGGAGGATATTTGCTTCCCATAATCCTGAAATATAACGAGTAATTCATCGTTTTTCTCTAATGATTTAGGAATTTGGTAAGAAACAGTGTAGGAATAACCGTTAGAATTATGTTTACTTTTGGTTCTCGCTCCTCAATTCTATGGGTTTCATGAACTAAAAAAGAAATGACAAACTGATTTGAGGGTAGTGTCAAACATAAACTACAGGTGCAGAGGGTTTTGTTTGCGTTGTTAGAGGTTTCAAACGAAATTATGTCATTAATGATGATTTAGAAAATCCATTCATGCACAGAAAATTATTGCTTCATTTGGATTACGTCCAAACCATGGTTTAAGAGTATTCCAAAAGGTCAAAATTATAATACAACAAACTGTTCTGGAAGATTGATAGCTAGTAATCTCTTACATAAAAAACCCATAGTAGCAAGCTTATGCTAGCTCTATGGTTTTTTTACTGCTTTTATAGTATACATTTTTACATCAACATCTATAATATAATCTGGCTTTGGCTTACCTTTATTTGCTTTATGTCCTGCTTACGTCCTCACCATTAAATGTACCGCTCTCTAAAAAGCTGTCCGGAAAAAAACAGACAGCTATTTATTATTTTCTATTAATTATATTTTGTTCTTTTGCCATTTTCTTCGCTATTCTTGGTGCATCCCAAAGCGATGGGAGAAGGAGTAATGATACTGGTGCTGCTGTCACAACAATAAAGTTTTGCAGCATACCGACCGTTTCCTCGCCAATTGCTAGCAAGGAAACAGCAACAATTCCAAACATCAGTGCCCAAAAGACACGAATTAAACGATTAGGCTCATCGGTACCACTTAAAGTCACCGCGACAGTATAGGACATTGAATCGGCCGTTGTCGCGACAAAAATAACCGATACAATGATAAATCCAATCGCCAGTACAGTTCCCAATGGGATTTGGTTCATAATTGCCATCACAGTAGCCGGCATACCACTTTCATTTAGGGCGGTTGAAACGGAACCTGGGTTTTCCATTTCATAAAAAATACCCGAACCACCAACAACAGTGAACCAAAAGTTACTGACAATCGGAGCAATAATGGAAACGGCAATAATCAATTCTCTTATTGTTCTTCCTCGAGATATTCTGCTGATAAACATAGCCATCATTGGACCATAGCCGATAAACCAACCCCAGAAAAAAATCGTCCACGACCCTAGCCAAGCCTGATCTACCCGATATAAACTCATCGTCAAAAAGTTTTGCAGATAAAAGGCTTCCGAACCGATAAATAGGTCGATAATAAACAAGGTTGGTCCAAGAAGTAACATAGCAAACATTAAAACAACGACCAAACTGACATTTACTCGGCTTAGCCATTGGATACCGTGCTCAATACCAGTTGCCGCCGAAATCGAAGCAATCACAGCTAAAAAGATAATGATCAAAGACTGTGTGATAAAAGTATTCGGAATACCCCATACTGCTTCCAATCCATAACCGACTTGAAGCCCTAAAAAACCGATTGGTCCTATTGTTCCTGCAGCTGTTGCTACAATAGAGACAATGTCAGCTAAAGAGCCAATAAAGCTATTTTTAAATATTTTCTTACCAAACATTGGATATAAAAAGGTCCGTGGCTTAAGTGGGTAGCCTTTGTGGTAATGGGCATACATTAGCACAATCGTAGTTAAAGTGCCCAGGCTAGCCCATGCTGTGAAGCCCCAGTGTAGGTAACTTTGTGCCATTGCAGGAAATGCGGCTGTCATCGTTCCTTCTTCGATGCCTGTAAATAGCGGAGGCGTGGTCAAATAATGATACATTGGTCCAGCCGCAGCCCAAAACACTCCCCCACTCGCTAAAAGTGTACACAAAATCATGGCGATCCAACGAAAATTGCTATTCTCCGGCTTGTCCATTTTGCCAAGCCGTACGCTTCCATATTTGCTAAAAGCTAGTATCAATCCAATGACAAACATCACGAGCAGTAACACTTGCCAATAGGCACCAAAATACTTTGCTGTAAAGGAGAATGAATCACTAATCCACTGCCCTACTAATTCTTCATTAAAAATGGAAGCGATGACGAATAGAACAAGCAGTCCTCCACTTACAATAAACGTCATCCAATCCAATTTTTCCTTCTTCCTATTACGGTCATCCATTCTTTTCCTCCTATAATAAATCCAATAACTTTTTATGTCAGTTATTATTCATGTCCTTTATCCATAAACTTATTAATTCAAAAAAGTTAAAGATAAATTTTTGTCTATTTAAACACAGACAATCAATTATAGGTTAGCGAGGAAAATAAGTCAAAAACTTCTTATATTTTAACTATGAGTGGTTAACCTTAACGTGGATTGATATTCTGACAGGGATTAGTAAACTACATTATTCGTATGCTAAGTATGCTGATAGCATCCATACATATTTTTCATACTTACCTTGTAAAGCAATTAACAAATCAGCTGTAGGCTCATCGTTATGCTCATTTGCTAGAGTTAATCCATCATTTCGAATTTCAGAAATAATTTGCTTATAATCATCCATTAGTTGTTGAATAATCTCATTCTCTTTATCATCAGCATTTGCTTCTACTAATGTAGTTTCTTCTAAATACTTAGACATTACAGCCAAAGGCTTTCCATCGATTGCTAAAATTCTTTCTGCCACTTCATCTAAATCTTCAGCAGTTTGTTTGTACATTTCTTCAAAGGTTGCATGTAGTTGAAAGAAATGCCTCCCTTGAACAAACCAGTGATAACGATGTAACTTAACATATAGAACGAAATGATTTGATAGTAATTGATTCAGAAAATTAATTAATCTTTGATTATCCATAGAGAGCCACCTTTTAACGCGTTTTTATAAACACTTTTTCTTATTTTTGCGTAGTATTATGGATTTATACATAAGATAATTAGGCGTCTAAACATTCTTCTAACTCATATAGAAGTGAAAAAAGCTCGAATAGTTAAGTTTTTGTTCAATTCCCATAATTATATAGTTGTCGAAATCCTCATGATAAAATATATCGTTTTGAATTGCCCCTAAATTGTTAAATAGAATTTCCGATTTTAGCCAATAAAAAAAGCACACCTGTCTTTTCTCTGTAACATTAACATTCTTTATCGTTTTCACTGCATTTTTATTTCTCTATTTAGAATGGATGGTCTTTTTCAAGTGCTTGGTCATTTAGAACACAATAGGTGGCCCCACCAATATGAAGGGGATTTCAAGCCCTCGTTTCTGGATAGCTGAGCAAGTATCATAACCGGCACATCATTGTCTTTCGACATCACCTTCTGTTATTGGATATTTCTGTAACACACATATGCTCACTCTGAAAGTCCACGGCATGCAAATAGAAAAAACGACGTTCCAACGATTGATTAAATCGCTAAAAAGCCGTCCACATCATATTCCTAAATATAATAAATTATTTATACGGCCACCACAGGGTCCTTCCCAACTAGCCTTGTCCTCACACCCATGACTGCGTCTTGCTCCACACCTTTAGCTAATAAATATTGCTCAACCGTTCCATAGTTGCTCCTTAGGTAATCATATGCCTTTGCAATATACTCACTCTTGGAGTAAATAAGTTCGACAGGAATCTTCTCGTGCAATTTTTCCAAATTATGCATCGATTCTAAGTTGGTATAACTAACCTCATAATTTGATAAAATGTCCTTTTTCTCCACTCCAGCCAGGCTTAACAGCAGCATTGCCAGGATACCTGTTCGATCTTTACCTGCCGCACAGTGAAAAATAATACTTCCTTCTTCAGCATGGGCAATACAATCAAATATTTGCTTGATAGCTTGATTATTTTCCAATAACTCCACATATAAATCGCCCATGTTTTGCTTCTCTGTCGTAAAGGCAATATTGGAAACCAATTCTGTGATAAGCGGAATATTGTGATACTGACAGAAAGCGGTATTTGCCAATCCATTCGGTTTTATTTCAATTTCATCTGCTCCACGTAAATCTATTACCGTGTGCACACCATATTCCTTTAAAAAGATAATATCTTCTTCTGTTAGCTTACTCATATCACTTGATCTTAATAATGCATGCCATTTTGTTTGCTGACCATATTGTGTATTATAACCGCCTAGCTCGCGGCAATTTTCAACCGATTCAAGCGGCAATCGGACCCAATTTAATTTTGCATTCTTCATATAGCTCTTTCCTCCTGTTTTCTTTGTTTGCACCTTTAACCATGCTTCACCATTGTCTTCAGTTTTGTCATCGAGAATTCTAAGACTAACATCACTAAACAGATTACGATTAAGATGGTGGTAGTTTGTGCGTAATCATAGGTAGCGATAGCCTTGGTTAACAGTAAGCCTATTCCACCTACCCCAATAATTCCTAAACCAATCGACTCTGCCACATTGCCTTCAAAGCGAACGGTAATCCAGCCAAAGAAGGCGGTGATACAGAGTGGAAGTAAGCCATGAAAAACAATATTCAACCAGGAAGCTCCTGTTGACCTCATGGCTTCCACAATGTCTATCCCAACTTCTTCAATACTTCCCGTAAATAGTTTCACAAGATAACCAACGGCAGATAACAACAAGGCAATAAAGCCTGATGTATACCCAAAGCCTAGACTAGCAATCACCATTAACCCCCATACAAGCGAGGGAACAGAGCGGATCACCGCAAAAAAACCTTTAATAAAATTAGCCAAGTATGTATTTGGGGTAATATTTTTTGCTGCTAAAAAACTCAGCAGTACCGCTACTACGACAGCGACAACCAAAGTCAGAAAGGCAAGTGATAAACTAGTTAAACTCGCTAGCAAAGCATCTGGGATCACACTTACATCTATTACCATCATTCTAGCAACAACTTCAGGCACATTTGCTAATCTTTTAATAAATTCTTGCACATCTAAATTAACTAATTTTATCGCTCCAAAAAACACGATTAGTAAAGTAATGATAGCTATGATCGATTTGCGGGCACTCCCTTTAGAAGTGATTCGAATACGTTCCATTATTTTCCCCTCCCCTACTATACGCTAAGCAATTCGGCTACGAATCGAATTCGTAATATACTCTGTTATTAAGATGATGCCGACAATAACAGTTATGATCGTCATGGCTTCCCCGTAATTAAATAGATTGATATTGGTATCAATCAAGACGCCGATTCCACCCGCTCCTACTAAACCTAAAACAGTGGATGCTCGCACATTAATTTCGAAGGCAAATAACGTCCAGTTAATCCAGGCTGGCACAAATTGCGGAATGACGCCATGGAATAATATTTGAAAATAGGAAGCACCATTTGCCTGTAATGCCTCCAGCTTGTCCCCAGAAATTTCATCGATCGAATCTGCATAGCTTTTTCCTAGGAACCCGACCGTAACAAGGATCAAGGCCAATACACCGACAATGCCACCAATACCAAAAATATAAACCAATAGAGCTCCCCATATAATAAAAGGTATATTTCTTAATATCGTAATAAACCCTCTGATAAATACCCGTAAAGGTTTAAATTTATTAGTATGTTCTGAGATTAAGATACCTAGTACAAAGGCAACAATCGTTGAAATATAAGTGGCAATAACTGCATATCCCAAGGTGTCAATCACTAATGGGATGTATTCGCTAAAATTCCCCAGATTTGGCGGAAGGAATTCTTGAAAGAAAAAAGCGAGAAAGTTTGGCACACCCATAATCATATCGATAAAGCTCAATTCCAAATAATAGACACAAAAAATTAAAGCTGCCAGCAAAGCGAACATAATAACAATCGTTTGTTTCGAATCACCTTGTTTTAATGGAATGTGATTATTCATTTGCCTTTTCATCGTTCTGCTCCAGTCATTTGTTTATCTTCATTAACAAATATGTCGGTGACACTGTTATCGTTTTGCAGTGGCATTTGGGTCTCTTTCCCTTCATAGATATCGCGGACGATTGGTTCTGTTAAATTGGCCGGTGGACCATCAAAAACAACTTGACCCTTTTTAATGCCGACAATTCGTGTTGCGTATTTCTTCGCATAATCAACCTGGTGGAGATTAACCACACACGTTAATTGTTTTTCCATCGAAATATTGTGTAGCTGCTGCATCACGATATTTGCTGATACTGGATCAAGCGATGCAATTGGTTCGTCTGCGAGTAGAATCTTCGGTCTTTGCAAAAGCGCCCGGCAAATGCCTACTCTTTGCATTTGTCCTCCAGATAATGCATCGGCCCGTTTATAGATTTGGTCTTCTAGTCCAACTTTTTTCAATAATTCCACCGCTTCTTGTTTATCTTGCTGACTATATAAACCGAATAAACTTTTATATAAAGGTGTATTGCTTAGTTGTCCATGAAGCACATTTTTAATAACATTGGTTCGGCTCACTAAATTATAATGCTGAAATATCATGCCAATCTTCGAACGTTTCTCCCGCAAACCTCGACCTTTTATGTTTTCCATATGCTGGCCATCAAAGACTACCGCTCCTTCTGTAGGGTCAACAAGTCGGTTGATGCAACGGATCAGTGTCGATTTTCCCGCTCCAGATGGACCAATCACCACAATAAACTCCCCCGGATAGAAATCAAGGGAAATACCATTTAGTGCACGTGTGTCTCTTCCATATACTTTTACTAAATCTTTGATTGATAATAGAGCTTCCATTATTCTTGTACATCCTCTAACGCATTGATGGTATCTAATGATTCTAAAGCAGAGTCATAATAATCGGGCTCTGTTGCTTTAAAGCGAGCTTTAGCATCACCATGAAGTGACTCAAAGTAAGATTCATCTTCAAATGATACAAAGGCATCTTGTAGTGCTTGCTTAAAATCTTCTGGTAAGTCACCACGAACCATATAGGAAGCATCTGGAATATCTTGTGTACGTCCGATAACTTTGATATCATCTGGATTAAAATTACCTGATTCAGCTGTCATTTCAATTACACTATGTGCCACCGCTGCTGCTTCAAAATCTCCCATACTGACACCCATTAAACTATTTGGATGACCTTCAGAGAAAGTAACATTTGCAAAGAAATAGCCGGATTGTTCCATTTTATCTGGATCTAAATCTAATTCCTGTACAAGCGTTGCCTTCGGGTAAAGATAACCAGAAGAAGAAGCTGCGTTAACAAAAGCAAAGTTTGTCCCTTCCAAATCTTCTATACTGTTGATTTCTTCATTATCTGCTTGCGTAATAAAAGAGGTGTAATAATTACTACCCTCTGGTAATGTTGGCGTGACTAATAATTCCGCTCCAGCCTTCTCTTTCGCCTGATAGTAACTCATTGGGCTACCAAGCATCACATCGAGATTTCCAGCAGCCATTGCTTCGATTCCAACTGCGTAGCTTGCTCCATCATGTTCCTCGACTTCAATACCAAGTTCTTCTGTCAGATGTTCTTTTAAAGCTCCATGCATGGAAGCAGCCTCAGTCGGATTATTTTCATCAGGCATTTGCACTAGTGTCATGCTTTCAGGCCATTCATTATTTTCTGCAGAAGTTTCACCTTCAGCGGTATTGCATGCTGCTAATAGGATTACTAAGAGAAGTGGTAACATAACTTTCTTCATTACATTTTTCATCATTTTTCTCTCCTTCATAATTTGTTTTAAATCACTTGCTTCATCCAATCGAATAAAACGTCAAACCGGCCTTCTTTTTTTAAAAACTTATTCATTAACTTCTTGCATTCATCTTGTATACAACTAGAATTCTAATTGCTTACAATGACAAATATACATCTCTTTTATTAAGGAAGTATTAATAGATTGCAAAAAGAATGTTAATCTTAGAATCGTGATTTATATTGATACTACAAATATTTATATAATGTAAATTCTTATCCAAGTCAAAAAACACCTTGTATACAAGATGATTAATGGTACTATTAGTTTAGGAATATTCAATTGTTGTTTACAAAGATATAGAGAAAGGAAAGAGCGAAATGAATGCTACGTCATTAGCGGAAAAGCCCTATTTGGAATTACGAAAACAGATTATTTACGGAGATATCATGCCAGGGGAGCTTTTATCAGAGAATAATCTTTCAAAAGAGTTTGAAATGAGTCGGACACCGATTCGTAATGCTTTGCTTTTTTTAGAAAATGACGGATTTGTCACCATTCTAAAAAATAGAGGTACCCTTGTGAAAGAAATTTCTTATAAGGAATTATTCGAAATCGTCGAGCTGAATAATTGTATAATGAATTATGCTGTCGAATTGCTACAAAAAGGGGCAATCAATTTGGATATTGCTCAAATTAAATTACATTTAGACAGGCAATTACAAGCAGAAGTAAATGACGAGTACGCGGTCTACCTCAAGCATTCTAATTTATTTGCCAGAACCATTGTGGAAAATACCCGCAATCAAATCATGCTGCAGACTTTTGATTCCTGGCGTGATAAAAGCTTCCGTGCTGGAATGATTGGATGGAAATTAAGACCTAATGATAAACATTACTCTGCCAATGTTTTGAATAGCAAGCTTTATGAGGCCCTTTCAACCGAGCAATATGATAAGATCAAAGCAATTTTAGAGGAAAATCACTATCGTATCCGTGAACGATTTATTAGGATGGGGAATATTTAGTTTTGCATTGTAACACATGTAGAGGTACTACCGGCTGGTGGTCAGTAGTACCTCTTTTTTTGGAACTGGAACACCTAAATGGAGAAAGGCATCTTATCATTTCAAGTTAGATAAGGCTAGATCATCACTTCAGCAGAAAGAATACAGGACGCTCGCATGATCTTTAACCACTTATAGTTCTTTCTTATTGATTTGTTGTGCTTTTGAAGCAGCATTGGAAGGGGACAAAGCCTTTACCCTTGATAGCTGCCATATGTTTCTTTATCAATGCAATTAAAATGTATCTAATTGATCTAGATTATTTTCTTTAATACCGTCAGGTTCACTACGGATAATGTCTCGACCATATTTATGAAATACATCGACATGCTCAATTTTTCCTGCTTTTGCTTCATCAATTGCGGTTACGTAGTCTAACTCTCTGCCGCTATTCGTTTTAAATGCAATAATATCGCCCTCATCATTTTTTCGAACAGCAACAATTTGTTCTTTTCCAAGCTCTCCTGATGCTGGCACTTCCTGCTGAGCTTGTTCCTCACCCTGCTGTTTATAATCTTGAAATATTTTCTCGAATTCTTGATTGTCCATATTCTACACCTCCTGAACATACATTTAGTTTATAACGAAGGAAAAATTTTATGTGTAATCTCTCCCCAGCTTATGGAGAGCACATAATCGATTTGATTTATCACAAAATAATGGTACAAGTTGACGTATATAGTAATCCGCATTACTCTGAATAAAGATGTACGAATTGAAGCATTAAAAGGAGCATTAGAAATGAATAAAATTCAATCATTAAATGAAGTATTACCTGACCTGAAACCGTTTCTTCAAACCATATGGGATAAATCCGGATTTGAAAAGCTAACAGCCATTCAACTACATACGGCCCGTTTTATAATCGACGGAAAAGATATCATTGCTGAGTCACCAACAGGCAGCGGTAAAACGCTAGCTTACCTTTTACCACTTTTGCAACAAATCGACCCAACTCAAAAAAATACCCAAGTTGTTATCTTAGCATCATCCCATGAACTGGTGATGCAAATAAATCAAGAAGTTCAGGAGTGGTCAAGGGATAGTGGAATAGGAAGTGCTACACTGATTGGTGGAGCAAACGTAAAACGACAAATTGAAAAGTTGAAAAAGAAACCGCAAATCGTAATTGGAACACCAGGAAGAATGAACGAACTAATTAACCAGAAAAAATTAAAGATGCATCAAGTAAAAACGATTGTATTGGATGAAGCAGATCAACTGTTAGTACCCGAACATATACCTACTATCGAAAAAATCGTGAAAAGTACCTTGAGTGACCGGCAAGTGCTCGTCTTTTCGGCAACTCTACCTAAAATAGTACAATCAAAGGCAGAAGAACTAATGAACAGTCCTGAAGTAATTCGAGTAGGTAAAGAAGATGATGATCGACCAAATGTAGTGTATATGTATCTTGTTTGTGAAGCGAGAGATAAGATTGAACCGCTGCGAAAGCTCGTACGAAATCATGAAATGAAAGCATTAGTATTCGTCAAAGACATTACAACGCTTTCGGTACTGGCAGAAAAACTAGATTATATGGGAATCAATGCAGGAGTTTTACATAGTGACTCCAAAAAGCAAGAGCGCGCTAAAGCAATTAAAGAATTCCGCGAAGGAAAATCTGATCTACTACTAGCTTCAGATGTTGCTGCAAGAGGCTTAGATATCCCTGATTTATCTCATGTTATTCATATGGACTTGCCTAAAGAGACGACACAATTTGTTCATCGTTCCGGAAGAACTGGGCGGTTGGGTGCTGAATCAGGAACCGTTGTAGCCATTGTCACGGAGAGTGAGGAGCGACAACTGCAGAAGTTTAGTCGCCAGTTAAATCTTACTTTTTCAAAGAAAATCCTATTCAAAGGGAAATTAGTTGATTCAAAATAAAGTGAGACTATGATCAGTGGGGGTCTTACAGACGTTTAGCACCGTGATAATTCACTTTCCCTATTGCTTTTTTTAAAACATATCTATGATACCTATTAAATGTTTTATTAGTTGAAACTTCTTCCTTTACGGGATAGGTGATGCTGTAAACGGGATAATGAATAGGCATCACAGGATATATTGCTCGCTTAACGCGGGATAAGTCATTATTTCCCGCCAAGCGGAGTATGTATCTCGTGAAGCAAGAGAGTTATCAGTTGTGTATCAAAATCTTGAAAATTAAGATCTGTTTTCAGAGATTTAACACTCTAGAAAATTTTTTTACTTCGTCTATCATTTCTTTATTTACTACACGCTTATATTTAATAAAGCTTTATTAAAAGCCATAGGATGAAGTTACTATTTGTATTGCCCGAAACCATTGCTAGCAATATAGTTAGTTGGAAAATTGAAATAGTATTGATATAATTCATACAAATCTATAAAAAGGTGGGGTTGTTATGACTACAATTGCGTCAATTGTTCAAACGTTAGAAGACAGGAATCCGCTTCCACCTCTTTGTCCAGAAGAAACGTGGAAGCCTGAATTATCAAAGGAGATTAATGATTTATCCGAGGAAGAAATCACGGGAAAAACTGCTCCTTCAAGACTTACTACCCTTGCAACTCGTTCTGGCTTATTGCTATGGAACGACGACCTCTACGCTTCACATGCGATTTCACAAAATATTTCAGAACCAATCGGCAGCTATTGGCACGGGATTATGCACCGACGAGAAGGTGACTTTGGCAACTCAAAGTATTGGTTTAGTAAGATTGGCGATTCCCCAATTTTCGAAGAGTTGTATGAACAAGGTAAAGAAATCTACCCGAAAATAAAGGAATGGAAACAATGGGATCCTTCCCTTTTTATCGATGAGGTAGAAGAAGTAACGTCCAAAGGCGAAGAAGATACGCAACGTGGCAAGCAATTACGACAGCTACAAGCGCTAGAAATATCATTGTTGTTACAATATAGCTTGCACCAGTAACAAATGGGATAAGGTATCAGGGCACCGTATATGGACAATTGTCTTTTTACGGTGCCTGCCCCCTTTAACGCATAAGGTCTACGTTTCTTGTTCCAAATAAGCCCCCCGTTCGTAATATAAGGTTAGCCAGATATTTAAAGAGTATCCTTTATTTTCTGGTTGACCTTTTTTTATATGGTCTTATTATAACGGTAGTCGGGGTAGAACGTCGCACCCGTGGGACTCGATCCCGTTAGCTAAACTGTTCACCCCCTACTTGTATAAACATGTTTCAGGCTGGTTGGGACAATAGATCCCGTTTAACAAGCGAACCTATGACATTACAAGAAGCCTTTAGGGGATACCGACTAATTTATTATTCTAGGAGGAGATATTCTATGAATCCAGTCGTTGGTCTGGATGTTTCAAAAGGGGAAAGTCAGCTCCAAGCTTTTTTAGATAAAGGTAAACCATATCGTAAAAGCTTTAGTATTAAGCATGATCTTAATGGACTAGGTAACTTACTAGAATTTCTTGAAGAAGTTGAAGACGCAGCTAATGGCAATCCACCTTCGGTAGTTCTAGAGTCAACTGGTCACTATCATACTCCCGTTATTCAATTTTTGGAGGAACAACAGTATGTTTATATTATAGTAAATCCTCTCATTTCACATCGTGCCAAAAGTTCAAGTCTGCGTAAGGTTAAAACAGATGCTGTGGATGCCTATCACCTTTGTGAGCTGTTTTATAAAGAAGAATTAGAACCTTATAAAAAGCGAGGCATTCAGCTATTAAACCTTCGCAATCTTACTAGACAACAGGAAAGCATTGCAGAAATATCCGCAAAAACTAAGTTGCAGCTGCACTCTTTGATGGATCAGGTATTTCCAGAATATAGAGGTGTATTTGGTAGTTTATATTCTAAGGTTTCGTTGCTTACTTTACTTGAATTCCCAACATCTGAGGCAGTTTTGAAGATGAGTGAAAGAGAATTAGCAGACAGGATTGGTGCGTTATGTAAGAGTCGTTCCGACCTCTGGGCAATAGAAAAAGCACAGAAACTAAGAGATGCAGCTCTTCGTAATCCATTTAAGAAAAACTTATACGAGAGTCATATCTTTAATCTTGAGGTGTTGGTGACGATTGTTCTTCAATACCAAGAGCATCTATCGAAAATTGCGACTGAAATAGATGCCCTCGCTAATGAAATTGAAGAATATCATATACTCCAGTCTATCCCTGGTATCGGAGAAAAAATCGCCGGCACGATTATTTCTGAAGTTGGAGAGATAGATAGGTTCAATGATGCCAAAAAGCTCGTTGCATTTGCTGGAGTAGATCCAAGTGTTTATTCCTCTGGTAAGTTTACGGCATCCGTTAATCGAATTACTAAACGAGGATCCAATAGACTTCGCCATGCCTTATATATGGCGGTCCAAAGTGGTATTCGAGATTCTCGTAAAAAGAAGACAACAGATGATATCATGGCACGCAATAAAAGATTAAGAGAGTTTTACGATAAAAAACGTGAAGAAGGAAAACCCTTTAGAGTAGCAGTTATTGCATGTGTTAACAAGCTCTTACATTGGATTTACGCTTTACTAAAAAGCAGAACTACTTTCCAAGATATAGCTTAGAAACTATATCTAACTAAATACAACAAATCCTTCCAATTACAACTAATAGGAAGGTTATTTAGCATGTTCTTTTTTAGTATATCATGGGTATTTTAATTTTTTTATTGAAAAATATTGACAAACTATTAGCTGGTTTAGTTATACATAAAGACTTACACATTAATTGCATATTATATAAATGATGTGACAATAAGTAATTATTTCTTACCTTTTAGTTCTAAAAGTATAGGTGCTATATTTAGTAAGATAGAAACAATTGCCAAAAACCATAATGCCCTTTCCATACCAGGAACTACATCCGATAAAGCTGCCCAATCTTCCACTTTTACCCACCGAGATACAAGACTGTATTCTGCACAAAGTGTTAATGCTGTAAATGATAATCCCATCGCCATAGCAAGCTTATAATCCTTTCCTGCTTTATACATATAAAGATTTATAAAAGTTGCTACTATAGCAATAACCCCTAATATTACCCACATAACTATACCTCCATATATTTTTATTTTTGTTGTGTAATAATACTAATGTGCATCATCTCAATTTTTTGCATTACTTTTTTATTAGACATTAATACGTCAAATCTTATTTCACAGTAAATGCTCATTCCTTTTGTGATTTCTTATTGAAAAAATCTGCCCGTTTAAGTGAATAACTTCACAACATAATCAATCTTCACACTAAAATTATACCAAAAATTAACAAGTAGTTGTTCCCTTATTTTACACAATAATGATAATTGTTGCTTCGCAGTATACGTTTACTTCGTCTACTATGCAATATAAGATTTCTCTTGTCATTTATTACTTCATCATTTGCCACCCATTTTTTAATATATAAGATGATTCTATTATACTACCTTTTTGGGGGAATTAAGGTGGAGCGAATGACAATATATTTCCAGTTAAGATATGGTTTACCGATTATTCATTATTCAACTTTTATTTAACTCCAAATATAAACTTGAACAAAAAGTAGTAAATAGAGAATGAAAATCCGTTCAAATCTTCAAAAGCAAAAGAAAAATACATCATCCTTCTAACAGGTGGAAATCGTATAAATGTTTGGACCAATATTTCAGCTGCTTATGATCTGCATCGATATATTGTTGATCAGGGATCGACGTCAAATATTTAACCGAATCAGAGAATTTCGATCAAAATTTTGCTTATACTTAAAAAAGCAGGAACCTGTCAAGTCCCTGCTTATCTCTTCAACATTATCTCCGCTACGTTTTCTACATGTGGCTTGGTAGTAAGATGATACTGTTATCTATAAATATTATTTTTGCGAGCAGTCTCTACAATCACTAATATTTCCTCTTTTTCCTCTAGACAACTAGCAGATGATTTTATGATGTTAAGCTATGTTTATTCAATTTTTGAAATATTTATATACTTTTTTTATTTTATTCTGATGTTTACCCTTTGAATTTTCCATATTCCCAAACTCAAAAAACTTTACCTTTTTAATGCCTACGTATTGAAATAATGCTTTACGCATTAAAACTTTATGAGTATTATTTAGCCAAAACATTGGATAAAAGGTTGGACCTTTCATTACAGAAATACATACGACTGATTTCCCCTTCAACAAACCGTCTGGCAACAACTTACCATTATCCTTGTAGGCAAATCCTGAAGCAAACATTTTATCAATATAACCCATTAACATAGCAGGAGGTCTTCCCCACCATATAGGGTAGATAAAAATAATCTTTTCAGCCCACGATAGTTGATCCCGATATTTTTCTAATTCTGGATCTTTATACATATCTCTTCTCTTCTTTTTCTCCCCAAATTGAAGGACCGGATCAAAATTTTCACCATATAAATCCAAAACTTGAACATTTTGTATAACATGGTTTTCCTCACACCCTCGAAGTACCCCTTGTAAAAATGCATAGCTCAAGCTTTGATGATTTGGATGGGTAAAAACAATTAAAACGTTCACTATTAAACACCTCATTTGTTATCATTTGATAACTAAATACTAACACTCACCCAATTTAGTTGTCAATTGACAATTGTTTTTTGATAATATATTTGATAATTTGTAAATGAGGTGATTTATATGGACAGAGGTAATCTTTTCCAACAGTTTGTTCGATTTACTGCATCCGTACATCAAGTGACAAACGATATGACAAAAGAAATCAAAATTGAAAACATAACTACCGTTCAATACAAAATATTAGAGTTCATTACAGTTAGCCAACCTGTAACTCTTAGTGAAATCAGTGAATGCTTGCATTTATCTTTACCTAATTCTAGCCGTGAGTTAAAAAAATTAATTCAAAGCCAACTATGCGAAAAAATTATTGATCCGAATGATCGTCGCAAGTTTGACATTCGTCTTACAGAGAATGGAACGGCGCTAATGAATAAAGTGTTTCGACAGCTTGAATTAAAATTTCAAGAGCGAATTAACAATTTGACAGAGCCCGAACTAAAAGAAATAGAAGAGGCAATCCAAATTTTACAAACTAAATTTTTGCATAGGTGAAATGGAAAGGACCAATATGAAAGAAATCATGGTCTTTATGTTAATTTTAAAAAGTTATAATATAACTCGTATTTCCATAAGAAAGACCTCTAGCATTTGCTTTTTCATTTAAGAGTAAGACACTAGGGGTCAAAAAATCCCCCGAACTAATAGTCCGAGGGAACATAAAACACACACTTCTATCTATAATTAAGACCACTAAACTTATGATATCAAGCTATTTCAACACTATCTCCGCTACGTTTTCTACATGCACCGTCTGTGGAAACATATCCACTGGCTGCATCCCTTTTACCTTATATCCGTTCTGTACTAAATATCTCATATCCCGCACCTGCGTCACCGGATTGCAGGACACATAAACTATACGTTCTGGCTTAAGCTTAACGACACTAGACAAGAACGCTTCATCACTCCCGCTTCGTGGTGGATCCATAATTACTACATCCGCTTTCTCACCACGTGCTGCCATCTCCATCATGAATTCCCCGGAATCGCCTTGATAGAAACGGGCATTTTTCACGCCGTTGCGCTTTGAATTGCGGATTGCGTCTCGAACAGCATCCTTATTCAACTCTACTCCAATGACTTTGCCAGCCTTTTGACTAGCAATCAGACCAATTGTACCGATCCCACAGTACGCATCAATTACGGTTTCACTTCCAGTCAACTGGGCCATTTCAATGGCTTTTGCATATAACTTTTCCGTCTGGACCGGATTAATCTGATAGAAGGATTTCGCGGAAATATCAAACTTCATTCCACACAGGGTGTCTGTTATAGTCCCTTTACCGAACAACACTTTCTCCTGACCACCTAGAACCATGCTCGTATCCCGGTTATTTACGTTCATCAGGATGGTGGTAATCTCCGGGTGCGCCTTCCTAAGAGCTTTTACAAAATTATTCTTACCTTTAAAAATAGGTGAAGCTACAACCAGCACCACCATGATCTCACCACTGACCTTGCCGACCTTCACCAGTACGTGACGCAGGAAACCTCGTCCAGTGTCTTCATTATATGGCTGCATTTTAAAGGACTTCATCATGTCCTTAATCGTTTGCCAGATCTCATCCGCTTTCGGATCGTGAATGAGACACCGATCCATCGAGATAAGCTGATGACTATTCTGAGCGTATAACCCACCAATAATCTGCCGTTCCTTATTCAGACCAAATGTTGTATGGCTCTTGTTCCGGTAATCATACGGATGATCCATTGTTAAAATGGGTTCTGGCTTACCGAATGGTTTCATCAATTCATCTATTGTTTCCTGCTTGAAACGCTTTTGCGCCTGCTCGTTCATATGCTGCAGCTGACATCCCCCGCAATCATAATAATACGAACATACTGGCTTGATCCGGTCTTTTGACGAGGCGATTACCCGCTTCAATTCCGTATTAACATATCGCCCACTAGTGGACAAAGTAATCTCAGCCGTTTCACCTGGCAATAGATGCTCTACCTCTAGCTGCTTTCCATCCCACTGGACTATGCCTTTCCCCTCATTGGTCAGGCCTGTACAGGTCACCTCTGCGGTTATAGTTTTCTTGTTACCTTGACGCTTCTTTGTAATCGAAGGCTTGCCTTGGGATTTGTTACCCTTTTTAGTTGTCAGTGCGGAGCTCTTTTTCTCATGCTTTTTTTTCGATTTTTTTCCCGGTTTATGTCCATTCTGTTTGCTTTTATTCATAGGCACTTCCTATCTATTTTTTCTTTGGTTTCTCATTATATACTATTCACAAAAAGTAGTAAAACTAACTATTACAAAAAGACTGGCACCAAATATTGGATTGTCAATCCTTCCTCTAGCCAATGCTCATGTGAGTAAACAGTACTCATGAAAGGAATAGGGATCAGAACAGATGATAGTTCCTACAAATAAGGCTACTATTAATAAGGAATCAGATCCTTTCCGCGGATAATCGGTTAATTATCAATTAGGAGTGCCTGCCCCCCATAGCCCTGGCTTGTTCACACCGATATCATGCAAAAGTTTCGTTTAGGTTAGTGCAAATTACATTATAGTTAAAGGTGAGTGAATGAGAACAAAAGCAGAATGTCGTTTATTTATAATGGAAGGATAGGGTGCTAATTTTCCGAGGTAAAAATAGGGCAATTAATACCCCTTTATCGAATCTTCAATCTCTCTTGGATAGTTTTCTTTTTGAATCCACCTTAGCTCGCTCTCCGTTAAATCAAACCATTCCCCTTTAAATCGTTTATCATGAAAGTAAGAATGGAACAGATTTTCTGTTTTATACGGTTTTTTACTTTTTATAAGGTGAACGATTTCATGGGTATGCGCTGAACCGGTACTTAGCTCTTTTTTGCGTTGTTCTGGATCATCTGCTTTTCCAATTTTAATATGATCCATGCCAGATTCTTTTATAAAATAAACGTAACTCGTATCAAGTTCGTTTGAATCGAAGCGTTGACTTAACGGATCTAAATGATGCCATTCTTTTACCATTGATTGTTTAGTTTCACTTCTTACAAATCTTTTGAATGCTTTATAAACCAAAAAAACAATAATAGTGATACTAGCTAAATACAATATGTCCAAAGCTAACCCTCCGTGAAATACAAATCTTGCGGTGCGTAGACCCTTTTTAATGGGTGAAATCCGCTTCGCTTTTTAAATATAACCATTTGTCGATGCTTTTCAATCGTTCGCTTTGGACACCTTTTTTGTTGGTGATGATTACGTTCGATTACCGCTGACAAAATAGGTTGATGTTTTTCTGCCGAACCAATTACACCATTGATAAATACCGTCTCACATGGTAATACAGCAAACAAATCATTTACTATTTTGTTTAAACAACTATATACATGGTATTGATATAGCTCAAAGCGCTTTGTTTTAGGCATATTATGATAGCGAATTCTTCCCCTTTCTGTGGTTTTTTCAATTTTAGAAGGAATGATGTTTTGTAGCTCATGAAGGTAAACATCACACTCTACTGTTTTTGAATCATGTGCATGCAAACTATACGCCATTGCAACGTCACAATTTTGATGGAAACTCGCATATTGTTTGACACATTCTCTCCAGGAATCCTGTTCACCTTCTAAAATACTTTTAATAAACGGGTATTTTTCTTCCCATTTTTGATAAATTATTTGATCAATTCTTTTTCCCCTATTTTGCTTAAATTGATAGTAAGCTAATAAAAGCTGATTTATTCCAACGATATTTGAAAAAAAGCTTGCTTTGAATTTTTCTTCATTCTGGATCCAATTCTTTTCGTTAGGTCCTGCTTCATGCTTGGAAAAAGGCTCTTGTGCTTGCCTTCTCCAGTCTAGAGAAGAACATTCATGATAGTGAAATGCTTTTAATTCATCCAGTGCCGCCTGCTGCCTGTTTGTTATTTTATATGACATGTTTATATCACCCGTATTAGTATTTGCTAATTATAAAAAAATATGAAATTAACAATCACTTCACTGGTAGGGGATACCCTTCATTCCATTTAACGGAAAACTAGCAGCCAGAATGGGTTTAAAAATGGAGACATTTTTTTGAGGGGTCTGACCCACTGGCCCTAGTTACCTCAACCCAATAATCAACCCCAAATATCTTCAGGTCTAATAAGAAGCTTTCTCCTCATCATACCCATATGATGACATGACTTGGTCAGTATTCTGGATTAATAGAAATGAACCGAAACAACATTCATGTGATATATATAATCAGGGAAGCAGTAACTGTCCCCTTATCCCCACTCTCCAAATTAAAAAAGGAACACAAAGCCTTTACAAACTTTGCATTCCTCCCAATTAAATGTCCATCCATTGCGGACAAATCTATCCATTTGTCTTTCGACAGGGTCTGACCCCTAGTTCACTACGTTTACTTCACCCTCATTTTTCAGGGCTTTTCTTACGTTGTTAGCTGCTGTTTCACTTGTTAGTTGAACAGCCTCGATCGTGTAGGCTGCCATGTGTGGGGTGACTACTAAGTTATCTAGTTTCAATAAATCATAATTAGTTGGGGGTTCTTCATCAAAAACATCCAATCCACACCCTTTGATTCGGTTATTTAACAGTGCATATTTTAATTCTTCTTCATCAATCAAACCACCACGTGCAGTATTTATTAATATGGCACTATCCTTCATCATATCGAACTGTTCTTTTCCAACCATGTGCTTTGTGAATTTATTAAGTGGCACGTGCAATGAAATATAATCCGCCTGTTGGAATAACTCCACTAAAGAGACTCGGTTTATTCCGTTCTCAACTTCTTCTTGTGTCGGTTCGGTAATATCATAGCCTAACACGTCCATTGAAAATCCTTTGGCTCTTTTAGCTACACCCTTCCCAATGGCACCAAGTCCAACAATACCCAACGTCTTTCCCCAAACGGAATTCCCATCATATCTCAGCCATTTTTCTTCTTTCAAATTGCTATTTGCATCAGGAATAGATCTTGCTACACTCAGCATTAATCCAAAAGCAAGGTCTGCTACGGCATCATTATTGGTACCTGGTGTGTTAGAAACAGCAATGCCGCATCGCATAGCAGCATCTAAATCTATGTTGTCAACCCCAACACCATGCTTGGTAATTATCTTTAATTGTTTTCCCGTAGCCATAATTTCCTCATCCATTGTTTCTAATCCTACAATAATAGCATCGGCATCAACAACCTCTTGCAACATGACTTGTCGATCATATGGAATCAGTTTCACAACCTCGTATCCTTCGCTTTGAAGCTCATCATAAATATCTGGATTGAATTTTCCAAAGCTAGGGGATGTCACAATAATTTTCATCTTTAAGTCTCCTCTTCTATGGAATACTTCCTATTAATCTAGTAATTTTCTGTAAATGTTTTCCACATCTTCCACTGACAGCTCTTTAGGATTATTATTTAATAGTCTCGTAACTTTTGATGCAGCTAACGCTAATGGCTGAATGTCTTCATACTTAACACCAAACTCAGCAATGTTTTGCGGAATATTTAGCTGCTTTGTCCAGCTTTCTATTTGTTTAATTAAAAGTTCTGCTGTTTCTTTGACAGATAAAGAACTACCCTGTTCAACCAGCCCAATTTCTTTTGCAATATATGCCATCTTGTCTTCTATTACATCCAGATTCACTCTCGTAACATGTGGGAGCAACATAGAATTTGCTTCACCATGTGATACCTTAAATTTACCACCTAACGGATAAGCAAGCGCATGCACTGCTGCTGTTCCTGCACTTGTTAATGCCATGCCACCATAGGTTGCACCTAAAAGCATTTTTGATCTTGCCTCGATATTATCGCCTTGCTCATAGGATTGCACGATGCTTTGTGTAATTAGCTTCATCGACTCCATCGCGTACATGTTACTAATTGGATTCGCCTTATTTGAAATGTAAGATTCAAACGAATGAGTAAAAGCATCCATCCCAGTTGCTGCCGTTATTCTAGGTGGTACACTCACTGTTAACATCGGATCAAGCACAACTAGATCGGCTAAGAAATGACGACTGACAATACCGATTTTTAATTCTTGCTCTGGAAAAGTTACGATAGAGTTTGGTGTTACTTCTGAACCTGTGCCGGAAGTAGTAGGAATTAATACCATTGGCACACCTTTATTCTTAATCAATTCTGTTCCAATTAAATTCTCCAAAGGCTCGTCATTTGTTTTTAAAACGGACAAAATCTTAACTGCATCAAGTATACTTCCGCCACCCATGCCAATCATCAAATCATAAGATGTTGATTCAATCCGACTATATAATTCATTTAAATGGTAAACAGTTGGTTCCGGTTGAATGTCTGTAATAACATCGTACGTAACCTGTAATTCATCTAATTGCTTTGTAACGATATCTAAATTTTTCTCAAAGTTAGGTAATGTAGCGATTAAAACGTGCTTTATCTCACCAAATGCAAATAAATGTTCATTCAGATTTTCTAAAGAGTGATTTCCAAAGATAATTTTATCTACCGTTTGGAATGCATGTATTTTCTTCATTTGTTTATTCCTCCATGTTAATTTTTTAGTTATATTGTTTTAAGATCGTTCTTAGCTTTTCTGTAACATCTTCTCCTACCTGTTCCACAGGAAAACGTGCCGGTCCGACTGGTTCCCCAAGTAGCTCCATTGCTTTTTTAAAAACAGCTGGAGTACTTGCCATGGTAGAAGCATTTCGAATTGGCCTTAACATTTCTTGCGCCTCGCGCGCTTTGTCAATGTCTCCATTGAGCCAGTTTTGATAAATTGATGAAACTAATGATGGAAACATATTGGATGTTGCTGCAATAGCGCCCGCTCCACCCGCAATCAAATTCCACAATATTAATGAATCTGCTCCAGAATAAACAGCAAAATCATCCTCTGTAGCTTCAATGAATATTAAAATTTGATCAAAATCCCCTGAGCTATCCTTAATCCCTACAATGTTAGGGATTTTACTAAGCTCTGTTACGGTTTCTGGTTTTAGAACATTATTGGTACCCTGCGGCATATGATAAATGAGAATAGGTAAATTAGTAGATGATGCCACAGCTTTGTAATGCGCAATCAACTCCCGCTGACTAATTGTCATCAGATACGGTGTAATCACAGACACTAAATCCACACCAACATCTTCCATTTTTTTCGTCAACCGAATAACATCATCTGTTCGGATTGCCCCCGTTCCGGCACATATGGGAATCCTACCTTTCACCTCATCTACCACTATCTTGGAAAACTGTACTTTTTCCTTATCATCCATATTGAAAAACTCACCATTTGTCCCTAAAATAAAAAGCCCGTTAATTCCATTATCAATCAGGCGATTCACTTGTTTTCTCGTTACTTCCTCATCAATTTTTTGATTTTCATCGAATGGCGTTAACATGGCTGATATAATACCTTTTGGACTTTTCATATGGTTCCCTCCTTCTTTTCAGTAGGTTAACTATCTTAAAAACCTCTTATAAAGTAATTAATGATAACCAATATGATGGAAGCGATAATCACAAAAAGGATCGTAAAACGATAACTTCGCTTCGCAAAATCGTGTGATGACTTAAAAGGTAATAAGCTGTTCGCTAAGATATTTGCTCCACTAAATGAACTGGCAATCATCGCTGACACAAACCCAACCAATAAGACACATGCAAACACGGTAGGACTAATTCCAAGTGCAACGGGATCGATTAGCTCCCCAATAAAAACAACAGTAACAAATTGATGTACGCCCATTACCGACAACAATAAAATAAACAAAATCGTAGCAGGAATGTAAAAGACACCTGAATTAGGAGATTCTCCGCCTTGTAATAGGGAGATTAGCATATGATTCAATTCAACAAGTTCTAGTACATAAATCACTACTCCTGCACTAATAATGACTGAAAATTGATCGAATAAATGTGGTACTTTACGAACGATCTGATTTTTTAAAAACTTCCACCATTTTTTTACCTTGCGAATGGCTAAACTCCAAATCAATGTGACTGGTAAGATGGAGACAATAATAGATTCCATCATACCTATTGAAAATCTACTATTCGATATAAATAGAATCGCAAAGTATAAAACAAATGGAACAAATAAATACACCATAAACTTAGTATCTGTTAGGTTAAAAGATGCTTGTTTTTCAAGATCAGCGCTCTCGGTGTTACTTGGACGTTCTAACCGATAAGATATGTACAAGCCGATCAATGTGATTAGCAAATTAATCAACAATACATAGATAAGACTTGCATTCGTCATGTCAATCGCTACTGCAACTGCAGCTCCAATCGGTGTACAAAGCATCGCAAGGCCGAATGAGCGAACTATTAATACAGCAAATGAAAACTGCTCTTCTTTTTTAATGTCATCCGTACAAAAAATAGAATTACTTATCGGTAGACTCGCAAGATTAATAAAGTTTGCAAGAACAAATGTTGTCGAAATACAGATGATTACCGAATTTATTTTCACTTTGACCATTCGAATGATCCTTTGAATATGAGGTACTTTATCATGAATAGGCATCGATATAAGTGGAATCAAACCAATAAATAACACCAATCGATTCATATTAGAAAATCCCTCGATTACCTCTGACCAACGAATATCCTGCGAGATACAAATGATAATTGTCAACAGAATAAACATAGAGGATAAGCCAAAGTTGAATTTAGATATTCTAATTATCGCCGTTAGAAATAGAAGAATCGATAACACATTCAATACCATTTCTACTAGCAACGATGGAAAAAACAATTCTATTTGAAAGAATATAAAAACAATAACAAACAAAGCAGCTCTTAAACCATGTATGATATTATCCACGTTCTATTAAGCCTCTTTCTGCTTTGACTTCCTCTTCGTACGAAGAATCAAGAATACCGTAACAACCGTTAGGATGAAAAACAGTGCCGCAATTGGACGAGTAAAAAATGGTGTAAGATCTCCGCCACTTTGTATTAACCCATTACGGATATACTGTTCAAAAGAGAAACCTAATAACAAGGTAATTACTAATGGTAAACTAGAAAAGTTGTATTTATGCATGAAGTAGCCGATGATTCCAAAGATAGTCATAATCCAAACATCTTCAATTCTGTTACCAATTGTGAATGTTCCAGCAATACACATCGCTACTACCATTGGTAATAAGTAAACCTTTTTAATTGATAGTAATATTGGGAAGATTCTTGCTCCGATTGTTATCATAAACAAGTACATGATCACAACAGCTAGGAAAAACGATGCAAATAATCCAGCAACAAAATCAGGTTGACTTGTAAATAACAACGGACCTGGTTGGAGACCATGCATTTGCAATCCACCAAGCACCAATGCCGTGACACTATCCCCAGGGATACCTAAAGCTAGTAATGGGATAAGCGCACCACCGATGACAGCGTTGTTAGCTGTTTCCGAGGCAACCACACCTTGAATATTTCCTTCTCCAAAGGTCTCTGGTTTTTTGCTCGCTTTTTTTGCTTGGTCATAGGCTACATAGGTAGCTAAAGATGAACCTATCCCTGGTAAAATACCAATTGCTGTACCTAGCAAACCGGACCTTAAAAAGTTTGGACCACTTTCTTTGATTTCCTTTAATTTTGGAAAAGAGCCCTTCGTTTTTGTCTTCGGTATGATTGGTTGTGTTTGATCCGATTCAAGCTCTTCAAACACTCTAGATATAACAAAAAGGCCAATTAATGCCGGGATGGCAGGAATACCATTTCTTAGGAAGTCAATTCCTAGTGGATTTCGTTCTACTGCATTAATTGGATCAAATCCCCAAGATGCTAATACTAATCCAAAAATAGTCACTAATATACTTTTAAAGAAATCACCGGTAAGTCCAGCGACAGTAACAAATGCAAAAAGCATCACCATCGTGTACTCAAAAGGTGTAAATGATAAGGCAATCTTAGCTAACTGTGGTGCTACTAAGATAAGAAATACTAATGAAATACAGCTTCCAATCAGATTCGACAAGGCCCCCATGCTAAGCGCCTTTGCACCTAATCCTTTTTTCGCCATTGGATAACCATCAAAAACAGTCGTTACGGAAGAAGGTGTACCCGGCATCCCAATTAAAATAGCAGCAACAACTCCACCGGAAATCCCCCCGATATAAGCCGCAACAAGCGTGGAAAGCCCTGATACCGCATCCATACCATAGGTGAAAGGGAGTAAAATAACAACAGCAAGTGTTGCAGTTAAGCCTGGTATAGCACCAAATACTACTCCTAAAATAACCCCAAGAGCAACGAATAAAATTGTTGTACTGAACATTATTCCGATCATACTATCAAAAAAACTTGCAATATCCACTACATAACCCCCCTTGCCAAATAATTAGAATAGCAATGTGTTATCCGGAAAGTACACGTTAATGAATTGGAATAGGATAAAAAATGTTCCGTTTAAAGCTAGACTAAAAATAAGGGATCTGATCCATAAGTTTCTTTTCCAATTAAACATCATCCATGTCATCGCAAACACAAATACAAAAGATGAAACATAAAATCCGATATGTGTAAATCCAATAATAAATAAAAGTATTAAACCAATCGTAATGTATATATTTTTATTTACTGGCTTATTAGATTTGTTTTCAGCAGATTCAACTACTTGTTCTGTTTCCTGCACAGTCTTCTTGACTTTGTCAGCTTTTTTGTTACGTTCCCAAAGCAGTGTCCTTACAATCGAAATTGCAGACAATATAAGTAGTAGACCAACAAGAATTAGTACATAATTTCGTTGATTCAACACATCGCCAGAAAAACCTCCTGCTTTAATACGAAAAGCCGTCACAAGAAAGATGATTCCAGAAATGAACATGATTATTTCGATAGCAATCTTTTTCATCGTCATCCATCCTTAAATAAAGTGAATGAGTGTAATAGGTTAAGGTGAACCCTATTACACTATCAATCTATCCTTTACTATTGTTATTCAGAAACATTAATGTTATCTGCTAGATCTTCAAAGATACCTTGCGTTTTCTCGTTATTCTCAATAAATTCTTCTGTGCTAAGGAACTCAGCTTGAGCACCATTATTACTTGTGAAGGTTTGGAATTCTTCTGCTTCTACTACTTGATTTAATGTACTCTCTAGTTTTTCTATTACTTCTGCTGGTGTATCTTTAGGCGCATATAAGCCATATCGTACAGCTACACCTGTGTCAATGCCAAGATCTTTAAATGAAATGGCACTTTCAATATTTGGATCCCAGTGCTTTTCATAGCTAGTAGTAACTAGAGGTATTACATCACCTGATTTTACATATTCAATGGAATCCGGGGTTGATGCCATACGTAGATCTACCTGACCACCCATGTGCGCGGCAATTAAGTCAGCACCACTTTGGAAAGGAATTACTTCAAATACACCTTCATTTCCAGACTTTTGCATCATTGTTTCAAAAGCTAAGTGTGTGGTAGAGCCAACTGCAGGTACCCCTACGGAAATAGAACCTGGGTTTTCTTTTGCCGCTTGAAGGTAGTCATCAAATGTTTGGTATTCTGCATCCGCATGCCCTACCAATACGTTTGGTGTATAAGCTACTTGTGCAATTAAATCATAGTCTTCATAAGAGATATCAATTTGCCCTACTGCATTCATTGCATTTAATGTTGTGTGGTGCAATAACAATGTGTGACCATCTGGCTTAGCTTCTAGCACTTCTTCCAAACCAATACGTGTATTCGCACCCGGCAAGTTAGTTACTTGAATATTTTCAGAAAATAATCCTTCATCCTTTATTATCTTACCGATCGTTCTGGCTGTTGAGTCACTCGAGCCACCTGGATCATAAGGTACAACAATTCGAACATCCTGTGTCGGATAATCAACAGAACCTTCTTCCGATGATTCATTGTTTGATGATGTGTCACTATTTGATGTATCATCCCCACTTGCTTGCTCCCCACTTGATGAACAACCAGTAATAATTCCCACGAACAACAACATAACTACCAGCAAGAAAGCTAACTTAATTTTCATCAAATCTCTCCCCTTTGTTTAAAATAATTATAATAATAAGAAAACTCAAATCATATATAGCGCTTTCAATTAAAGCACTCCCCTCTACTTAAGGGGTAAACTAAAAAACTACTTGATGTCCCCATTTTTCTCATAGAAGCTAATTATATCTATTATTTCTGCTTCTACTTGTGCAGAAACAGATGTTACTGGTAACCTTGGTGCTCCAACTGGAACGCCACTTTGATTTAACGCTTCCTTTAGTACAGATGGAAGTGTTCCTTTTTTGAAGACAAAACGGATTGGACCTAACTTTAGCTGCTCTTGTGCTGCTCCAGTATAATCTTTTTCCTTCCATTTTTCATAGATAGAAACCACTGTCTTTGGTAACAGGTTAGCCGTTGCAGCTATCGCTCCGCTACCACCTGCCATTAGCGTGGAAAGAATCAGTGAGTCTGTTCCAACTAGTACAGAGAATTTATTATCAACAGCATCCATATACTGTAGCACGTTATCAAAGCTACCGCTACTATCTTTAATTGCAACAATACGGTCAACATTTGATAGAACAGCAACTGTTTCCGGGGTTAGGGCATTCTGGGTTAAACCAGGAATGTTATACAAAATAATTGGTAGATTTGTTTCATTTGCTATATTTTTATAGTGCGTGATTAATTCATCCTGTGAGTGCTTTACAAAATATGGTGTGATAACTGATACTGCACTTACACCGATTTCTTCCATCTGATTGGTTAGTTCGATGGTTTCCCTTGTACTATTACACCCCGTACCCACATATACCGGAACTCTTCCTTGCGCTTGATCGACTGCAACTTTAGCAATTTGCAGCTTTTCAGTAGCACTAAGAGAGAAAAACTCTCCATTACTTCCTAAGCTAAAAATCCCATGACAGCCTCCATCAATTACATTATCAATCAAGGTTCGTAATGCACCTTCATCAACTGCCCCCTTTTCATCAAAAGGAGTAACTAAAGCTGGTATAATTCCTTCTGGTTTAAACATGTATTCACCTCTACTTCTCTATTTTTTTACTGGTGCTAAATCAACAGCTGCTTTTAATGCTTCTAACAAGGATCGCTCATCGGCTATATTTTTACCTGCAATATCAAAAGCAGTTCCGTGATCAACCGATGTTCGAATGACTCCGTTTCTTAGGCCTACAGTAATGTTGACCCCATCTTCCACACCCATTACTTTAATCGGAGCATGACCTTGATCATGATAACAAGCTACTACTATATCAAAATCTCCTCGCCCCGCACGGTAAAATAATGTATCTGCTGGATAAGGACCCGTTACATCAATACCTTCTGCCCTTGCCTGATCGATTCCGGGTTGAAGCTTAATCTCTTCCTCTCTATTTCCGAACAAACCATTTTCACCAGCATGGGGGTTTATACCGCAAACGGCAATTTTTACTTCCGGGTTACCTGCTCTAGCAAACGTATCATATGCTAGTTTAATAACTTTATAGGTTCTTTCCGGATTAATTTTGTCAATGGCTTCCAACAATCCAACATGTGTTGTTAAATGTATTACCTTCAACTTAGGTGTGGAGAGCATCATCGAGAAATCCTCGGTATTTGTGAGATCTGCTAAGATTTCAGTATGACCAGGGTACAGATGACCTCCCTTATGCAAGGCTTCTTTGTTTAGGGGTGCTGTACATATCGCATCGATCTCTTTCTCAAGCGCGAGTTGAACCGCCTTCACAATAAAACAAAAAGCGGAATGACCAGATTCTGCTGATACTTTTCCATAAGCTAAATCTTGTGGCAATAAATCTATGTCAATACAATCAACTGTACCAGACTCGTATAGACCTTGACTTGGCTTTTCAATAACATTAAATTGGACCAATGAACCTATATGAGCAGCCTCTCTTTTTAATATCTTCACATCTCCTATCACTAAGGGTTTTGCTCGTTTATATACATCCTGTTGCTGCAGCGATTTAACGATGATTTCAGGGCCAATACCCGCTGCATCCCCCATCGTTATTCCAATGATTGGGCGCAAGATACTTCCCCCCCTTTCAAATAATTAATAGCATCCTTTAAAACCATTCTACTTCCAAATCCACCAGCTTTCGTGATCGTTAGAATATCTCTATTTTTCCAGTGTAGAAACCCTACAGGTATCCCCTCCTCAATGTCATCGACCAAGTTCAACTCCGATACACCTAAAGAAACACAAACTTGCCTTGCCGTATCGCCACCAGTAAGTACAAGGCCATACACTTCTTGTTTTTCCATTATTTCATTCGTAATTTGACCTAAGACTTGAGAGATTCTGTCACTTACCATTGTTGGTGTTAATTGAAGTTCAACGCCTTTTCTCACTGCCTCCTCTATCTCAGCCTTATCTCCAGCTGAGTAAATAACAACGCTTTTATAATCTTTAGTAGCAAGCCGAGTTTCTTCTATAACCCGTTTCACTTCAGCCCCACAATCTAGATCATTACCAACTATTAAATGTGATTGTAATCGAATGCATTTATTAGATTCATCTGCCCTTAAAACATCTAACTGTTCTCTTGTTCTTTTGTTAACGCTACCAATTACTGTTAAAATAGTTGCATCTTTGTACTGGATATGCAACTTTTCATTTTGTTTTAATGGATGGTAATTCATTTTTAGCGCGTGGGCTAAACCCGCACTCCCTGACCACACTACCTTAAATCTTGACTGATTGATGTATGTCACAATCTCATCTAAATCGCTTTGCTGATCAGAATCGAATAAAATGTATGGAATATTTTGCTCTTTCATCTCGTTTAAAAGGTTAAGTACGTGTGTTTTACCTCTAACTAAGTTCTCTTTAGTAATTATTCCAACTTCATGGTTTGAGCCTTTCCTTAGGATGTCAGGAACATAGGATGTATGAATAGGAGTCTTGGGGTCATTTGCAAATTCCGTCTGATGAATAGCTCTTTCCTTTACAAACAAATGTCCATTTCGCACTACTCGTTTATTGTTCGGATAGGCTGGTGCAATAATAATAAAATCTGGTGCGTAAACATGATAAACTGCATCAAGCTCGGAACCTATATTCCCTCTAAGTGTTGAATCTATTTTTTTATACACTAAATTAAAATGATATTTGCTCAAATACTCAGAGGCGGCTTTCACTCTAAGGTAAGCTTCATTACCTGAAACCGATCTGCTATCAGTGTCCATTACGACAACATCAAGATCTGGTAGTATTTGACCATTGGGTTGAATAAGTACTGATGTTTTCAATCCATTTCTAGCAAACTGAACACCTGTGTCATTCGCCCCTGTTAAGTCATCTGCTATCACTGCTATTTTCATATGTCACCTCCAACATTGGTACATTTTGTTCTAGAACTAATCGAGTTTGCAACTCGAGACCTTGATAGAACGAGATGAATGCAAAACTCTTTCTATTCCCGCTCTTTCGTCGTTTCATTTTTAAACACTTATTAAATAAATCAACTAATAATTTATTTATACATAAAATTTAAACAATTATCCCTAAAATGTCAACGGTTTCATAAAAGTTTATTAAAATATTTTTAAATATGTTGCATTTTTAAACAAAAAAGCACCAATTACGGCGCTTTTTTTACTTACCTATTAATTTTTTAATTTTCTCCATAACGTTGCTCGATTCATACCTAAGTGTTCCGCAGTCTTAGATTTATTCTTCTGCATCCTTTCCAAGACAATATGGATGACATCACTTTCTATCTCCTCTAAAGTCTGGTCAATATTAATGGAAACATAGCTGTCGTTATCTATATGCCCTTTGCTATCCAACTTCTTGTCTAGTTCTAGCAACACCAGATCATCTTCATCAACATATGCACCATCTGCATGCATAATTAACTTTTCTATGACACTAGCCATTTCCGTAAAGTTACCTTCCCAATGATGCGACCTAAGCTTTTCTAATGCTTTTATACGGAGTCCAACAACTTGTTTTCCATATTTCTGATTGTAATTAATTATTAAATTATGAATATACTCGTCTATTTCATTCAGATTTTCTCTGACAGGATGAAAATATATCGGATTTATTTCCATAAGTTTCCAGGTTTGATTCTCTAATTTGAACGAATTTTCCAAGAAATAGGACGGATGTGCTTCCAATACAAAAGCAAACGTCGCATTTATTTTTTCTATGTTATTATAAAGTTTTGCCTGTTGCGTAGGGGTTGTGTTTTCTATTCCTTTTAGCAGAATAACAGAATTTGCATTTGCTTTTTGCTTAAGGATCGTCAACAACTGCTCAAGTGTATGCTGACTCACACTCTTTATTTCAACATGCATGATGCTCTCTTTTGTCCCTAGCACTGAATTAGCTAGTAATTCTATAAATAAACTTTTCCCAGTTCCCTTTTCCCCTACCAGGACAATCGGCTTTTTGTTTTTAATTTGCTCAAGTGCTATTTCTTTTGCCTGCGTAATCTGCTTTTCTGACAAAACCATTTGTGGTAAGAGGTCGCTCGTCTTCTGAGGATAAACTATATCCACCTCGTTAGGTCGGTGTGCTCGTACTTCCCTCTCTTTAATTAATTCAAAAATGAATAAGTCTTCCTGTGATTCTTGCTTTTCAATTGGCAGACATAGTACCTCATAACGTTCTTGTCGATTTATTTCTAATTGGTGTTTAATCTCTGTTCCATTTAATCCTGATACCCATTGTAAATATGGAAAACGATGAAATAATGAAATATCTTCGAGGGTGTCCTCACCAACGCCAACAATATCTCTAAAGGTGTTGTTTGTATATTTAATTAGCCCTTGCTCATCTACAATCGCAATGCCATCTTTTATCACACTTAATGTTTGTTCATATAGGTTAGTCTTAGCTTTAAACTGCTGTGTTAATTGATGCATCTGTCGAACTGAATGAAAAGCTTCCATCACAGATTCCTTACCCGACGTGATCAAAACCCCTTGGAGGCCTAATTGATTAGCAAGACGAACTGTAATGGTGTCACCAACGACCACCTTTACTCCCTTTGCTTTTGTCTCTTCAAGTGCTCGTTGTACATCATTCTGTTTATGGATTACATGATAAGAAATATCAATGTCGATTAAACTAGACACAGACTCAAAGCTTTGTATAACATTCGGAAAGCCTACCATTGCAATACTAGATTGATATCCTTTAAGCAGTGTCAAAATCCGTAAAACATCATACCCTGAGACATGAATATCGACCACTGGTATAGTTGTATTTCTTCTTATTAAATTCGCTGTTCCACCTCTACTAATAATAAAATCAAACATTCCCTGCGCACTTTTTTGTAAAAAGGATATGCTTTCTTCCAAATCTCCTTGTTCAATGGTTAGTGAAATATCTTTTAATTGTGGCTTAAGAGTATTTAACAATTCAACTAATCCATGATATGGGGCTACCACTAGGACGTTAATCTTTTTCATACCATCACCCACCGTTGCAATTTTATACAATACCTTAGTAGGATTATATATTAAATCGATAAAAGGAGCAATACGAACAGCTAATCTTCAGGTGTCACGGGGATAGGTCCGTCGAACTTGGAAACAGGAGATAGTCTAGAAAAAAAGACTTATTGTTTAAGTTTCTGTTTTAACAGTTTCTTTAGATAAGTGTGTTACCTGTTTTTTTATAAACTCTAATTTTTTTAATCTATCTCCTACAGGAGAAGAGATTATAATAAATAAGTATGGTTTAATACATATTAACGCCTATTAATCATTCCACTTCTGAAGTTTTTATAAAAGACTTGGTGTTACAAATAGATATTTTGTGAGCAGGTAAATCATATTTCGCTAGTATCAATAAAGCTGCTGTTTCTTGTAATAATTGATATCCTAAAAATGGTCAGTTGTTTTATTTTTCAACCAATGATTCGTTTAGTTGTGAGATGCGGGTTGCCTCTGAATAAAAATATATCCAGACGCTTATCTTAAAGACTATTTGAATGAGAAGAGAATTATAATTGGAATTTGAGCAACACGGGATAGAGGAAGGAGTCACCAAACAACCGTGACTCCCTCCCCCAATACCAGTCCACCCATTAAAGACAAATAAACCCATTTGTCCATATGCGGTGCCTGATACCACTATCTTTCGCAAGAGCTATAAATATCTCAATTGAATAACTTGACTTAGAAGTCTTACTTACAAATGGTGCCTGTCACTACCCGAAATATGTCGAAATTGACAAAATTCGGGTAGTGACAGGCACCAGAAGTTAAAAGAAGAAGATGAGGTATAAAATGATGAATAGAAAGAGAGAACCTATTATGCCAAGTATTCATTACGGTACAACTACCATTCAGTACTGCCATTATAAACAAACGAGAAAAGACGTTAAAATATCGATCGACCTTCTAAATGGTGTAGAAGTATTCACACTAGAAAACCTTAATGAATCAAAATTAATTCCAACCTGCTGATTCTGTATCAATCAAAACATTTTCTAATATCAAGCTTGATAACGGATCGGTGCTTCCGTTCCCCACATTTACTTAGAGGGAAGTGACAGGTAACAGGCAGCCAATATTTTAATGTCCTCCACCTGCTGACATTTGTTTTTTGAGGGACCCATCGACCCCGAATTTGAAAGAACTCATCTACTGAAATTGAGTGTTTAAGATATTTTTGCATTTCAGTACTCCCTCCAAAATTGTTAGCTTTATTATACCATGCTATACACGAGGGATAAATTTGATGATCATTTGCCCTCCCAATTATTTCTTAATTTTTTTGTCCTCCATATGTAGACATTTGTTTTTTTGAAGGGTCTGAGAGCCTCTTGGTGTAGGGGTAAGGTGTTGATAAACTTACCTATTTCAGAACTTAAAAAAGCTGTTAACCAAACAGATTATATAGGACAATAAACACCAGAGGATTTCAGTTATATTTTAGAAGAGCTAGAGAAGCTCCATGGCGCATAATTATTATGTGCTTTTTTTATTGTATTAGGGCCGGTGGGTTATCTAAACAGGATTTTCTCCAATTGTGTATTGGTATTTTGTAATGATCATGTGCTTTAAATGGGGTGTTTCGCTCTTTACTGGTAGTAGATACTATTAGTTTCACACCGTCTTGATCTTCACCAATAATAATTACAGGTCTATTTTATACTTTTGAAGGATCTTCTTCGAAAGCAACATTTAAATAAGAGTTGTTTCCTAAATCAAACAAAGGTATTTATTCTTCATCTACAATGTAACGGTGATTCGGTTGTCTTTTATCAAACAATAACTTCCCATATTTTACTTTAGGTTTCACTGAAAATTGTTTTAATTTTTTTGAGGATAATGATAAATCTCTATAACTATCTTTATTAGCTATTGTACAGTTGTGGGGCTTGATCGCTTATTGGATCGACATGCCATTCCACGCCATTTCGCTTTTTTCTTTCTAAACGCACAGGATATAAAAACAATGGCCTCTGACATATGTACCATCTGACATGGCCCTTCCATCATCGGTTAGCACAGATAAAGATCATAAAGTCCTGTTTCCTCTTCAATAGAACGAATGTTACGGAAAAGCGTCGTTAATTTTCGTGAGAGCGACATACTTGATTATCCGCTTTCTCTTTCGTAAAGAGCGTTGATTTGTTATCCGTAAGTGCTTTCAATATTTCCATCGGATCTTTCTCTACTTTAGTTAGCTCACTTAGATCAAATGTCCATTTATTATACAATTTCAGCAAACGTATTGAACGATTACTTCTGCTTATATCATTTAACCGGTCACTTAATACTTGTAATTTATCCTTCATTATTTACCACCCATTTTTTAACACGTAAGATGGTGCAATTATACTATATTAGATGAGGAGAATAAAGGTGTTGGTTCGATATGACTAATAGTTAAGTATTCAACACGAGTCTACAAAAATATTAAAAGATCGCCACGATGGACGACCTTCTTGTTAATCTCTTTCACCAGTTTGTTGAAGAAGACTGTTGCTTTAATTATTCTGCCTAAAACTAACTGGTGTAAGTTTTTTAATTTGTCTTTCATTTAAGGTGAGTGTATTCCCTTCAATGGCACTCGTATAGTATGTCCATTCAAGAAACAATTACTCTTGCAAACTTTTTAAAGTATATGATAGTAATGGACGTGAAGCATCCAAACTTACTTTCTTCTCATTTATCTTTTCAAACATACTCAAACACCTCGCCTGTCCCTTTCTTTACTTTCACTCTGGATATCTTTTATTTATGTTTCCAGATTAACTAAACACCAAACTGTTTTAAATGATGATCAAGGTGCTTATAAATTCCTTTTCCCCATTGATCGGAAGTGAGTTTTCCAAAAAAAGGATGTGGATGAGTTGTACACTTCTGTGCACCATTATTTTGGAAAGTTATAATTTTTTGTTTAAGTTTTTCCTTTTCTATTTCAAATTCTTTTTCATCTACAATCAAAATGGTGGGGATTGTGGACATACTTTGGGGGAATGGCTTGTCGTTATAAAAAATTGGTTTCACAAACTTCCCTATCAATATCCCTAACCAACCTCTCTCAGGAAAAGCATTTCCCATTGCAATGTCTTGAAAAGATGAGCAATGTGCTAGCATTTGGGCAACATCCATTTCACCCCATTGCGGTTTTGAATTTGGGCTTAATTTGTCAATACGGTTTAAAGTTTCCTCTGTGTGCAATTGATTAAAAATATCCTTCATTTGGTCAAAACTCCCTTCACAAATCTATCTCTACATAACCATGAATAGTAATTTTTTCACACAATCTCATAACAATCTTATCTTTTTGCGCATACACATAAGAATGACTTCGCTGGTAATACTTGGACAAACTATTTCTCAACAGGCGCTGGCGCTGGCGCCAGCGGCTTATATTCAGAAGCCAACGTGACGGTTCTGGAAACCAACCAGGCCTTTAATTTCCCATACTACGGCTTTGACTGGACGCCGCACGAAACCGAAGCCCAAGTGTTCAGTAACCTTATCAGCCAATCAAACGCCAGCTTCAGGTATGGCGCAGGCCATGAAGAGTACGCAGATAAAAACATCTTTGATTGGATGTTCGCGCAGTTCAGGGCCGAAAACAGGATTGACGACCTTAAAGAGATTGTTGCAGACCTTGATATTGTTGGTGGCAACAGGAATGCTCAGATGGTAAAACTAAATCAGGCAGAAAGATTTCTGTTGGATACGAAACATGACGAACAAGCCATCAATATGCTAAACGCCTTTATCAGCCAGATCAATGCATTTGTCAATTCAGACACACTGACTGAGGAGCAGGCAATAGAGATGATTTTCGCAGCAGAAGAGACGATCAGATATATAAATTATATAAATAATTTATGATAGACATACAGGGATACTTAAAGATGTGATAATTATATAGGCCGCATAAAATATCTTAGATTTTATGTGGTCTATTCTTTTGATTCAAGTAGGTGTACCCATCATAAAAATTAGCGCTTGGCTTGTTCATAATACATCTTTAATTGCCGTTTAATATCCAGCTTATCTCACTGGAGCTAGAATGATTTCCATCTGTAAAAGATGAAATTTCCGATGGTGATAAACCTATTGTTTAATATAATCAATATCTTTATTTGTTATCATTCCATTTTTAATATTCTTTTCGCTATTGTTTTCAAGATCACTATATTGGTTAGTTGAAGTTATTTGAAAAACATCAGTGTAAACTTTTAACTTTTCATCTAAATTTACATTCTGATCTATTGAAACCCTAAAACCAAAAGAACTTAATAAGCTAAGTACTTTTTCACTAAAACAGAATGTAATATTTCACGATATTCTAACCTCTTTGAATAACTATGATATCTAAGAGTATTATATAACTCTTCTATTACCAGTGGCTCTTGCAATCTGTTTATAAAACAAAGTTTAACAAAATGAGGAGATTGCGTGTTTTTATTTGTCTGAATTTTCCCTCTACCCCAACATGTATTTTAGAACCAAAATATATGTTTTCAATCGTAAATAAAAAAAAGTGTTAGAACATTGATATATCAACATTCTAACGCAAAATACTAATTTTTAAATTAGCTAATAAAATACTAAAGATACCGGCGGTCATCACATTTTCCGCCACGATCATATTATAATGTTTTTGGAGTAACTCAGCGTGTTTTCCCAATATCTGACTTGGAGCGAGAGCAGCCCCTGTATGGAAATAATCAGCATACGCATCCTTAGGCGCAGGCAAATCTTCAATTTCAGGTGTTGGATTTGCTGCGGTATCTTTAAAGTCAAATAAAGCAAGATTTGCATCTTGCGCTGATAAAACACTTCCTCCATAAATAAAATATAACAAACTAACTAAACCGATCATCATACTGAATAACTTTTTATTCATTATAATTAGCTTCCAAAATAATTTAGAGCTTATATAGCATAATAATAATCAGTTTTTCTCTTTTTATCTTAGGTGTAAGCTAAAACAAGCTACTGTTTACTTAAACTACCACGGTACTCTTTTGGTGTCATACCAGTCATTTTCTTAAAAAAGCGTGTGAACGAATGTGCAGTGTGATACCCCACTTTTTCACTTACCTCCCGAACTTTTAAATCACTATGGCTTAGGAGTTCACGAGCCTTTCTAATTCTACAACGATCAATATATTCCGATAAGTTAATTCCTTGTTCTTGTTTAAAAAAATAGGATAGATACGATGGATTAAAATAATGAATTTCCGCTAGTCTTACTAAAGATAAATCTTCATCTAAATGGTTTTCAATATACTGACAAATTCCTTCAATAACTTGTGAGGCCCGATCTTGGCCATCTGCTTTTTTCAAGGCAAATAATTGATTCGCTACCTTTTCTAAGTAGTTAAAACTACTTGTTAAGGACGCATGCTCATCTATTTTAAAAGTTCTATCAAGATCATCCATCCGATTTTGTAATTGATTTTGACTTATGTCAACATATAGTACTAGTGCAACAGAGTAATAAACTTTTGTCATTTGGTGATAGCTTTCTTTTTGTACTGAATTTATTAGTTCATAGAATTCTTCAAAAAATTCCTCTCTTCGATTCGCCGACAAGTGGGCCGTCAGTAAATCCATTTTTGGAATTGGATTTAAAGTCTCTAATGTTTCCGCTTGATTAGGTTGTTCCTTAATAATACTTGGATATTTGCTGTCTAGTTTCAGTTGTTGTAATTGCCGTAAATATTCATACTTTCCTGATACAGATTGCCAATCAACTGGCCCATTACTCATTGTAAATTGAATCGTTAGATCCATTATTTGCAAACAATCATCCTGAAACATTTCTAAATTTCCTTCTAAATAGTCCATTAAATGTTGTGGTGTAAAAGGTTTATTTTCTTTCATTTGTATAAACCAAACTAGATCACCGTAACGGTCCATAATACTGAGACTCTTTAGTTGCGTAAAAAATTTCTGTTCCCAATAAGATCGGACATATTGTAAAATGTTAGTTTGTTTTGTATATGTTGTATTCTTTGGATAGGTTAAATTCCCAAGGACTAAGTAGACTTGCTCACTTGTTTTTAGCGGAATATTTAAATTATGAAATTCTTCATCAAGATTATCAAAGTCTCGAACACTTAGATTACTTTTTTGAATGACATGTCTCATAAAATCACTTTGTGCCATCAGTTCATACGCATGCTTTTCCTGATCTGTTAACTCTGGCAATTGGCTTTTTAAGGAGGATTGTTTCAGCTCCACTAAAATTCCTTTTACTGTTTCCACTACTTTCGCATATCCTTCTGTTTTTAATATATATTTTACATCGTTCATCTGAATCGCTTGATATACGTAATCAAAATAATCATACCCTGTTAAAAAAATTACCCTACAATGTGGCCATAAGGATTGCACGCGTTCGATTAATTCTAACCCTGATAAGCCAGGCATAGAGATATCGGTCAGAATAATATCAATTCTTGTACGTGACATCCAATCAAGCGCTTCTTTACCTGAATATGCTTTATAAACATCTAAATGTTCTGGCATTAATCGACTGAAGACATCATAAAGACCATCCGTTATAAGTTCTTCATCATCTACTATTAGTAAGCGATACATGTTTATAGTCCTCCTTACATACAAGCCGAACCTTTACCTTCAATCCGCCTAGGTCACTTTGTGATAAATACAAGCCACTGCCACTTGCAAAGCTAAGGACCAATCGACGATGAATATTTATTAAACCCGTTATTTCTTGCGCCTTTTTAGGATTTTTAATTCGCTCTTCTAACTTTTCTATCTCTTCTTTTGTAAGTTTTTCACCGTTATCTTCGATGATGATCTCTACTTCATTTTCCGTGCTTGTAAATGTGACACTTAAAAGTCCTGCTTCCGTTTTATCTTCTAAACTATACTTGTAAGCATTTTCAATAATAGGTTGGACAATTAATTTAGGTACTTTGATCTGGTTTAATTCTTCTGGCAATTCCTGAAATTCAACTTTTATTCGGCGAGAAAAGCGCATATTTTGAATATCTGTATACATACGAGCATGTTTAACTTCATTTTTTAAGTCAATGGTATTCTCATCAGTACGTGTAATGAATTTATAATATTCACCAAGCATTTGGGTGAATTGTTCTAGACGGGAGATATCTTCTGTTTGAGCTAATGAATTTAAAATAAAAAAACTGTTATATAAGAAGTGCGGATTAATCTGCGATTGTAATTGTTTTAATTCTGCTTTTTGTACCATTAAGGTTTGTTTATAATTTCGATCAATTAATACTTTTAATCTACCAATCATTTTATTAAATCGATTATACAGATAGCCAAATTCACCTTCGTTATTGTGTTGAATTGGTTGATTTAAATCACCTTTTTCTATTCGCCTAAATGCATCTACTAGGACAACTAAAGGTCGATGAACAAGTCGATAGGTGCTATATGCATAAATAATGATGGCAAAAATAACGAATAGTCCAAATAACCAAACCCAATTTCTAAAAATACCTAATGGCCGCTCCACCTCTTCTTCAGGCAAATAACTAATGACCGTGAAGTTACGCATTTCGTCATACGCTTGATTAAATTGGTACTTTTCATCTCCAATTGTTAACATTCGTTTATTTTCTTGTTCATTTAAACCCATCGTACTTAAATATTCTATTAGTATATCCTCGGAGGCTTCTGAGGATTGCCACAACAGATCCTCTTCATTTGACAGTAAGAAAAATCCATTATTCTCATATAAATTTATAGAATCAAGTGAATTTTCTAATTTATCTTTATCGAGCATAATCTCAACAAAGAAGAAAGGCAGCCCATCCGTGTCTCTGTTCATGTTGCCAACAATTAGCCTTAAAGAATCATCAATCACATTTATAAGATAGGTATCTTCCATCAATTCAGAATAAATGGAAGTATAATAATCAGCATTATAATTCTGGACATGCCCTAAAGCAGAAACAGATCGATCAATTGAACGGATATGAATGAAAATATCTTCAATATACGCACTCGTAGTTTTAATCGTCATTAAACGATCAAACAAGTATTGCATACTTTCTTTTCTTTCCACGTTATTCATTAAGTCCCATGTCAAAGCGACAGTCTGTAACTCATTATCTTGCAATAAATTATATTGTTGTGTTTCCATCCATGTCAGCTCTCGATTTAAGTTCTCCAAATATACCTTCAATTGACTTTCGGTATGTCGGGAAATTTCTTCGCTTGCATAATTATAGCTCCATATATAAAGATAGATTCCCAAAATAATAATAGGAAGAATAACAATATGGTACATCGTTAATAAGCGGGTAAATAAATGTTTTCTAAATGATTGAAATGTTCCTCCTACCATATTGCATGCACCTCGTATTTGTCAAAAAAGCTATTATTAGTCATTTCGGTATATGTTATTTATTTCTTCTGTCATAATATTGCCGCCAACTTCTTTCCAGTCATTCACAAATCTATCAAACTCACTAGTCGGATTTCCTAATATTATATTTTGATAATAATCCAATTGGCGGTTCATTAAGATAGTATCCATTTCAATCATCGTTTCAGTTGGTGGTGATATAAATTTGTCAAATAAAATTTGATCATTTTTCAAAAACTTATCCAAAATCGAGTAAGCACCATCTGAAGAATAAGTTTTATACCAACCCCAGCCAGTTTTTTCACCTTCATTTAGATAGGCTTCTATTCTTTCATGAATAGCTTTTGCTTCCCCATAGAGATTGCTATTATTCCCTGTCTGTCTTGCATATTCTAAATCTCGATATGCTTCTAAATTTTTCAATACCGGATACGGTGTTACAGGTGAAAACTGCCAAACAGGATAAGGGGTGCTATAATAATACTCATAATCAGCAGTTTCTCCCCAATTCTTTTCTAAATGCAAATTAATCAATTTCACAAGAGCTTCGGGATATTCAAAGTCTGCTCGAACTACCCAGAAATAATCTACTTGGTGACTAATTGGCATTTTAGGCGGCTCACCTGTTGCTGATACAATCGGAAAGGCTTGCCAATCTGCTTTTAGATTTGCATTTAGACTATCCTCTACAAAGAAAGAGGCCCATTGCTCTCCGAATAGCATTCCAATTTCACCATTTTTCACTTGTTCTTTAATTTTATTACCGTCCTTAAACATAAATTCACTATCAATCTGACCGTCATGATACATATCTTGTAGTACACTTAAAGCTTCTTTTACTTCGGGCTGTATCCCCCCGTATACTAATTGGCCATCTTTCGTTTCTAACCAAGTTGTGGGATATGCTTGGAAGCCTGCCATAAAACCAGTTAAACCACCAATGTTATTCCATAAATAATTAGTAACGGCTAAACCATACGTATCATCTTCTCCATTTTGGTCTGGGTCATTATGTGTAAACGCTTTCGAAATAACTAATAAATCCTCCATTGTGTTCGGTGGATCTAAATCTAGATTTTCTAACCAATCTGTACGAATCCAAATATACTGCATTGTATCAAGGTCAGATATAACTTCTGGGATCCCCATTAATTTTTCATCCATCCTAGCTGCTTCAAACGGATCTATACTTTCTTGGCTCATAACATATTTGGTGAAAGGTGTAGCATATGATTCAAAAACAGTCGTCAAATCTTGTATTAATCCTGCATTCGCTAATTGTCTCATTTGTACTGCATCAACCTTCACTACATCCGGTAAATTACCAGAAGCAATCTCATTTGCTAACCTTTGATAGTAAAAAGGGCTTTCTACAATCCATTCGTATTGTATTTCAATACCTAGCATGTCGTTATAAAGCTTTGTCCAACGATTATCTCTTAATGTTTCGCCTGGAAACTGATCTTCTAGCCCCCTAACATTATCACTTATCTCACCGATTATTTTTAGAACAATTGGTTCTTCGTAACGGTTTAAACCCTTATGTTGATAAACAGTTTCTACCTGAGTATTAGTGGTATCTAATTCTTCATTATCTGATTCTTCCGGATTACAACCTATTAAAAAACAACCTATTAAACATGTAACCAAACCCCATAACTCTAAATGCTTTTTCATTTGTAAACCGCACGCCTCCCCAAAGTAAATTTAATGATATAACTTACCAATACGTGTACGGTTTTTCTCCCGTTCATTTCACCCTGCAGTAGCCTTAATAAACTAATAAACGCAGGAATTGATAAAAGATATACATATTACAATAATATGTTATCGAACTATAAAACTTGTATACTTAAAATACTTAAAAGAAAATAACACTTCTTCCATTATAACAAATGAATAAGAAGTGTATTTACTTATTTTCTATCTCTCTTTTAACCAACAATTCCTGTTTGTTTAACACTTTCAACAAAATGACGTTGGACAAATAAATAAAGAATAATTAAAGGTAGCATGCCTAATAAAATACCTGTATCTTGCACCATACTCAAGTAGAAGGGATCAACACTGGAAGTAGAACCTTCTAAGTATATGGCTAAATTATGAGGTAATGATGAAAGCTGCGTTGACATTACATTTGCTGATGTCAAATATGTTGTTGTATAAAAACTGTCGTTCCATTGCCAAACAAAGGAGAACAACATAACTGTAACAATCGCTGGTTTTGCATTCGGTAACATTATTCTAAAAAATGTTTTTCCCACACTTGCACCATCTATATATGCCGCTTCTTCAATCGCTTTCGGAATACCTCTAAAAAATTGGGTGAATATAAAAATGTACAGACCGGCTTTTAATGAGTTTGCCGTAATTGAAGTTAAAATAAATGGCCAATAAGAATCGAGTAAATTGACCGTATCTCCTGTTAATAAAGGAATGATACCTCCCAAGCTAAAATCCCTTAAGTTCATATACATTGGAATCAATATCGTTGTTGGTGGAACCAAAATAGTCATAACCACACCGGCAAAAAGAATTTTACTTCCTTTAAATCTAAGTCTTGCAAAGGCATAGCCTGCAAGCGCACAGGATGCTGTCGTTAAAATCGTTGTTACTGTCGCCAAAATCGTTGTATTGAAAAGGGTCTCCCAATAATTCATAATCGACATGGCACTAATAAAGTTTTCTAAAGTGAAATTTTCTGGAATCCAAATTACTATTGGTGAATATAAATCACTCTGATGTTTAATTGCTGTTGAAATCTTTTGTAAAATTGGATAAAGAATCACAAATGATAACCCCGCCATTAATACAAAACGGACAAACGACCAACTCCAACGTTTAATCTTGTCAAACGTGATAGTATTCCATATAGTCATAGAACTCATCCTTTTTATAGAAATTTTAATATTCTCCAAACCTCCATACATAGTAATCCAATATCGAATGATTCATTTCCTATTCGTCCATTTAACTTTATTCTTGATAGAAAACTTTTTTCGAAATGATATAGGAGCTAACGCCTAATATCAACATAATGGAGATAAAGTAGACCCATGCCATCGCAGAACTTAGACCAAAGTTGAAGGCATCAAAGCCAGTTTCCAAAATCAAATCTGTCACTGGACTTCTAGCAAATGAATCTATGATGGTATAAACAAGATTTACAAGAATGAGCGGACTAACCATTGGTAATGTGATTTTCCAGAATGCTTCATAACCTGTTGCACCTTCCGTTTTTGCCGCTTCATAAACAGATGGTGAAATAGTTTGAATACCTGCTAAGAAAATTAAAATCTGGACACCAGAAAGTCGTACAATTTCATATATTCGCCCTACTGATCCTGTTAGATACTCTACGATTGTTGGATTAACACCGGCTCCCAGCATAATTCTTGCTAATTCAAACGATCCTAATGCATTCGATAATCCTCCACTTGTAGCTTGTTGCTGATTAATTGCTTGCACAAGACTTTCTGCCTCTAAATTAATAATGACGCCTGAAGCTAAGATAACAGGGAGAAAGAAGATGGAACGTGCAACAGAGCGACCGAGAAATTGCTGATTTAAGATTACAGATACAAACAAGCTAAAGATCAATATTAGAGGAACATCAATAACAATATCTAAAATAGATTCTATTAATTGCCTATTAAAATTCGGATTAACAAGAATCGCTTCCATATAATTAGAGAGTCCAACAAAGGTTGTTTGGATACCTGAAGAACTCGCCTCTACTTTGCTAAAACTATATCGAAGAGACGTGAGTAATGGAACTAGGAAAAAAAACACAAACCCTAACAACCATGGTGAAACAAATATAAATCCCCAAAATGCCTTTTGACCTTCGTATGACTGTAATGATTTTGTTAATTTGCTCGTGATTTTCATCCATCTTCACCTCCCGTTAAATAACTTTGAGGTTCAACCGTATAACCATCGATTGTAACTGGCTCTAGACCATAATTTACGATGATGTAGAAATCATTATTATAAGTAGTTTTATAAACATTTTCTTCTAGGCTTTCATGTGAACGAATCGTTTCACCTTTTGTTTGCCTAAGCACCTCATTAACTTCATGATAAATTTCTGTTGCTTGATCGACCCAACGTTCATAATTAACAGCATATAAATGATCAAAGCTCGTATTTTTTAATTCATCATTCGATTCATAAATCCATTGAAAGTTTATATTGGACCCGTATTCAAGTACGTTTAATATATAATCTTGATCATTTAAATAAGTCGATAAATTAAAAGGCGTTGAAGCATAATCAACATAGCCACGTAAGACCATTTGATAGAATGGGATCGCTTCATCTTGAATTTTAAAACCTGTATGACCAAGTGGTACATTGATTACATCCGTTAAATACGGTAATGAATATAAATTACCGCCATGTGCCATCATCTCTAAATCTTTCTCATAGAGCATTTCTAAAGCATGAACGGATATTTCTTCAGACTCAATACGATCTATTTGCTCATTCCTTCTAAAATCACTATTTAAGACATCAGCCAAATCTCTTAACGTTACACCTGTTGTATCAAACGGAATAAGTTCTTCTACAAACTGGCTTGTATATTCTTCCACATATCTTGGTGATAACGAATATTGCGGATCTTTTGATCGGTCTCTTTTATTTAATGCTCGGTTAATCGGATAAGTTGATGCTGGTAAATTTGTTAACGTACGAGAGGCTTCTGTTCGAGACTTAAAACCTGAATCATTATGAACTTGTAATAATGCCGTTTCAGGAAAGACACGAATACCTTGTTCCTCAGCATAATCTATAAAGTTTTTAAATCCTTTTTCACCACCAATAGCTCGATCCACACGAACCTTGGACGGAACACTATGGTTCATACCTTTATTAAACCAACCAATATAATTTACCTTTAAATTGTTTACATCACGAGCCGTCAATTCCTCAAAAATATGTTCTGCTTGCTCAAACGTCGTTAATGGTTGTAATGCTTGATAAGGAACACCCGCAAAATGTTGTTGCTTATTAACACTTCCTACGAGTTGAACATAAAACGGAATATCATCTAATTGTTCTGACTGCTGATTACTTCTAATTAGATCGTTTTCTACTAAGTAATTTTGGTAGTAACGCGCCATTCCACTATAGTTAGCATCGTTATCGCTTAAAAATACATACCTAACGGAAAAATCCGATTTCATTTTTTCTTCTTGAAATCTAGGTAAAGAACGTTCTTGGTCCTCTGCCTGTAAAGAGACATCATCCTTATTAATTACTGTAAAGCTAGGATATACGAAATTATAACTATTCAGTCTGCCACTTACATCAGCTCTAATTGTTGCACTTGCTGCACCTTCCTCAATAATTGCTAGCATCGCTGATTCCTCTTTTATCAAACCAAAAACAGGAAGTCTAATTACTTCATTTGTTCTCGCATCATTGGACTCAAGTAGTGCTAAGTCTTGACCATAAACCGACTGTTGGTAAGAAGGTACATTTGTCTTACCATTGTTGAAATGGATTAATGAACCAGATCCATCAGGAACGAAGATAGAGCCTGTTTCTTCTGTCCCAGCCGCCCCAAAGTATCTTAAAAATGAGATACTATGAATCGGAAAGTCAGGTGTATAATAAATCTCCTCTGTAGGAACTTTAACTAGTAAACTATCATCTTCAAGCTCATATTCAACAGCGGCAATAAAAACACGATTATTTTCACTTTCTTGAGTAAAGTTTAATTCATTCCTATCTTCTTCAAGATCTTCCTCGGTATAGCCTGCATCTTCAAAAGCTTGAAAAGCACGTTCTAACTGCATACCTGTTAATGCTCCATCGTTTCTTTCATATATTCCAGTCTCTGCATTCTCTCGATAGGCAATCATTAATGCTCGTTGTCCTGTTCCATCAAGTTGACCAGATAATTCTTCGAATCTCTCTTTGCTTAACATCAATGGTAAATCAGCCGCTGTACGTTCATTTGTTCCAAATTGATAACGAACTTTAGCTCCATCTTCAATCGGCTCAATGCTAAATTGCTCATAAACAACACTGTCCGAATAGGAATTCATATTACTACTTTGGCCAAAATTATTATAGAAACTTAATTGCATTTGTGAAGACAAAATATCACTATTAATACCAGATACAATCGGATCCTTGTCTCTATCCGGTGGATTACTGTACCAAATTTCATCATTTTGTTTATTGATAACGGCAATACTAGCTGTCTCTTTATCTACAAATAGCTGTAAATAATCATTCTCAGCAATTCCAATCATCCCTTTTAATCGACGATCATCAAAAGCTGCCTTTATAGGCTGGTCTTGCGTCACTTCCATATCTGATAAATCTACTTCATCTACATCAGCCGTATTCGTATTAGAACAGCCAGATATTAGGATCGGCACTAGAAACAAAGCAAGTAGGCTTCTCATTATGACTTTGCTCATTTTTGACTCTCCCCCCTTAGTACCTTAAGACAAACTCTCGGTAAATTGTAATAAGAAATGAACTTATTTGTTGTATCAAACTAAAAAACAGTAAACTTAAGAAGGCGAGAAACCCCATGGCTATAATGATTAGAAATATCGTTATTGTTGTCTTTCCTGGTGTATACTGGTGCACGGTCATCGTCCCGACATAAATTAGAAAGATAAACCAAATGACAGCAAAACTTTGTGATAAATAATAGAACATCGCTTCTTGATGGGATAGAAAATTGCTAAGTAGTATCCACGGAAAATTAATAATGACTAGTGGAGTTAACGCAAAGCATGTTGCGATAAAAATTTCCACAAACTTTCCTTCTCCATCCATCAATGTTGTTAATGACCAATTTGCTATACACCAGAATAATAGTGGAACAACTACATAAACGATTTCCATGATGCTGTTCATTTCATTTGGATTGTATATATTAACGACAAAGCCAGCGTATTGACTACTTAATATATTGGTAATAATTAAGGCAATTAAAATGATGAAAGACAGAATTATATTCTCTTTTCGATTTAATTCGTATTTTAATTCCCAAAAACTTTGAAAAGGACGAACTATTAACTGAAAAGGGTTTTTTATCATCTCTTTTTCCATTTAAGACACCCTCTTTCTTTTTGATTTTTTCCGATAAACAGAAAAACCAATCGATAAGCCAATCACTAAAAAGATAATGCCCATCATTAATGAGAAGTTCTCACGTAATACTTCATTCCGATATAGTAGGTAAGCTTTAGAATAATTTGCTTGATCAAGACTCTGTTCAAAATGATATATCGCTTCCTCGAATTCATCTTTACGCAACAGAGCTTTTCCAATACCTGTGTAGGCAAACTCTAAATTAATATTCATATTGGTGATATCTTCATATAATGCTTGCGCTCTTTCTTCATCACCTTGTTCATAACTCCTTACCGCTTCATCAATTGAATTACCATATGCTGTTGAATGGAAGACTGTAATCTCCCCAAGTTCTCGATCCAATACAAGAAAAAATTCATCAAATCGGTCTATAGCTATCGGAGTATGGAATTCACCCATTTTATTTCCTAACCCTCCAAAAACATACATGAGGAATCCATCATTGTTATAGGTGAAAATTCTTCCTCTTGTTGAATCTAATGCGGAATAAATTCCATGATCAGCAACAGCAATATCAATTAGTCGTGAAGGTCCTTGATCCCTGTCGTAATCAATATCACCGATTGGATCAAAATAGCCTTCCCTTCTTAAAATGTCATCGCCTCTTGCATTAATTTTTTTAATCACGTCATCTGTATTATCTATATTCGTTGCATATATAAAGCCATCTTCATCAAGGTCTAAACTAGTAAATTCAGTTGGAATAAACATAACCATTTGACTTCGCTGTTCACGAGTAGCAAATCGACGCCATAAATAATCTATTGAGTCAACTTGCACTCGATTCGCACCTATAAACGTCGTAAAATAACCATCAACCGAAAACTCCATGAATCCATCAAAGACGCCTTCTGAAAGAATAAAAGTTCGGCCCGCATCATCTACTGCTACTTTTTTTGGTCGAAAAGAAAATGTATTGGACAACATTTCTGACTCTGGAGCATCAATAATCTTGACCAAATCAAACTTTTCATCTAAATGAACAACACGGTTATTACCTGTATCTGCTACGTAGACATGGTTTTCATTTGTTACATATACACCTTCAGGACTCGAAAATGTTTCCTGTGCACCTTCATTTGTGAAGGAATCAATTGTATTTTTATACTCAAACACCTCATTTAAAATAACAACTTGGTTATTACCTGTATCTGCTATATAAATATCATGTTCAGAAGATACATGAATATCATTCGGTATATTAAAGGTGTCAATCCCAAGATCATGTCCATTTATAACCATTGTTGGTAAGTAGGCGGGAGGCGCTGGTACAGCTTCTTCCCAATATGAGTAATTGTATGAAGATTGATCTGCACTTGCTTGAACAGTGACCATATCTAAACAAAACGTCGAATAGATAACAAAAGTAGCAAGAAGGGATAGACATATTTTTCTTAATCTTATTAACATCATATTAACCCCCTTCTAATCCTTCATACCTGAGCTTGACATCGTCTCTATTACTTTACTTTGGGAAACAATAAATAGAATAATTGGTACACTCATTAAAATCAGCGCAACTGCTGCACCAACACCTGCACGAGCTATACCTGCTTCAGTAATTTGTTCTAACGCATAATTTAACGTTTTTAATTCTTCGCTATAAATAAAGTTTCCACCATTTGTCCCCCAAAGGATTGGAAATTGGAGAATGAGTAACGTTAACCATGCTGGCTTTACGTTAGGCATCACTATTTTCCAAAAAATATGAAATTCACTGGCACCATCAATCTTGGCTGCCTCTAACATGGCATCTGGAATTTGTTCCATAAACTGCTTCATTAAGAATAATCCTAACGGGAATGCCATTGCTGGAATAATGAGCGATAGATAGGAATCAATCCAGCCTAGACCTGACATTACCAAATAGTTCGGAATTGCTGTTACATGAGGAGAGAACATTAAAGCTAAAATAACAATTTGAAAGATAACTTTTGAACCTGGAAATTTATATTTTGCTAATGGATAAGCAGCCATTGATGCAAATATAATGTGACCACCCGTACCAAATACGGTAATCAGTATCGTATTAAAGAAATAACGTGAAATAGGGACCCATGAATCACCCATTACGGCTACTAAATCATAAAAGTTATCTAAGGTTGGATTTCGGACAAAAAATCTTGGTGGAAAAATAAAGAGCTCATCTAACGGTTTAAAAGCATTATTTACTGCGTAAACAAGTGGTAATGCCATAAACATTCCAAAAACCGCTAAAAATAAGAATAATAAAGTCGTAACTGGTAATGAACGGTTGAGCCGTTTGTTAAATAGCCGCATCCTATGTTCCCACCTTTCTCAGTAGTTTTTGAACGAGTATATTTGTACCAACCATTAATAGGAATAGGACGGTGGCTATCGCTGAAGCATAACCCATTTCAAAACGGATCGTCCCGTAATCCATTAAGTGTGTAACGACCGTGTGTGCTGCATAATTGACACTCGGAAACCCTGCAAGTGCAATGGAAATATCAGCAACAGCAAATGACTGAGTGATTTGCATAACAGCACCGAATAACAACTGTGGCTTCATCGATGGCAAGGTGATATACCAAAGTTCTTGCCATCTGTTTCTTATTCCATCAATTGCACCTGCTTCAATTAAAGACTTATCAAGAGTTTGGAGACCGGCAATAAAGGCGATGAAACTTGTTCCTAAGCTCAGCCACAACTGCACTAGTATAACTACTCCTAGAACGTATTGTTCGTCTCTTAACCATTGAATCGATTCTAAAATAATCCCAAATTCCATTAAGAATCCATTTAAATAACCATAAGCGTCACCTGAGAAAATGATTAACCAAATAAAAAATACGTTCCCTGCAATGGAAGGGGCATAGAAGATAACCGTCATAAAAGCTCTAATCTTCGGTGATAACTCATTAATGATCCAAGCAAAAATAAAACAGGCAATGTAACTTAGTGGTCCGGTAATGGCGGCAAACACAAGCGTATTTCGCAAAGCTGTCATAAATACATCATCACTTAGAAACAACCTCGAATAATTATCCCAGCCAACAAATTTCGGCATTTCTAACATGTTAAAGGAGAAAAAACTTAAGACAAACGAGGCAACAACAGGCACTATCGTAAACAATAGAAAAATAACCATAAAAGGTGCCATCAAAAGATAATAGTGTTTAGCCTTCTTCATATCTCGCTTTAAACGTTGCCACTTATTGTTTCTATTTGAATTACGAGCTACTTCTTGTTTCGGATAGACAATGTCCTTTACGGGTTGTTCTATTGACTTTGCTTTCATTTATACACACCTCCTATCCTAGTAAGGTAAGTCAAATTCTTTCCGTTTAATTTCAATCTCATCGTTTATATACCGTGCGTAGTCTTGTATAGCTTCTCGAGGATTTTCATTAGCATTAACCACACGCCTAAAAGCATTATCAAGGTGTCTCCCCGTAAAATAGCCTCCTGGAACTTGGGGAACTCCTTGGACCCATTGCCACTGACTTGCAAGATTTTGATAATCTTCAACTGGCCATGGTAATTCGGCTAACGCTTCGATATTAGCTGTTGGATAACGTGCTGCCTCTCCTAAAATACTCTCCATTTCCCGACCAAAAGTTAGTTGTATTTCTTTCTCCGTCCACCATTTTAAAAATGCCCATGCTGCTTCTTTATTCTCAGAGTTTTCTAGCATCATAGAAGCGATACTCGTACTTGGTACCGTATGATCAATCGCTCCATTCTCTTGTACCGTTCCTGGAACTGTCGTAAACTCCCATAATCCTCTTATTTCAGGGGCTAAAACAGTTAGCATATTATAGGTTGTATAATCAGCGATTCCGATAGGCATTTCTCCAATTCTCAATCGGTTCGGAAAGTCAGCCATCAATGGAAACTTATAGTTGGTATAAAATTGTGTCCATTGATTAAAGGCATCAATCGAGATTTCATCGTCTAAAGCAGTCGATTTTTCATCGTCTGCATAAAATTCACCATCTTTTTGATAAAGAAGCATACCGAATGCTTGATTAGGAGCAAGCAATGTTTGATTTTGCGCCATTGGATCATCAATCGGTAAATAAAACTCTAAGTTATTTCGTTGTAAGACAGAAATAATGTTATACACATCATCCCATGTCTTTGGCGGCTCTAATTCTAATTCTTTTAAGATATCTGAGCGATAAAACATAACCGGAAACATTTGTTGCTCAGGTAGAGCATAAACGCCTTCATTAAATGCAAAAGGTAGTACGGCACTTTCGTGAAAACGCGTCACAATTTCCTCATAGTCGTCAAAAATTGTTAAATCTTGCGCAGCATTACGCATCGCATAGTTTACGGGAACATCTTCGCCCAAATTTAAAGCAACATCAGGACCTTCATTTGCTAACGTGGCTGGTAAAAGAACATCAGGTTGAACGAGACGAACGTTAACTGAAATACCAGTGTCAGGGGTAAACAAATCATCCGCCATTCCTTTTAAGATTTGAGCCTGGTCACGACCTGTTGTCACCCATACAGTGATTTCTTCATCAACGTTACGATAATCTTTTGTACTGCCAATATTGTCATAATCCTCAGAATAAGATGCAAAAAAAGCCCCAACTTCATGTTTTGCTTTTTCAAATGTTGTTGCACTTGGCCTCGGCATTTCCACATTAGGAGAGGATATAATTAAATAATCTAACGTCATCGGTTGTTCACGAACAGTTTGTATCCATGTACCTAACCCACCAACATTCATTTTGAAGGAGTCCAGTTGACGTGCAACTGTTTCTGGCTTAGCAACCATCTTCTCTAATTGGCTAACAGTAGAGTGAATAACAGCAACTTTATCACTACGTTCTCCTGTTATCATTTCTAAATGGTCGGCTACACTTTTAATAATTTCAGCCTGTTCTTCGAAAACATCTAGCATGTCTGGAATTCGTTTTTCCAATTGATAATCTCTCAATGGATCAGGTGTATTTGATGTAATCATTAATATTTTCCGATACATTTCATTAAGTTCGAGTACACTGGATTCAATAGTTCTCAATAATGGAGAAATATCTCCTAATGTTACACTCAATCGAATCGTGTTGGTCCCTTCTTTTAAATGAAATAAATAAGGTGCATCATCTGATTTGCCTAATATATCTGTCGTCCAATCTAAGTTGTAGTTAAATCGGATAACATTCATCTCTTGAAAAGGAACTTCACCATTTATCGTTAGTGTTCGAGATGAATATACCCCTCTTAATAAATCTTGCTTTCTTTTGAATGCAATTTGGTAAAGGCCTTCCTCTTCTACTTCGACTTCCCATTCAATCCATTGGCCTGGCATTTTCCAATTTTGTCCGCCGATCGCGTTCACCCGTAATTTCGATACATGGTAAGGTTCAACAGTTGGACTTGTTCGATCTGTTAAAGGAAATAAAGTTGCTGAGGATTTTCTAACAGCATCTTCTGCCTGGACTTTAATGAACTGATCAGTTGTTGATTTCAACCCATTCTGTTCATACTCTGACTTCTTTTCTTCATATGTTGGTGCTACTGGATCTTGATAGAGCTCTATATAATCAATGACCATCGGTTCTCGTTTTGAAGTTAACGTTATTCTTTGGGTTCCTTCTTCAAAATAAAAAAGATAAGGTTCATTAAAATAACCTTCACTATCTTTAAATGATGCAAGAACCCATTCAGGCTGTTCTGCTTGTCTCGGACGAATTTCATTATCATTTTCATCTCGTAGTATTTCCTCATCCCGATCTACCCAAATACGATCAAAAAGGACATAATCAGCACCCATAAATGGTAATTCATTATTAATATTTATTTCTCGTTGAATGGCTGAGCTCTTTCCTTCAATCGGGTAATAATGGATCCGTATATTATACAAGCCAGCATCTTCAATATTCACTTCCCATGATATGGAACCTTGTTCTGGAGTAAAAATAGATGGTCCATCTAAGCCATTAAAATCATCCATCACTTTAAAATCATTGACATCTGCTTCTACAAAATCCTCACCTTCTATTCGTATCACTTGATCAGGTTTACTCTCAGTCGAATAGTTTTCTAGATAGTTATCATAACTTGCCTCACTTTTATCCGAGTTTACTGCTTCAAAGTCCGTAATGGCTTGTGAATAATGCTGATTGGCTTTATTTCTAGAATCATAGATCCATATTGAAGAAATAAAGATGATAAGGACTAAAATAATACGAAATATATTGCTTTTGAATATACGCACTATTTTCCCTCCCTTTATCTTTTCTTTGTTAGAAGATAAAGTGCCTACATTTTATTAGTAGGCACTTATCCAGCTTTATTGAATGTACAGTTACTCAGCGTAAACTTCGTCTATTGCTGCCTGGAAGGCTGGTGCATGACTTTCGATGAGAGTTGAAATTGCTGTGCCCTCTAATAATTCAGCTTCAAAGTTCCAATAAACATCATTATTAAACGTAAAGTGATCAAGTACATTTAAATTTTCCATAACTAATCTAGCATTCTCGATATCATCTTTATTGGCAAACATGGATTCTAATTGCGCTTGACCAGGATAATCATAGATAGATTGAACATCGAAAATTTTCTCCCAAATATAAAGTAGTTGTTCAGGATTTTCTACCGATTTAGGAATGGCGATTGCTTGAATATCAGCCTCATACGTTCTATATCCATCAGCATTTGGACCAATAGGGAATGGAACAAAACCAATGTCATAATTAGGCATGTCATTTACAATACCGTTATAATGGAAGTCTGCTCCAGTAAAAAACAATGTATTTCCTTCACGGAAGAATTGTTCTGGCTCCGTCCAATCGCCACCTTCCGTTGGTCGCGCTAGTTCGAATATAGAAGCTGTAAATTCTAATGCTTCAACTGTTGCGGGAGCATCTAATGTTTGCTCATTTCCGGCCGTTAACGCTGCATCATTAGACGCCAATGCTCTTTCTAAAACGGATGGATTCGCTAATCCCCAAGTATCAATTTGGCCATCATTGTTTGTATCTAGATTTGCTGATGCCACAACTTCCGCAAATGTATCCCAATTCCAGTTACCTTCATCAATGTAATTTTGAATCGGATCCAAACCTAATTCATCCATTAATGTACGATTATAAAATAGACCTTGAACTATATTAGCTTTTGCGTCGGTAAAAGCATATCCCTGTCCTTCATATTGAAAAATATCTTCTGTGAATTGTAAGTTAAATACATTTTCATTTTTAACCCATTCATCAACCGCCCACACTAAATCCTGCTGAGCAAATGAAGGGATAGTGTATTTCTTACCTACACGTATAAGATCACCAACTGGTTCATTTGCTAATAAAGAAGCAGTAATTCGCTCTTGATATTCACCAAAATCAATGGTGATATATTCGATATCAAAATTGTGTTTTTCCTTTAATGCTTCTAAATTTTCACGTGCTTGAATACTGTCTGGATCTTCACCTGTAATCTCCATATCCCACCAAGCAACAACCTTTATTGTTTGACCACCTAAGTCAAAGTCCATTTCAGGAGTCTGATAATAGTCGACTGTCTCTTCCGTTTCTTCCCCTTCATCCGATACTTCTTCTGTTGTTTCCGTATCATCTGTTTCCACATCTTCACTAGCGGTATCATCGTTACTACTACATGCAACAAGGGTAAACAAAAGCAATAAAAAGATAGATATGATGAGCTTTTTCACTTAAATACCTCCCATTAATAAATGATTTCGGAATTCCTTGCGTTAAATATAGCGCTTTCATAGCAGGTAAACAACCTGTGATAATTAAGCTTAATTACCTGGGAAACTCTAGATTTATCTAAATTTCGAGGTCTAATTAAATAATGAAACAATAAAAAATAGGTTTTAATCGGTTATTTAACCATTTTTATATTTAAATCTGAAAGAAGTATGCTAATCACTTCAGGCGAACGCTTTCCAAAGGCATGGTTTGAGCCTCCTCGATCGCTCCACTCACTGCGGTGACTCAAGACTCATGCTTTTCCTGCAGGTGTCGTCGCCTGCTATTCAATCTAAAATAAAAATCTTATATGATTTGTAAATAATAAAGATTACTTTCTGGAATAATTTTATGGATTTAATCAGGATAAAAGTATGGATGACATTAATTTTTATAAACTACTTAATGAAATACCAATAATCAAAATTAAATAATAGCGTTTCTTCTGTGCCATCGAATACAAAATAGACATCATGCACCCCATCAACTGATGTAATATCCGTCGTTATCGTTTGCCATTCTTCCCATCCGTCAGTTATCGGAACTTCGATGGTTCCTAGTAACTATCCAGTTGGGTCATCCAATATAATTTCTATCATTCCACCTTCTGAGTCACTTGCAACGGTAGCAGAAATTTCATTTGCACCATTTTCAAAATCAACGGATGAAACGGCAATCCAATCACCCGCTTCAATCTCTGTCACAGCTAATCCAAAGCCATTCTCATCCGTCTCGAAGTCTTGAACTGTAATCCCCGTACTCGATGCCATAGTTTCAGCTTGAACATTTTCATAAGGATTTAACGTTTTAATCGATTCAACACCTGATAAATTCGCTTCAATCTCTTGAATGGACCCATCTTCGTTAAAAAACACTTGATTAAAGTGTGTGGAACGATAACCTAGAGCAACACCTTGTGCATCAGCAAGTGTTTGTGCGTGATAAGCGATATAGGTTTGATCATGAAAATCAAATAATACTTGATGATTATTGCCTCCAACTTCAAAAAAATGACCTGGATTTTTCAAGATGGTACCTTTGTATTCCCATGGACCCATTGGCTGATCACTCGTCATATAAGCAATTTCCCCGCCATCTGGACTACCTTCTGGACGTTCACCATCATAAAAGTTAGTACTATACGTGTAATAATAAGTGTCGTTCCATTTATTAATACCTGCACTTTCAAACATAAATGGACTTGGTATCATTTCTGCTTCCCCTTGAACACTAATCATATCTTCACCTAATTGAATGACACGTGCTGTGTTTGGCATCGCAAATTCTTCCTCAGGAATTCCACCACCAAAATATAAATAGCTTGTCTGATCATCGTCCACGATTACTTCTGGATCAAATAGCCATGTTACACCTTCTACTCCTGGAGTTGACCATGAAATTAATGGTTCATTAATTGGATCTTCAAACGGCCCAATTGGACTATCACTAGTTAAAACACCAATACACTTGCATTATTTCGCAAAATAGAGAAAGAAGCGGTCTTCCCCTTCGATTACCTTGTGAGCTGCTGCTGGTGCCCATGATTGAGTTGCCCATTTTGCAGCTCCTTTTTGCCCTGCAACATTAATCAAACCATGATCTGTCCAGTTAACTAAATCAGCGGATGAAACAACCGATAATTGATTAATACCTGCATATGAATTTTCTATAATATTACCTTCTGCATCATACTCAAATTGATCATACGTATTATAAAGATACACACGATCCTCAAAAACGAGGACATAAGGATCTGCACCGAATTGATGAGCTAAAATCGGATTATGATTAGGTGGTACTTTCCCTATAGGTTCTTTCGGAATTACTTGGGTAGCATTATCTAAACTGGCTCCCTCTTCATTTTCTTTTACTACTTGACTTTCATTTTGCTCTAATACCTCGTCCGATTCATTCATAGTTTGACATGCAGTTAGAAAAATAAGTGAAACATTAATACCCTTATAATTTTCAACAAAGAATTACCTCCTTTTATGAATACAGTAAGAATATAAATTTTTTCATTCTTCTTCATAACCTGTTTTATATAATTAAATAACCTGACTAATTCTATTTATTGGAAATAATTCACTGAGAAAAAGATAAGAAACAAAAATTTGTGTTAAATACAAAGATTTGCACATTCTTGATTGTCATACCGTCAGATAAAATGAAAATAGTTAAATATTACAACAGGGGGGAGATATTCATGCGTAGAATTTTATTGATTGATGCGGATCAACAATCAATAGAGAAACTAAAAAGGGAAATTGATTGGTCATATTATGGTTTTATTATCCAAGATTCCGTCTTCAAAATGGCAGATACATTATCTATTATTAAGAAAAACACTTATGATCTCTACTTGTTAAATTTAAGACATCTAAATACTTTTGGCTTTGAGCTTTGTAGACAAATACGAGGAAAAACATCGAACCCAATTTTACTTATTGAAGGAGATAAGGATTTTGAGATGGTTCAAAGAGCTATTAGTTTACAGGTTAGTAGTTATTTACCTGAACCTTTGAACACGGAAGAATTAATTGAAAGCTTATTAAACATTAAAGATGTAATAGAAGAAAAAAAGACAAAAACCATTACTTACACTACAAAAAAGCCTGGATCTACTCAACAGAATAACGCATCGAATATTATTGAGGTTGTGAAAGACTATGTAGAACAATGCATTCATGAAAATATCACTCTCAAAGATATTTCTAATGATCTGCATTACAATTCTTCTTATTTAGGTCAAAAATTCAAATCACAAGAAAAAATGACATTTAATCAATACTTATTAAATCGCCGTATGGAAAAAACTAAGTTTTTACTACGTTATACAGATTTAAAAATTTATGAAATTGCTTATCAGGTGGGCTACACAGATTTAGATTGGTTCTATAAAAAATTCAAGGAACATACAGGTCTAAGCGCATCAGCTTATCGTTACCAGTTTAATGAAAGCGTTAACATAAAAGCAGTTCAAGCACACTAATTTGTTAGTTTGCTTTACCAAAAAGATAAAAAGGACTCCAATTCAATCATAACGAATGAATTGGAGCCCTTATAATATCAAGATTTTTGTTAACTATTTATTAAATGACCAACTTGCAAGTTCGAATAATGATTGATTAGAATCTCCTTTAAACACAAAGTATACACCATGTATACCTTTATCCACTTCTACAGGGAAGGATAGCTCTATCCACTTTCCGCCTGTGTTTGGAACGTCAATCTGGCCAACAATCTCACCGTCTATCGAATCTAAACGTACTTCAATCGAAGCACCCTCTGTTTCACTTGCGAGATGAACCACACATTCTTTAGCCGCATGCTCAAAATCAGCCGATGAAACAGCTAGCCAAGCACCTTGCTTAATTTCAGATACAACTCGGTCTTGCTCATCAAAGTTAGTATCTGATGGTTTGCTCACATTAATTCCTGCTTGCCAAGCCATCGTTACTGCTTCCGTCGTTTCATATGGATTTAAATTCTTAACCTTTTCTACTCCCTGCAGATCAGCCTGAATAGGTTCAATTTGACCTTCTTCATCAAAATATATTTCATTTAAATGAGTCGAACGGTAGCCCTTCTCAATCCCCATCGCTGCCGATAATGTTTGTGCATGATATGAAATATACCATGTGCCTTTGAATTCAAACATCGCGTGATGATTATTTCCAGATACATTAAAAAAATATCCTGGATTTTTTAGAATCGCATGTTGGTATGTCCATGGTCCCTTTGGATGATCACTCGTTAGGTAAGCAATCTCCCCTGCTCCTGGAACTCCCGCCGGACGGTCACCAGTGTAGAAGTTAGAGCAATAGGAGTAATAGTATCGCCCATTGTATTTATTAATACCACCACTTTCAAACATAAATGGTGCTGGAATCGGCTTCGCTTCTCCAACCGTAAGAATCATATCATCACTAAGCTGAATCACACGAGCAGTATTTGGCATCTCGTATTCTTCATCCGGAATTCCACCACCAAAGTACAGATAGCCCGTACCATCATCATCCACTAAAACCGCCGGGTCAAAAATCCAAGGTACACCATCCACACCAGGCGTTTCCCTTGAAATGATTGGTTGATCAATCGGATCTGTCCATGGACCTAGTGGGGAATCTGCAGTCAAAACTCCGATGTTACTACCATTATTCGCAAAGTAAAGGAAGAACTTATCCTTTCCATCAATGACTTTTTGAGTAATAGCAGGTGCCCACGAATTTTTAGCCCATTTAGCCGCTCCATCTGGTCCCGCAGCTAGAATCTCTCCATGATCTGTCCAGTTAACAAGATCGGATGAAGAAATAACTGTTAACGTGTTAATGCCTGCATATGTATTGTCCGTCACATTGCCATTCTCATCATACTCAATCTCATCATTCGTTGCATATAAATAAACACGATCTTGATAAATAAGTGGGTAAGGATCAGCACCAAATTTATGCGAAACAAGCGGATTTCCATTTGGTGGTGTCTTACCAATAGCTTCTTTCAAAACTTTCGTTAATTCTGAAATACTTTTATTAGACTGATTCATTATTAAAGTCAACTCCATTCTAGTAATCTAACAATCTCTCCTCCTATTGTAAAGCCTTACATACGATTCAACAACCGGTTGAAATATAGATTAAACCCGGTAATGCTTAGATAATTTTGAATAAAAAACGCTAAACCTCAGTGATGAGTATTTAGCGCTTATTGTTTACATTTTGCTTATTGGTTAAGTAACCATCTCATCGATGGTTCTATCCATTGATTCCAAAAACGAAAATCATGGCCACCCTATTTTTTAACATGTAAGATGGAATTATACTATAATAGGTTAGGAGAATAAAGGTGTTGAGGATTAGGAGGTTGAAAGTTAATATTAAAGGCAGTATTTTGTTATAAAGTGTGACAATAATCAGTTTTTTACACCCACTGATCATTAACGAAGGATGTTAGCGTCTGCTTAGCCCTACTTAGCTTCCTTATTTTAATCGAGTTGTTATGAATATATTACAGACGTTTAGTACCGTGTTAAATAAAATAGACCGCAAAAATCTTTTGAATTTATGCGGTCCATTTTAGTAACCCAAAGAACCAGTAACTTTTCCTACGTTTTTTCATATGTTAGCATCCATCATGGTATTGCTGTAACAAAGAAATTTAAATTCTATACTGGCTTTTCAACTACCCGTTATGTTATTTTAATCTGTAATATTCCTAATTGATTCTTCCGCTGCTTTAATCATCTCTATCGCCTGTTCTTCAGTCAGTTTACCCGGTTTCACAAAGTTATTGACCTGCAGGATAAAGGCGTTAAATTGTTTGACTGCTTGTGCAGATTTGTCATGTCTTGTATCAGACAGGAAATCTTCTGCCTTATTCAGCTTTACCATCAGAGCATTCTTATTTCCATGCACAATATCCAGACCTGCAACAGTTTCTTTAAGATCAGCAATTCGGTTTCTGTATTCAACAGTTACAGTCGCTATGACCTTTTCAACAGAACCCTCTATCACTCCCTCTACCTCAAAGACTCCTGGTCCATCGTAACCATAGTTAAGTGGGTCAATCTCTTCCCAGATTACTGCTCGTTCTTCTGATACAACCCCTGTAGAGCTGTAATTGACATTTACAGATACTGTTTCAGGTAAAGTTGGAGCAACCCCAGACACAGTATTAACTTCTACAACAGATATATATCTAATTTTACTTTTCGAAAATAACCAATCGATAAGCATGCCACGCTCAGGGTGGACATACTCATTATAGACCGGAAGCCATACTGCATGCCCATCAAACACGTGGCCATTATATGGTGGTTCATCCAACCTATTTTCCGGCAGTATGGTCAACAAGGAATCGTTCATATATGGTCCGTAAGTCCTGTCAATTTCAACAACAGCATCATACAGAAAATCCCCTTCATCTACAAAAGACCAAATAGGCAAATATGCTACTGCTCTGGCATCTTCCACATCATCAGGTCCACTGGCTGGACAAAGAGGTGCAGCCGCTGCAGCGAAGTCAGGGAAAGTTTTCAGGAAGGTCCATGTGGAGCCTCCGCCCATTGAGAATCCAGTAATATAGACTCGGTTAGGATCTACTTTGCCCTCAGCTATCATGTCATCGATGATTCCCTTGACTTTATGCATGTTTTCTGGCGTTGTAGCATTACGAGGGGCCAGTACATGACTGGGATACTCGGCCTGATTTTCAGGGTTGGCCCAAACGGTGCCGCCGTTACTAAATCTGATAGGGGTATAGATATCGTTCCCCTGTCCACCACCGTGAAAGAAAACTACTAGAGGCAGGGGCTCATCAGCATCCTCATTATAAAAATAACTATAATCAAGTCCGTCATAGTTTGCATATTGATATTTGTCAAGGACGGGACTGACAACACCATTCTGAGTAAATCCCTCAGGCACCATTGAGGATCCATTCACAAAGGCCATTTCGTCACCCTTATAAGTTATCGTGTACTCTGAATCAAATGTATAGCCGTCTTCGATCGTGGCTCCACCGTCATCCCACCCAACGTCAGGAAAATCAACAATGATATATCTTCCAGTATCGGAAGGATAACCAGAATCATTCACGTCACTGGTATAAACATCAATCACCTCTCGAGGACCTTCATACCCCACATAATTCGGATCGACTTTTCTTGTTGTGATCACATGTACATCGAAATCAGATATAGCAAGTGATGAGCCATCTACCTCTTTGCCTGCATCAATAACGAGGGCATCAGTACGCTCGTGAAAGGCAAAATTTTCATTTTTGAGAATAAACGGTAAAATGGTTTCTGTCGTTTCTTCTGCTGCGAAGACTGAAGGTAAGTTTAACAACACCATAAAGCAAACTGGGAAACTCACAACTAATATTTTCTTTAACATTTTTCATAGAACTCCCTTCTTCAATATAAACGCTTTAATAATATTGATCATTTAACAACAAACTATTTATACACCCCCTCCCAATTTTTAATAGATTCAATACAACAAACATATTTTGAACAAAATATCGAACAGTGCATGTCCTAAAATCTTTTTTAGATTAACTGGGACACAAATTAAAGTAGACAAGTGCAACAAACAGTCATTCTATATGTATACTGCTTACTATTCACATATTTCCTTCGTTGTTTCAACCGTCATTCCCGAAGGAAGTGCCAATATATTGTACTAGATATGACTATGGGACATTTTAAGGTAACATATATAAAGCAATTGAGAAGGCTGTGGAATTATTAATTGTTGTTATAAACCTTTTTACGTGATTTATAAAAAAATATATATCGAGATAGTATCCTTATCATAAAAATTAACATTAGAATAGGGATGACCACTATCCTAAAAGAAAGGGCTGTCGACTTGTTGTTCTAAAACATGACCAGAGAATATTCAGACACGTTGTTTATCACTTGGATATAAAGGGTAAATATATATAACCCAATTCCATTAGAAAGGATGAGCACTATGTCCAAAAAAGCACAGTATCAACCTATAGGAGGAAATGGGAACGAACCATCAGCCGCTCAGGAAGTCATTTATGCAAAAGAATTTTAAAAAGCAGATATTGCTGGTGGATATCGAAAACCTAAAGTAAAAGAAGCAAAAAAAGAAAATCCTAACCTTCAATGATAGGTCATCTAAAAGCAGCTTTCTTAGTTGCTTTTTTCTTTAACTTGTCCCTTCCTGTAGAAGGGGTCTTCTTCAATGAGAAAAGACTAAAACTCCTGGTAAACCGAGTTAACTTAAATACCAGGACACTACTAAGAATAATTTTCCCTCTAAAAATATTATTTAAAAACTAATATTCTATCATTTCAATTCACTTTATATAAAAACAAGTAAAAAACTAGGAACATACGAGAATATTTTTTAGTGACAAGTTAAAATGATGAGAACAAAAATAAATTACACCTGTTGCTGCTCATACTCAATTTTCACAAATGACCTATATCCAAACCACATCAGGTTTAAACTAAATAGACTCATAAAAAACAAAGGAATAAGCCCAGAAATATACCAATATAAACAAAAGACTAATGCAAGGCCTAGTACCATTATGATAGTTGATGAAACCTGTGAAACACCTATAATTAAGGCATACTTTAAGTGTTGAGTAAAAGAAATATCAAAATGTACATAAACCGGAAAGAAATAAAGAAGTATGATGAAAAATAGTAATCCTATACACAACATTACCCCTGAAAGAATCTGAAGGAAAAGAGTTGATGATTCTTTTAAGAATATAATGTCTACCCTGATAATAAATCCAACAACTAAAAACAATAGACCAAACAAATTCGACTTGATAAATTCCTTCCGATAATAGTATAGAAAGTTTTTAAATATCGGAAAATCTTCCTTTTTTATAATCCATTGACGCAATACGGCAAAGAGACTCACTGTAGCGGGCATAAGCCCAAAAACACCTAATCCTAGAAGGGTGAAAACGATCCATAATAGATTTGTATAGAAAAGTCTGATTGTCCATACACCAGTTTTGTAGATGATTCCTGTCAATCCATTTAATTGCATATTGTAGTCACCCTTCTTGTATTAGAATTCTTCTTACCCTTTCACTGCTCCAATTGCCACACTGCCTATGATGCGTTTTGAGAATATTGCAAAGACGATAATGATTGGCAGAACCGATAATGCAACCCCGAGATACTGAACACCATAATTTGTTCCATAGTATCCCTGAAGTAACTGAACAAGCAGTGGTAAGGGATATTTATCATTAGTAAATAACAAAACTAAAGGTCCAATAAAATTATTCCATGACCCGATAAATGCAAATATTCCTAGTGCAGCCAAAGCAGGTGCTAACATCGGAAGGATAATTTTGTTAAACGTTTTGAATTCACTAGCTCCATCTACTCTAGCTGACTCTATAATTTCATCTGGAATCGTACCATCTATAAACTGTTTCACAAAAAAGACAGCAAAAGCATTGGCGGCAGCTGGTAATATCAAGGCTGCATATGTGTCAAGAAGGTTTAGAATATACATAATACGAAAAGTACCAACCAAACCTAATTGCTGTGGAACCATCATGGTTGCCAATACAAACCAGAACAATAATTTATTGCCTTTAAATTTGTATTTAGCGAAACCATAAGCATTTAATGCCCCAAAATAAAGGGTAAGAGCCGTCGAACAGCCTGCAATAATAAGACTATTTAAGAAACCTCTCCAGATATTCATGTTTTCCCTCATGGACTGATAATTTTCTAAAAGCGCTTGTCCCGGAAGAAAAATAAATTCCGATGCAATATCTGCATTCGTGTGTGTTCCATAAATAATCATAATGTAGAAAGGCACAATACAAATGATAGCTAGAAGAATAAGAAACAGATGAACAAATAGATGGCTTAGTTTCTTGTTCTTTGCCTTTACTGCTTTTTCACGTACATTATCAACACTTGTTTGTAACATAAGAAATACCCCCCTTTAAGCCTTTCCTTGTTTCGTTTTAAGATTCATCGTCGTAAAGGAAATGATAGAAAATATAACAATCACAATAAATAAACCAAACGCAATCGCAGAACCATAACCATACTGATAACGAGTGAAAGCGGTATCATATAAATACATAACACTTGTTAATGTAGCATTGTCTGGGTTACCTGATCCATCTGTCAACGTGTAGGGTTGATCAAAAATCTGCATTCCTCCTATTATAGAGGTAACAACTTGAAAAAGGATAATGGGACGAAGTAAAGGCAATGTAATATTAAAAAATACTTTCACTTTGGAAGCGCCATCGATCTCAGCTGCTTCTAATATATCCTTTGATATACCTTGAAGGCCTGCTATATAGATAATCATAGAATAACCGAAGTACTGCCAAAAAAGGATGGAAGACACCAATCCTCTCATAAAGTTTGGTTTATCAGCCCAATTTATTGGATCACTAATGATGCCTATACTCATAAGAAATTGATTAAAACTACCTGTTTGCCAGCTGAAGATTAATCCTACCAGGAGTCCTAAGGATGCTGCTGTAACAATGTTTGGAAAGAAAAATACTGCTCTAAAAAAGCTTTTCCCCTTAACAAATTTTTCATGTAATATCACTGCTAATATTAAACTAATTGTCAACTGAGGGATAACGGATGCTCCCCATATTAATAAAGTATTAAATAAAGATTTGTAAAAGAAAAAATCTCCTATAATTCTTTGATAATTTTGAAATCCTACAAGAACTGGCTGGCCAAATCCATCCCAATCAGTAAAGCTTAAATACAAGGAATACACAATGGGATATAGACCAAATATAAAAAATATAAGAAAAAATGGAGCAATAAACAAATATCCATAATGATCTTTTCGTATAGACTTTGAAAACATTAAATTGCCTCCTTTTTAGGGATGATTTCAAACTATTAATCCACTTGAATTTCTGGGAAATGATGGCCAACTTCTGTTTTAAATGATTCAAGCATTGTTTCTTTAGATTTGAACCTACCATTAAGAAAATCGTTTACTTTTTCTTCCCAAATACTATTGATATCATTATCGTATTTTGTTTGTGGTGCAGAGGAGACCTGTTCTCCAGCTTCTACAAAAAAATCAAAATATTTTTGATTGCCTAGAAACTCAGAAGTTAACGTTGGCGCTAATTCTTGATTAATATTTTTATTACTCAAAAAATATTGCTGACTTTCTGCCAATTCTTTTAAAAACTCCTCATCCGTTGTGTAGAATTTCATAAACTTCCATGCCAGATCTTTTTTTTGACTTTCTTTATACATTGCAAGGAAAGTCCCTCCACCGCTAAAGGGTTTCGGTCCATGAGCTAATCCCCAATTTCCAGCTGTTTCCGGAGCATTATTTTTAAATATGTGTGGAAGTCCCCATGTAGGTTCTGGATAAAACATAACGGTTCCTTGCTGCATGGAAGCTGTCCAAGCAGGACCCCAAGATTCAAATTTTGCTTCTACCTGACGTTCTCTAGCTTCCTTAGCTAAATCTAAAGTATTAATTCTGGCTTCATCAATGGTTAACTTTTCATCTACAATCCAAGGTTCCTCAATATTAGAACTTTCTACATTATTAATCGCGCTCCAACTAGACAAGGCATGTATCTCTCCGTTACTTTCTTCTACCACTCTTTCACCAATATCCATAATTTTATCCCAACTAGATATCAACTCACCTACCTCTTCTGGATCATCAGTACCTAAATATTCCTTGGTTAAATCCCGACGATAATAAAAGCCACCTGGCGTTCCTTGATAGCCTAGACCTCTTACGATTCCATCGTCGTCTCTTTCTTCAGCTTGAATATATTCAAATTGTTGTTCTAAAATTTCTTCTGCATTGTAGGGGTTCTGAGACAGATTTTCTAGTCTTGGAATGTCTCTGATCTGAGGCCAATAGGTTCGTTCCACAAAGAAAACATCCGGAACATTTTTTTCCACTTGTAAAACAGAGATGAGCTTTTGCAAATAGTTATCGTTGTTAATAAATAATAAATTCACATCGATCTCCGGATAACGTTCTTCAAATTTTTCTACTGCATATCTAGCTTCTTCTGTAAATGTCCAAATCGTCAATTCCTCTTTTTGCTTAGATGAAGATGATGAAGAACAACCAAAAAGAATAGAAGCAAGAATACAATACATTATCATTCTTAATACACTAGGTTTCATATTCACTTCGCTTACACCACCTATCCAATATTTTAAAATTCCAAAAAGTATTAATTACTGTATTCATGCTCTTAATTCATTCTACACATACCATAGGCATCTCCCTTCATTTAGATATCAGATAATTTGTAAACGCTATCATTCAACAAAAAATTAAGCACTTCTTTACATAGAAGTGAGGTACCAGATTAAGAAGTGAAGAACTAATTATTCATTGTTTATCGATCGAACTAACTTAGTATAAAATCATATACTATGGTAAATGTAAAGTCAACATAGAATTGTAATTTTTTGAAAAATAGACTATATAAGTTATATATTGTAAGGAAGGTAAATTAGGATAAATATTACTTCCTTTTAAACTCATAATTGTCATTTGCTTATTTATTGGACTCAGCAATTTCTTCGTTTATTTTAAAATTTTCTCTTTATCTCATCCAATGCGGGGCTTTTTTCGCCTATAGAGTAAATTAAGAGGGAGTATGAGTGGATATTTTGCTTATCTTCCAACCACCTTCACTCCAGGAAGCACCACCACATTTAATATAGAGCCTTATTTCCGTATGATCGCACGTTTTTAGGCAATAAAAAAGACGCCTTAACAAGTAACTTACCCGCTCATAAGGTCATCAAAATATTTACGTGATTCACTTTCGGGATTAGTCGATTCTTCGAAGTTGAAATCTAATGACGATATGACCGTAAATTAATTGTGCAAATAGATTCGGTCAATAGGTGCTTCCGCTTTATATCCAAACGAAGCAAGGTCTTCGGAATTCGCCCGTTAATTATCCGTTTGTGTGCATTGATAGATTGATTCAACGCCCTATCTTTCGAATATGTTTTTACCTTTGACAATGGCGGCATTCCCTTCCGTTCAACAAGATTATACGTCAATTATATCGATAATAACACAAAGAGACGACCCCGGAATCGCCTAATTGAATCGTTTATTTTATGGCCGCAATCTTTTCGAATTCTTCGTCTATCCTCTACCGAAAAGAGTTATCAATTTCAGACGCTTTGTTGCCGTTCAGTGTATGTGTAACACCATACGTATCACCTTCGCCATCATGGTTCAACGCAACATCAAGGTCGTGAATTATTTGTTCCATATATTCGTAAGCCTTCTTCATGTCACCGTCAGTTTCTTCCCATTTGTCGAAACGTTCAATATCTTCTTTTGCTTGCCCTTGTCTTCCAAGGTGGGACGTCCTTACAAATTGAAGATGACCAATAACGGCTCTCATTTTTCCAAGGTTTTCAAAATCGTCAATGAGAACTTCGCTTTCTTCCTGTAATTCCAAATCGTATTTCTTTATGAATTCTCGCAAATCCTCAGTATATTCCTCCGCTCTCAAGTAGTAATTGAATCCTTCGTCATAATTCGTTTCTTTCAATCTTGGGTCGGCTGATTGTTCCAAAAAACTATCGGATTGTTCCGCAAAGAATTTCGCTAGTTCTTCGTTTTTTAATGATACTTTTGTTATTTTGATTGATTCCGACTTTTCTTCTTTTTCGACGTTTTCAACCTTCGGAGCTTCCTTCGTTTCTTTTGCTTCCGCTTCCACCTCATCATTTCCGTTACCTTGCGACAAGACAGGAACGAAACCTATAGCAGAAGCGGCAAGAACAACCGCCAAAATTCCCGTTATTTTCTTTTTATTCAATTTTATTTACCCCCAATTTTGGAAAATATCAACAATACTACTGTATCAAATCATAAAAACGACGTAAAGCGCGGAATCCCCCCCTTACGCCACAAGTCTTATTATTTATCCGAGAATAGAAATCGGTTCAATTTCGATTTCCTTCGCCCGTTCGTTCAATTCGTCAAGGTTGAATCCTAACGAAGTAGCTAATTCGGTGGTGGCTTCAAAACGTCATATCTTCACTATTACCTGTACGTTGGAAGAATTCAAGAAGGTATCTTGCTTCCGCCAATTGTTCCGCAATAATTTCAAATGTTTCGTTCATGATAATAACTTCCTTTTTTCTGTTATTTCATCAATTTTCTTACGACAATTAAAACAAATACAATTATTATCGAGGGGTACGAAATAAACAATTTCCCCTATTTCAAAATATTTCCAAAAATGCCGAATAATAACGAATTGACGTTGTTTCGATTTTTGTGTTCATTCAAATCGTTCCCATTCGAAAAACCCCTTTCGGACTGATATTTCGAACAATAGGACGTGCTTTGACTTCCATTATCAGTTCGCACGACTAAAACGTGCTTATGAACGTAAAAAAGCGACTTCCAAAACGTCTGGAAATCGCTTCATATCGCTATTAACAAATACCGGTGGTCGGGTTCGAACCGACACTCCTGAGGAACACGATTTTGACTCGTGCTTTTTAGTCGATAGGAAATAGTGTTTCTCTATTTCGTTAGTTTCCTCATATGTAGACAACTAAGGTTACACCTTGAATCGGAATAGCCCAGATTTCATATACCATCTATGAAATGGAATCCTTAATAAAAGTTGATTATTTTTCCAAAACATTTTAAACCTACTTGCTCCATCTATTTTAGTGGAATCTTCTACTGTATAAGGGATACCGCGTATAAAACTCGTTAGAGTAATACAGATACTGAAACGAAAATGCTATATATTAATTGATAACACCGTAAGTGTGCCCTAATAATCCCATTGCATTTAGTTGTCTCTTTACTCTCTACCTTTTGTCCGCTGATTTATTGCATCGATATCATAAGGATAGCTTACAAACAATTCACTCGCTTTATTTAAGCGATCTAGTTGATCTTTGGTTAAAGACCAGCCAGCAGAACCTAAGTTAGCTTCAAGCTGCTCCATTGTACGTGCACCGATAATTGGGGCCGTAACACCACGGCTGTTTAGAAGCCAGTTGATTGCCGTCTGAGCTGGAGTCTTACCCGCTTCTTCTGCAACACTGTATAACGTATCTAACAAATTCCATGTAAAATTGTTATTGTACTTATCCCATGTCTCGCTATAACCTTTTTCTTCAGCAACTGATATACGAGAATTTTCTGGTGGCTTAACCATGTCACGTGTGAACTTCCCGCTTAACCACCCTCCGCGAAGTGGGCTCCATGGGATGACGCCTAACCCTTCATTTTCACAAACATCAATTAATTCGTATTCGGTAGCGCGACATAGCAAATTGTATTGAGGTTGTAGACAAACAAACTGTTCCCAACCTTTTTGTTTACTTAAGTCTATTGCTTTTTGAAGTTGCCAGCCTTTAAAGTTACTTGCTCCAATGTAACGTACAAGGCCTTCACGAACAAGATCATTTAACGTGCTTAACGTTTCTTCTAACGGTGTTCGAGGATCCCATGCGTGAACCTGATAAAGATCAATATAATCGGTACCAAGTCGGCGTAGGCTTTCTTTAACACCAGAGATAATATGTTTTCTGCTCAGACCAATATCATTCGGTCCTTCACCCATAGGGAAACGAACCTTTGTTGCAACAACATAGTCATCACGATTTTGGTTCTTTAACCACTTACCGACGATTTCTTCAGAACCCCCACGTGAATAGACATCTGCTGTATCAATAAAATTCCCGCCTTCTTCCACATAACGATCTAAAATGCTAAAACTATCTTTTTCACTCGTTTCACGACCTAATGTCATCGTACCAAGACAAAGCTCACTTACTCGTAAACCCGTTTTCCCTAGATAACGATATTCCATTGATTCTCCACTCCTCGTATAATAGTTTATTTTAAGACAGGGAGATCATCCCTGTCCCAATGCCAGTTCGTCCTATTACCAAATAGGTACAAATCCATCAATTTCTTTTAAAATCGATTCAATTTCAGTTAATACATCATTAGAAAGCTCAACTTCAGAGGCTTTCACATTTTCAGTTACCTGTTCAGGGCGGCTTGCTCCAACAATTGCAGAGCTAACTCCAGGTTGTCTTAAGATCCAGGCAACGGCCAATTGGGATAATTTAATACCTAAATCACTTGCAATTCCTTCCAAACGGGCAACTCGTTGTAAAACATCATCATTTAAATAGCTTTTAATCCAACGATTGATGTTTTCATTTGCTGCACGAGTGTCGGAAGGGATTTCTTGACCTGGTTTATATTTACCTGTAAGAATTCCTTGAGCTAAAGGTGAAAAGACAATTTGTCCAATCCCTGCTTTTTCAGAAACAGGTAAAACTTCTTTTTCGATATAGCGTACAAGCATGTTATAAATTGGTTGATTTGAAACGAGTGGTCGTAGATTTTTTTCTTTTGTTATGTGTACAGCATCCGTAATCTGTGCTGCAGTCCATTCACTAACACCGTAATATAAGATTTTTCCTTGCTGAACTAAATCATCTAATGCACGTAACGTTTCTTCTGTTGGTGTTTCTTCATCAAATCGATGACATTGATAAAGATCAAGATAATCTACACCTAATCGTTTTAAGCTCGCATCGCATTGTTCAATGATGTGCTTTCTTGAAAGACCTCGATCATTCGGGCCCTCTCCCATAGGAAAAAATACTTTTGTTGCAAGCACATAGCTTTCTCTAGAAAAAGATTTAAGGGCTTCACCAACCACTTTTTCAGATTCGCCACGATTGTATGCGTTTGCGGTATCGAAAAAATTAATACCAAGCTCATATGCCCGGTGAATACAATCAATGGCATTTTGGTTCCCTATCGTTTCTCCATAAGTTAGCCAGCTACCAAGTCCAATTTCACTAACTTTCAACCCACTATTACCTAAACGACGATATTTCATTCTGAGACACTCCTGTCATGATTTTTAGTTTATTATCAAAAATTTTGATCCTAGAGAAGTTTACTTCTTTTTCACTTCGATTCCTGCTAATTCTTCATAACATTTTATTATTGCGCTCATATCTTCTTCCCCAAATCCTTTTGCTCTTGCCATTTGAAACATTTCTTTTACTAATGATAAGACAGGGGTAGGTAGTTCAAGTTCTTTTGCAACATCAGCTGCTAATCCTAGATCTTTATAAATAAGATCAGTCATAAAATGAGGAGAAAAATCTCTATTTAATACTTTCGGGCCTTTATTATCCATCATCCCGCTTCTAGCACCACCGCCACTGACGACTTTTATAAATAGCTCAGGGTCAATCCCAGATTTTGCTGCCATCGTGATGGCTTCTGAAAAGGATAATAGATTAATAGCTCCCATTGTATTATTAGCTAATTTCGTATAGGAACCTGCTCCATTGTCCCCCATATAATATGCTTGTTTTCCCATCACATAAAATAGAGGCTCACATTTTTCATAAACTTCTTTCTTTCCTCCAACCATAAAAGTTAATATACCTTCAATGGCTTGAGGTTCACTACCTGTAACAGGTGCATCTAACATTTCAATGCCCTCATTTAAAAGGATAGCTGCTACTTTTTTACTTGTATTCGGTGATATTGTACTGCTATCAACAACAATTAAGCCGGCATGTGCTCCTTTAATAATGCCTGTTTCGCCTAAAATAACTTCTTCAACAGCCTGATCCGCAGTTAGCATAGTGAAAACGATATCGCTTTTTTCAGCAACCTCTTTAGGTGAGGATGTAATGATTGCTCCTTCCTTTTCAAGGGAGTCGGCTTTATTTCTCGTACGATTATACACAATAACTTCATAGCCGTTGTTTAATAAATGCCCTGCCATTGGAAGGCCCATTGTACCTAAACCGATAAAGCCAATTTTTTTCATTTATATCCTCCTTTTATTTTAAGATAAGAAAAATTTACGCTTCGCTGTCTAGCTCCAGCACTTATCTCCTCGAGACCTTAAGACAATCTCTTTGTGGCAAAATAGAGGCTAGACTTATTGCCCTAGGGTGACTAAAGCGCTTGTGCTTTTCTTATGTGTTAAGTGATTCTACTTGAACATAGCTTCTCCATGAATGAATAGGTTGCCAGTTTAGTAGTTCTTTCGCTTTTTTATTGTTTAATAGACTTACAAAGCCATCAAGTTCTTCACGAATATCTGTTACATTTGGAAATACCTTTGTCATTAATTCTTTACTTTTAATATCCATGCTCGTTTCATCAGCAGCAATGTTTAATGGAACTGCCCCTAATCCATCTGTTTCAACAGCTAAACGAAATGCACTAGCAGCGTCTCTTGTATCAATATAGCTCCAAAGGATTCGCTTGCGTTGTTCTGGATCATGGATGAACCCAAGGAAGTTATCGTACATTTCAGGTGAAATGACGTTTCCTAATCGCATGGAAACAACTTTTTTCATTCATTATCCTCCTAATTCATTCTATTGATTATTAAGTAAATTAATAACCTTGTATTTTAAGTATAAATAGTAAAGCTATCCATTTAAAGTACTGAATTATTTTTGATATAATAATAAATAGGTTATGTAATATAAAATTTATAGTAACTATCATCAGTGTAGGGGAGGGAATTAAGTGGAAAATGTAGTAGAACAAAACATGGAATGTTCCATTGAAAAAGCACTTAATATTATCGGGGGAAAATGGTCATTTCTAGTGTTACGAGAATTATTTGAAGGAACGAAACGATTTGGAGAATTACAAAAAGCGATTCATAACATTAGTCCAAAAGCATTAACAGATACGTTACGTCATTTAGAAGGAAATGAAATCGTTATCAGAAAGGCGTATCCAACTGTACCTGTAACGGTTGAATATTCATTAACTAAAAAAGGGCATGCTTTACATAAAATCCTAAAAGAAATGAAATTATGGGGTGCTCAATGGACGTAAAGTGGCTGTCCTAAAAAAGCTCTTTTAACACAGGATGGGACATAAATAGCTGAGAATAAGAACAAAATTCTGGGCGCATTGCTCATCCTCGGGCAATAAGAAGAGACTCAATGTACGTTCTTTGTCACATTGAGTCTCTTCAGATGAAGTAACTCTTGTCGACTATCATGCACTGAAATCTTTGTATTTATTTCTTTCCAGTGGAAGTGCAACAGTATACTATTTCCCCATTAATAATCGTTTGATCAACAGTTAACTTGTCGTTTAGAATCATAATGTCGGCTTTGTAACCTGCGGCAATCCTCCCTCTATTTCCCCCATGATCTATTGCATTAAGTGGTGCCTGTGTTGCCATGTAAACAGCCTTTTCCAATGGAATATTGCACTCTTCCACTATATACTTAATTCCTTTATCCAGTGTAATTGTACTTCCAGCTAACTGACCGTTATCCAAGGTTACTTTATTGCCGGTTTTAATGAGGTTCTTTTCCCGGAAAAAATATTCTCCATCTGTTAACTCATTATATCCCGTACAATCAGATATAAGGACCATTCGTTCACTGTTCTTCACCTTATATAAAAGCTCAATCATCTTGGGATGTATATGCACCCCATCTGTAATAATTTCGCATGTTACGTTATCATAATACAAAGAAGCTGCAGCAGTTCCAGGTGTTCGATGGTGTACAGTACTCATCGCGTTGAATGTATGAGTTATTTGGGTCAAGCCATACTCTATCGCTATTCCTATCTCCTCAATTGTTGCGTTCGTATGTCCAGCTGAAATATGGATGTCGTTGGCTCTTAAATGATTTAGTATTGCGTAATCTTCCACTTCCTCAGGGGCCAATGTAATAACAGAAATAATATCTAAAAAAGAATGTAAAATATTGCTAACATCATCCCAGGTTAGCTTCCGTATATGAGACTTGCTTTGGGCTCCGCTATACTTCGGACTTATCCAAGGCCCTTCTAAATGAACTCCAAGACAGTTAGCACCAATAGCCGAATTATCCTGATATGATTGGGCACCCTCAAGAAACTTTTTCACATCGTTAATTGCACCTGTTCTGGAGGTTGCCAGAAAAGAAGTTACCCCATAACTTGGCAGACTTTTTGCAATTTCAAAAAATGCTTCCTGATTGTCCATAAAATCAAATCCATTTACACCATGTATGTGAATATCTGTTAATCCTGGACAGATAAAACCATCATTGACTTCATATATGGCACCATGATTGTTTTTCTTCTGGTTTCCAACCCAGGTTATTTTACCTTCTGTTATTTCAACAAAACAATCCTTTATAATACGTTCATCCGTAATAACATCACCTTTTAAATAATACATATCAATCCCTCACTTATCTTGTTTGACTAGCAAACTAGCTCCAATCATGCTCGCATTATTTTTCAGATGTGCCTGTTGTAATACTATCGGAACAGATGCTGCTGCCATTTTCCCTTCCAATTCGCTCCACCAATACTTGCTGGAATCAATCACACCGCCACCGATAACAATCATTTCCGGATCAAATAAATATTGCAGATTTATAAGTCCAATTGACAGGTATTCTAAATATTGATCAACAACACATTTACAGGATGTGTCGAAAGTATAGTTTTGAAATACATCTTTTGGTTGATAATTTTTTGAAGCCAATTCAGGGGCCTCTGATATCATTCTTTCCAGTGCTTTGCCAGAAGCATATGCCTCCCAGCAGCCTTTGCGTCCACATCCACAAATTATTCCATTCGGCACAAGTATCATATGACCAACCTCACCGCCGTACCCACTATTTCCATGGACCAGCTCATTATTATGGACGATTCCACCACCAATTCCTGTTCCCAATGTGATACATATGTAACTGCTGACAGTTTTAGCAACTCCTGCAGTTCCCTCTGCCATGGTAGCACAATTCGCATCATTACTTATCACAACGGGAACATGAAAAGCATCTTCCAGCATATCCTGTATTGGTATATTTGCTAAAGCATCCAAATTAGGACAACTTCTAACCACACCATTTTGAAAATCAACTATACCAGCTGAAGCAACTCCAATACCATGAATCTCCTGGTCCTGAATCATTTCTTTTATTGCAGCAATCAATTTTTCTACAATTGCTTCCTTAGGGGTGCTTATTTGATCTTCTTTTACTAGTTTACTAACTCCATCAAACATGCCAAATTTAATCTTGGTACCTCCGATGTCAATTCCTATCGTGTACACCTCGCTTGACACCTCCCTCTTATAAAAGTGGACACCTTATACAGGTGCCCGTACTGTTTATAGATTTACTGCAGCTTTCTTTTCACTGGACTCATACGCTGCTAAAGCTACTTCCAATGCCTTTAAACCATCCCATCCAGAAATAGATGGTTCTCTTTTCTCTTCTACACATTTAACAAAATCCCGTATGAGGTCAAAATCCATATCATTCCCAAAAAAAACATAACTTAACGATTTAGACCTACTTGTAAATATTCTAAAATGCTCTTTAAATGCATCAGCCTTTACCGTCTGCTTTGTGCCAACGACTTCAATTGTTGCATCTCCCCAGATTGGATATTCTTTAAACCGGGACCAGCTGGCATCATGAGAGGCGACCACACCATTTTCAAATTTCAATGTGAGCAACCCTGCATCATCAATAGCGATATCATGAAAATAAGAGTCTACAATCGCATGTACTTCGGTAATTTCCTTTCCTAAATACCAGCGCATTATGTCAACCATATGTACTGTATGATCTAATACAGCACCTCCACCAGATTGCTGTTTATCGATAAACCAGCCCCCAGGATTTTGGCCTCTGTTCGTTGTACGAAAAGCAACAATGTCACCAAGTTCACCATCATCAATCATTTTTTTCAGCTGACGCATTGGTGAGCTGAATCTTACCGGAAATGCTGTTTGTAAAATGACCTTATTTTCGTCACAAACATTGATCATTTCTTGCGCATCTTCTACTGTTGTGGCGATCGGTTTTTCGCATAAAATATGCTTTTTAGCTTTTGCAGCATTTAAGACCATTTCTTTATGGCGAAAGTTTTCACTGCATATAATGACAGCATCCATATCCATAGCGAGAAAGGATTTCTGATCAATAAAATGCTTTGTATGATACTTTTCGGCTGCTTTTTTGCCTCTTTCTGAATCATCATCAAAAATGCCAACTAATTCAACATTAGGCATTTTCTTTAATCCATCGGCATAACTATATGCATGCATATGCGCGAAACTCATTATTCCAATTTTCATTAATGAGCACCTCCATCTACGAGCTGCTCATAGTTGGTCAATCTTTTGATTAAACTCTGATCCACTTTATGAGCATTATCAATAATGGCATCTACTGAATAAGTTAATGACGACTCTAATGAATTCATCGTTTCACTATCGAATTCCAGGATTGTTTTTATCCCACTCCACTCAAGTTCAATTCGTTCATCCTGATCAGAAAATGTATACTCCATATGTGCCATTGCTCCACCTCCAAAATCGACAGTGACTATTACATGATAAGGAGAAACCGTTTGATTTGTTTGTTTAACTTGTACATCCAGTGGTTCACCTAGTGACAGGGAAAGAACATATAAATCAGTAGCAATCAGCTTCTTATTATCATCATTACCCATGATTCTTCTTAACCGAAAAACACCTTTTGGTTTATTTTCCTTTTCAATAACCTCTTTTATTTTTTGAAAAAAGTGGTAATTTTCCAAATCAAAATATACATTTACCTCCTTTGCGGCATTTTCCAGGAGTAAGGTCGCCGGAATAAATATATTATTATTTTCATTTAAAACAGCATCCAGTTTAGTTTTACTTAAAGGGAATAATGCCGTTTCATTAGGTTCTGCCAGTTGTTCTACGGAATCTACAATGGTTCGTACAGTTGCCTGATAATCAATTTTATCTAACCTTGCAAATACAATATTCCCCATTCTTCTCCCTCCTACTGAAGTAAGTTCCTTAGACGATTGACCGCTTCTTCATTAGCTTCCTTAGCATCATCCTTACCTTCATATTCAATGGAAAGCCATCCTTCATAATTTATTTCTTTTAAACCTTGAACAATGTACGATAAATCTACCTCCCCATCTCCTGGAATGGTACCAATTAACTCGACATCTTTTGTAGAATGGAATCCTTTAATATCTTCGTCAGCTTCTTTTTCTCGGAAGTCCTTAAAGTGGACATGGACAATTTTATCTTTTAATCGGTCAAATGCCTGTTGAGGTTTCTCATGTACTAGTAAAAAGTTGCCTGTATCAAACGTGGATTTCACAAATGGGCTGTTTACTTTCTCAATAATTTCCTCAACCTGCTCACTCTTTCCAGCTAACAGACCATGATTTTCAATTGCTAAATAAATCTGCTCTTTTTCAGCAGCTTCAGCACATTGCTTCAAACTATCAACAATCCAGCCTTGACCATCCTCATATGTTAAGTCATCATGTATGTCGCCGCAAAATACACGGAGTATATTTGTATTTAACTGTTTAGCTATCTGAATAGCATCTTTTACTTTATTGACTTCTTTTGCACGATCTTCATTTGATTCTTTGACAAAATTATTCGTAACATCATAGGCGGAAACTTTTAAATTATGTTTTTTTAGTGCCATTGTCACTTGCTCAAGCTCCTTACTAATATCATCTTTATTCTGCCAAAACATATCGAGCAGTTCGACGCCATCCAGTGAAATGCGATGGGCATAATCGATAAAATCGACCGTTGACCACTTTTCTGCATTGACGGTTGAAATTAAACTGTACATGCTGACACTAATATTCATTATTAACCTCCTTGTGTATAGTTACATTATTTTGAGCATTCAAAGTTTTAGTTTTCTTAAGGATAGTAAAGTCGCCTGCCGCTTCCATAAAGACTCCTCACATTATTCTTCATAAAATTCATCAAGCCATTCAAGTTCAAACCCGCGGAGGGACTTCTTGTGATGTCACCTGACCGCCTAGCCAGTTAATCTCTTCTGTCAACAGCACATTCAGTCCACTTTCACAGATGGCTAGTGCTCCCGCACAACCACGAAAACCTCCGCCAACGATTACTAGTGAACTTCCATCTACAGATAAGTCTCTTTCCCACTTTTTGCTGATTCATAAACTGCGTTGAGCATTTTCATGACCTGAACTCCATCTGCAACAGGCGCGATTGTTTCTTTCCCATCTTTACAGCACGAAACAAAATGATTAATCTCATTCACAAAGGCTTTATGGACATCGAATGTGAGTGTATCCACCTGTGGTGTAACATTTAGAATGGTATTATTTTTCTCTGTAACCAGTGCTAACTCTGGTTCAATTTCAGCTCCGCCCTTATCCCCGTATAACTTAACATTTAATTCGTCTTTTTGAGCTTGTAAAGTAAAGCTAACATCTACAAAAAGAGATGCTCCATTTTCAAAACGGATTAATGCATTTGTTAAATCTTCTACGTCATTCAATGTCGGATCATAATCAGCTGCCTTGTAGAATGATAGATTCTGAATGTTACTCCGATTCCCTAATTTTGAATAGGTATTGCCACTGACTGATATTGGGCGAGGTTTTCCCATCATGTACCAGCAGATATCTATCATATGAACGCCTAAGTCGATTAATGGGCCACCACCAGATTTAGAGCTATCACTAAACCAGCCTCCAGGGTTACCAAGTCTTCTTAAACATGAGGCTTTAGCATAATAAATTTCACCTAATTGATTATTATCTATAAACGTTTTTAATAGCTTAACATTATCACCATGCCGTCTTACAAAACCAACCTGTAATACCTTACCAGATTTCTTAACTGCCGCTTCGATTGCTAAAGCTTCCTCAGTTGTCATGCTTAACGGCTTTTCTACCAATACATGTTTGCCAGCTTCCAGCGCTGCGATAGCAATTATTGCGTGCGTGTTATTCCATGTACAAATACTGACAGCGTTAATTTCATCATTCTGCAATAGCTGCTGGTAGTCACTGTACAACTGGGTTACTCCATACAATTTCCCTTTTTCGTTCAGACGGTTTTGATTGCTATCACATAAAGCAACTAATTCCACTTGCTCGCTTTCAAGATAAGGCTTAATATGAAATTCTGATATCGATCCTACTCCTATTACTCCAACTTTCAACATATAATTAGCTCCCTCTTTTGATAAATTAGTAAATACTGATTTCTGATGAATCATAAATACTGTAAACTAAGGAATCGCCAATAATAAAACTAGACTTTTTTTAAAAGTATATTCAGTCGGAACCTGTAACCCTTCATATTAGATACATATTCTACATTTAAATTTTCGATCCCTAGCACTTTATTTTGAGAAATTCATTACCTTTGTTAACATGGTTGATTTTTTATTTACTAGCTCATCAAACGCGGTAGATACATCGCTGAAGTTTACCTCTTCCTTTATAAAAGGGCTTACATTAATTCTTTTTTCGCTTACTAGTCTAATATATTCTGCTATATTTCTCCCTTCTGTCCAGCGAACAAATCCATATGGATAATCATTGGCTTCTGCCTCATAATTCTTATCGTATCTGCCTGGACCTCCTGCTCGGGAAATAAGAATTTGCGCTTCTTTGCTAAACATCAGGCTTCTCGGAAAATCTGGTTCAATGTCACCGACGATAACAACTTTTCCTTTATTTCTTATCCATTCAAGACTTTGTCCTGTTAAGGGTGATTTCTTTCCACCAGCGCATAGAAGTACAGCATCTGCCCCATACCCGCTGGTATCACTTTTTATAGCATTTTTCATGCCGTTAAGAGTAGAAAATGACTTTATATTCGTTTCTTCCTGTAGCATTGATGCCCGTTCTTCATGAATGTCATAAGCTATAACATTATAAGCAGAAGCATCTGCAATTTTTGCAATCATTTGTCCGAGTAATCCTAACCCTACAATAGAAACTGTCTCACCAAATTGAAGATTTGCAATCCGCAGTGCATGAATAGCAATCGCACCAATACCAGCAAGCGCCGCTTCTTTCGGTTTAACATTCGAAGGAATCCTTGCATACAGGGTTTTCGGAACTAATAAATAATCCGAATGCTGCACATAAGGAGCACCATAAACAGCAACTAAATCACCGACCTCTACATCGGTAATATCACTACCACACTCCTCGACTACTCCCATTGCACTATAGCCTAATGTAATTGGCCTATCGGTACTATTTTCAATAATTGTTAATTCAGTACCAGGTGAAATAATCGAGTACATTGTCTTTATTAATAAGTAAGAAGGTTTTACTGCCGGTAATTCATCCTCAATTATTTCAACTTGTTTGTTATTTGCAATAATTTTTCGCATTATTCTATTACTCCTTCCAGAAAAATTTTTTCAGTCATTATCTATTTAGCTGAACCACTTTGAAAGATTCTCTTCCACGAATTCATCATCATGTAAATGCGGGTATGCTGCATATACACGATTTATTTCTTCCCCTTGATTAGGTCCAAGATCTTCCTCTTCCAGTAAGCACCATCTTCCTTGAAGCAAACCTTGTCTGGCTAACACTTCATTAATCCCTGCAATACTTCCTTTAAAATTATTTTTAGCATCAAAGAAGGCAGCATTTATATCGGTAATCTCTTGTGCTAATGTTAAAAACTCACTTGGGATATGGTTATGATGCTGCACTTTTTTTATTTCATTAAATATTTCTACTGCTTTTTTTGTCCATACTGACCAGTGTCCCAGTAAACCTCCGACAATCCTCTTTTCTACTTTTTTGCCATCAACATTTACGTGGTAGACAGTTAGCAGGTCATTCACGATATTGTCGTCATTTCCGGTGTATAATGCAATCTCTGCATTTCTTTGTGAATTGCATACTGCCCTTACCACATCAAGTGAAAGGTAGCGATTAAACGGTGCAATCTTAATCGCATGCACATTAGGAATATCCGCAAATTTTTTCCAGAAGTCATATGAAAGAACTCTCCCTCCTACAGCGGGTTGAAGGTAAAATCCGATGACTGGGATGATCTCAGCTACTTTTTTTGTTCTTTCAAGCAATTCATCCTCAGTCAGAGACTGTAATCCTCCCATACTTACTAATCCAAGATCATAGCCAATTTTTTTAGCAAATTCCGCTTCTTTAACTGCTTGATGTAAAGGTCCGCAAATTCCAGCAATTTTAATAAATGAATTTGGTACCTGGGCCATTTTCATTTCCTCCATCGCAAGTTTTAACACTCTTTCAAATAAATCGAATGCAGGGTCACGAATCTCAAACTGGGTTGTGTGTACGCCAACTGCCAAGCCCCCTACTCCCGCATCAATATAATAGCGGGTAAGTGCTCGCTGGCTTTGTTCATCAAGCTCTCTTTCTTTTGTTAAAGCTAATGGATGAGCTGGTATAAATGCGCCTTCATGTAGATTGATTTTTACGGATTCTTTTAACATTTAAAATGCCCCTTGCCGCTCTTGGAAGTGAGTTGGTTTGTCATATGTAAAACCATCATTCATCAACCAATCTGCTGTCATGTCAATCATTTGCTGTATTGTTACTGTTGGATATCCAAATAACTTATGTGCTTGAGAGGCATTGTTTAATAATGCAGTAGGATTTTCCTCATTATAAAAGTTTGCAACTTTATTAAAACGCTTAGCAAATTCCTCTGCAAGCCAGCGAACTGATACTGTTTCCGGACCAGTTACATTTAATATTTTGGGTGGTGTTTCCGTATGTAACAATGCACGTATAGCGTATTCGTTTGCATCACCCTGCCAAATGACATTGACATTTCCCATTTCAAGATCAATGGACTGTCCGTGATACACTTGTTTGGCGATTTCTAGTAACACCCCATATCGGAGATCAATCGCATAATTTAATCTGAATAGCAGCATCGGTGTTTTATTTTTATGTGAAAAATAGGTTAGTACACGTTCTCTTCCTAAACAGGATTGTGCGTATTCCCCAACTGGATTAACAGGTGTTTCTTCAGAGCAGCTACTGCTTAATACATTTACGAATGGATATACATTCCCAGTTGAAAACACTACCATACTCGAGGCAGCAAACTTTTCTGCAAGCGTACCTGGTAAATATGCATTCATTGCCCAGGTGAAATATTCATTTCCAACCGTACCAAACTTATTGCCAACCATATAAATAACATTTTTGACAGTTGGGAGTGATTGAAGGTCGGACTCATCTAACAAATCAGCTGCAATTGTTTCGATACCGAATTCTTCTAGTTCTTTTTTTAATGAACCAGAAGAAAATCTTGATACCCCAATTACTTTTTTATTTAAACCGCCTTCATCTATAGCCCTTTTCGTTAATTTTGCCATTGTCGGGCCCATTTTACCGCCAACACCTAATATCATAATATCACCTTCCAATTTTGAAAGGTCTTTAATTAACTCCTCCGATGGTTCAGTCATTAACTTTTCTAGCTCCGAGATTGTTTTCATAAAACTACTCCTTTTTAAATTATGTTTTTTTCTTTCGATTGAAATTTTTTACAATATATTTATTAGTCTATGAATAACCTTATTAAAAGACAAGTCTTGAATGTGTCTTTATTAGAAACGCTCTAAAAATTAAACTAGAGTTGAATTTTGACAAATTTGATTCTTAAAAGTATTATAGATACATTAACTATTAAAAGACATGTCTATTCAATTGTCTGTTTGTATTTAAGGTATTCGCCATTGAATTCAGCTTAAATAAAAGATTTTTAAGGGAGATGTCTATATGCAAAGTAATAAACGTGTTCATGATAGCTCTGAAATTAATATTGGCATTATTGGATCAAAGTCTCTCATAGACCAGACCAAAGAAACGTTAAAATCCTTTCCAAACTTCAAACCCGTCTTTGGTGTTATTGAACCTGACACCGCTATTACAGATTTAGCAATAAAGCTAATGGATGGTGTTGATGTATTAGTTTTTACAGAGTATCATTTATACAATCTTGCCAAGCAGTCAATAGATTTTTCAATCCCTGTTCATCATGTCCCATTGATGGGTACCGGACTGTATAGGTCATTATTCCTTATTAAAAACCGCTACGGTTTAACACGTTTATCAGTTGATACCATTGAAGAAAAGTATGTCATAAAAATCCTCGCTGAGTTAGGAGAAGAAGACTATAAACTTAAAATAATTCCTAACCACTCGAAACCAAAATTGATTGAAGACATTATAAACTTCCACATTGATAACTATAATTCTGATGGCTCTATTGCACTTACAGGTATACAGGAAGTTTCTGTTAGATTATCAGAAATGAATATACCTAACGAATGGGTAACACCTACACAACAGGACATGATTGTTTCCTTAGAACGTGCTTTACTTGCAACAAAAACCCGTCGAAACAAAGAATCGCAAATTGTTTTTGGGTTAATAAATGTGGACAATTTTAAGAGAGTTACAGAAAAATATACATCGGAACACGATGTACAATTACTAAAATTAAACATTCAACAAATTCTCCTTGATTACATAAAACAGCTTGATGGCCATCTAATCAATCTCGGTGGCGAAGAATATTCATTTATCACGACGCGTGGCATATTTGAACGAGAAACCAGAGGGTATAAGTTCATCCCCTTACTTCAGGATACAAATAATGCCATTGGCATAACGCTAAGTATTGGTGTTGGCTTTGGAAGTACAGCTGCTGAAGCAGGCAGCCATGCACGATTAGCATTACGTCAATCCAAGGAACTGGGTGGTGATGTATGTTATATTGTTAGGGAAGATAAGAGTGTTCTAGGACCAGTTGATATTACTACCCACACACAATACGAGCGGTATGATTTAGCTATTACAGACGCTAAACTATTAGAACGAGCTGAAAAAGCTGGCATGTCTGCATCCTATATGACAAAGCTAATGGCTCGTGTTGCCCGGTACGGAATCATCGATTATACTGCACAGGAATTAGCATCTACCCTCAAAATTACGATTAGAAGCGCTCATCGTATCCTGTTAAAATGGATGGATGCCGAACTTGTAGAGATCATTGGCGAAGAAAAAGTAACGTATAAAGGGAGACCTCGCCGGATTTATCGACTCACTTTTATAACGGAAGAACAATTAAAATAATGGTGTATCACCGCTCGAAGTTGGGCTGAGGCATCCTATCCAACTGGCAGGAAACTGCTAAACTGATAGTCTTTCAACCATAGCTGGCTCAACTTCGTATCCGACGCCTAACCCACTAGGAAGTAATACTTCGTGATGTTCGTACTTAGCCTACCTTAGAGGGATCATTCGCCAAATAACAGGCCATTCAACTCCTTGGATGTTGATCCCCTAGAGTGTAGCAACTAGGCACACGCTTAAAGTCCTAACGATTATACCATTTATTACCTACTATTATATTAAAACCTGTTTTCCAGTAATTCTGCTTTCGTTTGCCGCTTCAATAAACCGAATAACCTCTCTGGTTTCGGCTAACGAAACTCTAGGTACTCCATCCTGAAAGAAATCCATTATTTGGGCTAGTAAACTAGCATAATAAGGCTTTTCTGCAGCAGTTACATCGACATATTCCGTCCCCTGTTCAAAATGAATTAATGCTCCAAATTGATTGTTACCTTTGCGATTCCCCCGGATAGTTCCCAGTAGCCCATCGTGTCGCTGCCCTATAATTACATCATGGTCATCGTTCGTTATGGTGGTTACATACTCGAAGTCCTTACCTAAAATTACGAACAGCATTTCAACCGAATGAATGCCATACCAAAAAAAGCCCGGCTGTTTCACCTGCATTTCCATCGGACCGAAACAATCAGCACCTATTATTTCTCCTTTGTCAGACTTTGATAGTATCTCAATTAAATTGTCCGCATAACGAAGAGCAGACGTACTCATAACTGGAGTTTGATAAACTGAAGCTAGTTTTACCATCTCAGCGGCCGTTTCCGTCTTTAGGCTAAAAGGTTTATCAATAAAAATTGGTTTCCTATAAGAAATTACTCTTCGCAACTGTTCTAAATGAACTCTTCCATCTACTGACTCTAATAAAATTGCATCACTTTTTTCCGCTACTTGTTCAATAGATTCAGTAATTTTGACATTAAATATACTTCTAAGCTCGTTTGTAAAACCCTCCACGCGTGAAATACTTAGATCAAAATCAGGTGAACCTCCAGGAAAAGCTATTACAACTTTCCCTCCAGGGACATGATGTTTTTCTGAAGGGTCATTAAGTAATTTTGTAAAAACTACAGCATGTGAAGTATCTAATCCGATAATGCCTACCTTCAAATTGCCTGACATTTTTCCCCTCCTTCCAGATTAGCAATAATATCTTTTACTACTTTAAGCCCGACATCTGAATTCCCTCAGTAAAATAACGCTGAAAGAACAGGAATATTATAAAGGTAGGAACAAATGAAAGTGTCGATCCGGCCATTTCTATCCCAAAATCACCTTCTTTCCCGAGCAGCGAGGCTAAACCAACTGTCACAGGAAACATCTCTTCCTTCGTCATATAAATCAAAGGCTGGAATAAGTCATTCCAGTTTGAGATAAACGAGAATGTTCCTACTGTTGCAACTACTGGTATCGATAGTGGCAAAATAACCTTGAAGAAAACTGTAATATCATTAGCACCATCTATGCGTGCCGCCTCTTCCAGGTCATTCGGGATATTTTGCAGGAATTGCCGTACCAAAAACACACCCATAATCCCCCAAAGTTCGGGTACAATTAAAGCCCAGTACGTATTGATCCAACCGAAATCTGCAAACATAATATATTTTGGAATAATTAGCAGCTGTTGCGGAATCATTATTACGCCCATAAACACCCAAAAGATTACTTCCCTGCCCAGAAATTTTTTCTTGGCAAAAATATATCCCAATACTGCACAAAAGAACATCTGACTGAAGACAGGAATGATGGTAATAACCAAGGAATTAAAAATCCACCTCAGAAAAATTCCGTCATTAAACAGATAGATGTAGTTACTAAATGTAGGATCTTCAGGTATCCAAAAAAGCGGATCCAGCAAAGCATATTTCATCTCTTTAAATGATCCCAGAGCCATAATAATAAACGGCAGGAGAAAACAAAAGGCTAATAGGAACAGTGCTGTATATGTGATCGTTTTTTTCAATTCTCTAATCTCCCTTCCTGTAAGACCTGCTGATTAATAATAATTCGTCTCTTGTCCCAAATACTTTCTTTGGATTAGTGAAATAACCAAAATTATAAAGAACAATACATAGGATAAAACAGCACCATAGCTTAAGTTAAGACCAGCAAACCCTTGTTGGTATAAGTAGAATACAATTGTCGTTGTTGAGTAATTTGGTCCTCCACCTGTAAGTAAAAATGTGGAATCGAAAATCTGGAAGGAACCTATAGTTGTAATAATGGCCACGTAAAAATGGATCGGCTTTAGCAACGGAAAGGTTATTGTCCAAAATATCCGTAAAGGAGTTGCTCCATCTATCCGTGCTGCTTCATACAGTTGTCTATCAACTGATTGCAGCCCTGCAAAATAATAGATCATTGTACTTCCGGCAACCTTAAAGATACTTAATCCTGCCAACACCATTAGAGCCTGACCAGAGTCTGCTAAAAATAATTGAGTATCTATTCCAAGGAAACTTAACAGATAGTTCACCATGCCTGATTCTGTACCTCGGAATAACCATCCCCAGATACCAGCTATAATTACAAAGGATGTAACTACTGGTAAGAAAAAGATTCCTTTAAACAACCCTGCCGCTTTCACCCCTGAGTTAATGATTAAAGCTAAGATCAATCCAAGTGCCATAGTAGGTACGATATAATAAATGGAAAATAGTATGGTATTCCAAATTGCTCTCCAAGCTAATTTATCATTTATAAACGCTATCCAATGTTTAAATCCCACAAATTCTGGATCACCAATTACTTTCCAATCCATAAATGTCAGAACAAAGCTGAACGCAAATGGGAATACTTGAAAAATCAAGAAATGAATTAATGTAGGTACAAGAAAAATATATACAATCGCATTTCGATCCCATTGCTTTTTCACTCTTTCTTTAAATGGCTGCTTTGGCTTATTGAAATTAGAATAACTATCTTTATTTCTCTTCAACCGGTCTTTTAAAGAGAGATTCTTTTTATAATGGTATTCCATTTCTTCGTTGATCTTATCTACATTATTCAGTGTAATCACCTTATTTCAATTGTAAGTTATTAACAGAGAATTTGACTAAAATTCTTTTAGTAAGGACAATGGTTCATCAATTGCAGTGGACAAGACGTTGCATGGCTTCTTTATTTAATAACAATAAAATCTGAAAATATCCATTACTAGAAGCATCAGCCAAACTCCCTGTTCTATCTATACCATATTATTTGGCAATTTCAGCCTCTATAGCTTCTGCTGCTGCATCTGCAGCCTCTTGTGGAGTTTTTTCTCCTTCCATCATCGTTTGCACTTCAGCTTGGATCATCGGCATTATGTTACGCCCCTTTGGATGAATCACTCCAGGTAAAGCATATTGTGTGTATTCTGATAGTTGTTTTAAATACTGCTGATCATCAAAAATATTTTTTGCAGATTCCCTAGTAGGGATATATTGAGTGATTGTATTAAATTTCCTTTGATTTTCTGCATTGGTAACTGTCTTTACAAATTCTGCTGCTGCATTAGGATTGTCACTATTTGTTGGAACAACGAACATCCCTGTGGTACCGTATGTTTTTTGCTCCTTATTTTTAAGAGGTGGTGCAATCACGAAATCCAAACCACTTTCCTGTAAATTCGTTAATGAGATGCCTGAACCCAGTACAGCTAACATCTCTCCCGCATTCCAAATTGCGTCATGATTCATAGCAGTAATTGAATCTTCAGGAATCCAATTTTTTTCATACATGTTATTGACGAACTCAAAAGCTTTTACACTTTCCACATTATTTATCATTACTTCATCATCTTCTGTTATAACTTTTCCACCTGCTTGCCAAATGAAAGGATATAATGTTCCATTCATGGATCCTCCGCCTTGATAGCTATATGCATAGTATCCTTCTTCTTTTGCTGCTTTTGCCCACTCTTCAAATTCACTCCACGTTGTTGGTAAATTTTCAGGATCCTTACCAATCGCTTTAACTACATCAACATTGTAAAAAAAGGTATATGCTTCCTGCAAAATTGGTAAGCCATACGTTTTATCCTGCCACTTTGTTGAAACAAGTGCACTATCAACAAAGTCATCCATTTCATTGTCTTCCAAATAGGGATCAAGCTCTAATAACATTCCCTCATCTGCATATTGGGGCATTTGATCCGGGATAGCGTAAAATACGTCCGGGCCATTATTAGCCGCTAGAGCAGTAAGTATTTTCTGGTCCCTATTAGACCAAGGAATTGTTTCAATAGTTACTGTTGCATCGAATTCTTCTTCATAAGATGCTACGATTTCCTCCCACATAGCTTCTTCTGCATTTGAATCTGATGTGTATGGATGAACCCAAACCGTTATTTCCCCAGATATTTCTTCTTCAGTTGCAGAAGTATCTTCATCCGAATTACAGGCTACTAATACAGCTCCCAAGATAATAAATAATACAAGAATGCTAATTTTCTTCTTCATATTAATTAAACCCCTCTCTTTTTCATTAATTTGTTTCATGAGATACGAGACACTGTTTTAAATGGACAGACACCACCTTAGAATCCCCGCATAATTATTCGAGATGTAATTTATTGTATAATCAGAAAGCGCTATCATTTATGCGGAAATAGATTTTTTCAGCAGCAAACACTTTACAAATTTTTTAGAATATCATTGCCTTGCTATTTTATTCTATGTTCTTTTTCATGTAGAGACAAGTCTCTAAAGTGTCTTTAATAAAATGAATTTTTACGGAGTGAGACAATTGAGCATTTTAATCTTGTTGACACGATTTTGGGACACCCATATAATGAATGAAAAAAATAGTAAGTTTGTGGAAAACAATAATATGCTTCTAGCTTAAATAAAGGGGGAATTATATGACATTCGGTGGGTGGGTAAAGTTTAATACCGCTGCTATTTGGATGATTAAATTGGCTTACATAAATATACTCTGGATATTATTTACCATAGTAGGACTAGTGATTTTCGGACTGTTTCCGGCTACAGTGGCCATGTTTACGATTGTCCGCAAGTGGATACGCAAGGAGAATAATGTTAAAATCTTCCCTGTATTTTGGATAGTTTTCCGTACGGAGTTTATAAAGGCCAATGGCTTCGGTTTATTATTTATTCTTATCGGTTACATCCTGTATTACGACTTTACTTTTCTTCAGCTAAACGATGGTAAGTTGGTTTATTTACTTCCTGTGTTTATTTTCATTCTAGTTTCCTACGCTGTTACCTTGTTATTTTTCTTTCCAGTATTCGTGCATTTTGATCTAAGATTCTTTCAATATATCAAACAATCTTTTTTAATTGCCATAACCTCCCCAATTGAAACACTATTAATTGCTGTATCGATTATATTAATATATTTTGCAATCACACTTCTTCCAGGAATGATTCCGTTATTTAGCGGTAGTGTAATAGCAGTTGTGATAACCTGGACTAGTTTTAAAGCTTTTAGGAGAATTGAGCGCAGGAAAGATTCAACCTCATAGGTTGGATCTTTTTCAATATTTTATGTAGTACATTTTTCCCAATCAACATAAGGACTCTTAAAAGACTTGTTTTAAGCCGTTACTTAGCTAAAAATATTATTAGAAACAAAATTGAAAGCGCTAACCAAGAAGAATCAACAACCGAAGTAGTAAAATCCAATAATCGGAGGTGAATAAAGTTAAGGTTTAATTATTAACAATCGATTAAAGAACTTACTGAATCTCCAAGTCTTAATTTCTAAAGCAGTAGAGTTTCACATGTGAAGTAAAAGGGATTATACATTCATAATATCATAATAATGAGGAGAGATATTAAATGAAAGATCAGCCGATTTCAAGCAAATGGTACTATTTAATAGCGAGCTTATTAGTACTTGTTTTAGCAGGATTTCCCTCCCTTACACTAGCAGAACCGGAGCAGGATGCAACAGAACTTGCTAACACTACTTACGGGGAACCTGAACAATTATTGGCACCGCTTACAGGAACGGTTAGTATCTTCGATGGGGCCGTGGGAAAAGAAGATGGTCATAACGTCATGTACACTACAGCTAAAGGCATACCTGCCGAACTAAATGTAATTGATTTGGATAATGATGAATTGCTAAGGACAATTACTCTTGATGGTGCCGAAAGTACATGGGCACATGAAGTAACAGTCGATGGTGACTTGTATATAGCTACTATTGGCGGAGGTGCAAAACTTTGGAAGTATTCCCCTGAAACAAAAGATGCAAAGGTTATTGCTACCTTCCCAGGTCAAACTTTCCCTTATTCGATAACATCGGATGCTGAAGGAAATGTATATGTAGGAACCTACCCTGGAGGAAACGTTTACAAATTTAATACAGAAAACGAGGAAGTTACAGATTATGGAAAAATGATCAATGAGTCTTCAAAACAATATATTCGATCAATCGCTTATATTGAGGGAAATATTTATGCCGGAACTGCTAAGGACAAAATAATTAAATATAATGTTGCAACTGGAGAGAAATCAGATATTGCTGCATCTTTAGATGAGACAGGCACCGTATACGACATGGATAGAGTGGATAATCGCTATTTGTTTATCAGGTATAAAAACACCAACAATGGCTACATTTATGATACACAAACTCAAGAGTGGCTTGATGTTATCGTTCCAAACGTAAGAGGTTTGCATGTTGAAGAACAGTCATATAATGGATTAGTGTATTACATGACACAAGATGATAAGTTCATGTCAATCGATTTAAACACACTGGAGATAAGTGACACAGGTATGAGATATAACAGTGGCCTGCGAGGAGCTGATTGGGTAGAATTAAGCGACCCCGATCTACCTGGTAAAAGTCTCGTTACCATTAACTGGAGTGGAAGTGTAACAATATTTAATATAGAAACTAATCAGGTTATCGAGCGCCCTTCTTTAGTACCAGGCACGCCAGCAATTATGAATAAAATAAAGAGCGGTCCAGATGGAAATATATATATTAGTGGTACACAAGCAACAGAGGGAGCTATCTATAATCCAATTGACAATTCGACTGTCTCTTTTAATTTAGGACAGGGGGATAGCATCAATTATGTTGGAGATAAAATGCTATTTGGTGTTTATCCTGGGGCAAGAATTTTTGAATATGATACAAAAGAAGAACCAGGTGAAAATAATCCTAAACAATTGTTCAAAGTTGGAGAAGATCAAGATAGAATCAGTGATATAACCAGCGGAGATGGAAAGACGTTTATCGGTAGTATTCCCGATTATGGCAAGTTAGGTGGAGCTCTGACCATATATGACCAAACTGGGGAACAAACCAACCCAACTGTTTATCGAAATATAGTAGAAAATCAAAGCATTGCTAGCATAGTCTATAAAGATGGTATTATTTATGGTTCCACGACTGTTAACGGCGGTTTGGGAATAGATCCAGTTGCTGAACAAGCCAAAATTTTTAAGTGGGATGTAGAAAATGAACAGAAAACAGAAGAAATATCGTTATCAATCGAAGGTATAGACAATCCTCAAACGATTGGCGACTTAACCTTTAATAAAGATGGTTTATTATGGGGTGCTGCAAATAACATTATTTTTGCCTTGGATCCCGACACGTTAGACGTTGTAAAAAGCAAAAAGATTTATCCTGATGGGGCTCTTAATTACAGTGACTGGCAAACGATTGATCTAGAATGGTCAAACGGTATACTATATGCAAAGTTTGATAATAATCTAACTGCCATCGATCCTGAAACCCTAGTCAGTCAAAAGATCACGGAGGCTAAATCTTTTACTATAGGAGTTGACGGAAACATATACTATTCTCTTCCGTCTAATCGAACATTTCTTTACAAGGTAGAAGTAACCAGTGTAAATCTTGTACAGGAAATTATTGACCGTTATCACGCATCAGAAGATATCAAGCAACCCGTCTATGCTGAACTGACTAATAAGTTAAAACAAGCGAAACATCATTTAAAACAGGATAAAATAAACCAGGCGGTTAAACATCTAAATGACTTAATTAAATACCTGAACAAAGAATCTATATCTGAATTCATTTCAAATGACGCAAAGAATATATTGAATACTAAAGTCGAAAATCTTATAGAAACCTTATTATCTGGAGAAGAGCAACCACCACGGAATTTCGAAGCGTTAATAAACCCCGACTTTGAGGAACCTTTGACAGATGAGACTATCCCCGGATGGACATCTGCATTTCAAGTAGATGAAGAGCATTACTACGAAGTTACAGATGAACGCAATTTCAGTGGTAACAACAGTTTGAAAATTGAAGATACTGTAAGAACTGCATCTGTTGCACTATACAGTGATAAAATAGATGTTGAACCTGGTGTTGAATATACAGCAACAACCCAAGCCTTCACTGAAACAGGTTCAGCAAGCTTTCTATTACGCTTTTATGATAATGATGGGAACCAAGTCGCTAATTATGCCAATCATTTTGAAAGCATGCTTGGACAATGGGAGGAAGTTATGACGCAAGGTGTAGCTCCTGAAAATGCTGCATATGTACGTATTTATGCATATACAACAAGCTATCAAATAGGGACCGTTTATTTCGATAATATTAAACTATGGACGAGCCAGGAGTAGAGAAAAATTAACTAAAAAACACTTGACTAGAGTTCAGAAGAGGCTGGGACAAGTCCCCAGTAATTTAAATGAGTGTAACGCTCCAATAATGAACTGACCCTATCAAGTAGACAGTGGAAACATTAGAAATAATTTAAGCGATTTTAGCTCTATATTCCTTAGGGCTAAAACCGCTTAGTCTATTTTGGTAGTGATAAGCGGATTGCATGCTTTCTGGCGTTGTTTTTACCAAAACCAGCAGGTAAAGATAGGAGGGATATTTTTCTGTTTAATCCCATATCTATTAATTCTAACAATCTAGGACGTAGTACCAGCTCTGTTGTATTGTTAGCATATTAAACTTAGTAAAGCCCATGTTTATCACTTGGATATAAAGGGTACATATTTATATAACCCAATTCCAATAGAAAGGATGAGCACTATGTCCAAAAAAACACAGTATCAACCTATAGGAGGAAATGGGAACGAACCATCAGCCGCTCAGGAAGTCATTTATGCAAAAGAATTTAAAAAAGCAGATATTGCTGGTGGATATCGAAAACCTAAAGTAAAAGAAGCAAAAAAAGAAAATCCTAACCTTCAAAGATAGGTATCTAAAAGCAGCTTTCTTAGTTGCTTTTTTCTTTAACATATCCCCCGTAGAAGGGGTTGTCAATGAGGGACGGCCTTTAATTCCTTTTTCTCGACTATTCTGTATAGAAAGATTCTTCCTCAATCTTATCAGACGTCTCCAGCTAACGTTATTCCCCATGCCTCGACTTACAAAAATATTACCATACTCTATTTGATCGAATTTTGCTAGGGCCATATTTATATAACGTATATCACTCTCAATTGGTCCAAACATATTATCTTTCCTTTAATAATTTATCATAAAATTTTTCAGTAAGGGGGGAGAAGTTAACTTGTCTAGTAGAGCTGGATTAACGGTTAAACCATTTAGGATCGATATGAAGTGATCTTCATACCCAAACAGAGGAAGAAGCAGTCTCTTACCCTACATAAGACCAGCTCCAGCAACTTGTCTCTTTTGCAAATAAAAAAGGAACCCGATGAGGTGGCCCAAAAAGTTAGATTTTCACTCTAACTTTTTAGGTACACTACACCACTGGGCTCCTTTTTATTATTCTCCTATCACTTCTTCAATTGGTCGGATAACTGGTACAGCTGCTCCATCGTACTCTTCTTCGATAAAGCTTGTCACTTCATCAGAATGATAGATTTCCACAATCTTTTGAAATGCTTCTTCATCCTTACGATCTGTGTGTGCTGCAATAATATTAATATAAGGTACGTTTTGATCGTCTTCACGGAATACTGGATCACTCGTTGGATTTAAACCAGCTGCAATGGCGACATCTGAGTTGATAAGTGCTGCAGTTGCATCTTGTAAGCCACGAGCCGTTTGACCGGCTGTTACTGGGACAATGTCCAAGTTCTTTGGATTTTCTGCAATAGCTTCTAAACCACCAGCACCTTCAAAGTCTTCTGTTAGTGTAATTAATTCCGCTTTTTGCATAAGCATTAATGCTCTTCCTAAGTTCGTTGGTTCTTTCGGAACGATAATTTGTGCACCATCTTCTATATCACTTAACTCTTCTACTTCTTCAGAGTAAATACCCATCGGCCAAATTGATGTTGTACCAATGGCGGATAAGTTTAAATTGCGTTCTTCTATAAATGAATTAAAGTAGCTGATGGTTTGGAACGCATTTAAATCTATCTCATCATTGTCTAAAGCAACGTTTGGTTGCACATAATCGCTAAATTGAATGATTTCAATTTCAATACCTTCTTCTGCCGCTAATTCTTTCACTAGCTCCCATGTTGGTGTTTCTGCTGTTGTTGTTCCAACTTTAACGGTCTCACTATCAGATCCACAACCTGTGATAATAAATAGTAATAGTGCTGCAAATGCAAATAAAGTTTTCTTCATCTCATCTATCTCCTTCATGCTGTTTTTTTATTGTAGGTTGACCTTCTCCTAACACATTATGATCTTCTTATTTTCTTTGATAAATAGTTACCTAGCGATTGAATAAACTGAACCATAATCACAAGGATAATAACGGTAATAACCATCACTTCTGTTTGGAATTGGTTGTAACCATAGGAGATGGCTAAATCACCTATACCGCCTCCACCTACAGCCCCAGCCATAGCTGTCGCACCAATTAAACCAATAATCGCAATTGTTAATGACAGAATTAACGACCCTAGGGCCTCTGGCAACAGAAAACGCCAGATTATTTGCCAAGGAGTTGCTCCCATCGCTTGCGCTAGTTCAATCGTCCCTGAACCAACTTCTAGCAATGAATTTTCCACTAATCTTCCAATATACGGTGCTGTATAAAACACTAACGGCACAATAGCAGCAGTTGTTCCGATTGATGTTCCGATAATGAATCGTGTGATTGGTATGATGGCAACTATTAAGATAATAAATGGAATGGACCTAAGTACATTTACAATAATATTCAATATTTTAAATACAATTTTATTTTCTAAAATGCCCTGTTCCCTTGTGATAACCAAAATGATTCCGAGTGGGATCCCGATTAAAATCGAAATTATAAAAGCGACAATAATCATGTACAATGTTTCATTTAGAGATCCTAATAATTCTGGCCAAAACCAAGACCAATTAAACTCCATCTGGCACTACCTCCTTAATCGTCACCTGTCTCTGTTTGATATAGTCAACGACTTTAGCAATTTCACTTGGTTCCCCGTTTATTTCAACAATAATATTACCAAAAGGCTGTCCTTGAAGTTCTGTAATTGTTCCATAGATCACATTAATATCTATCGAGAACTTCTTAGCGACATCAGAAAGTAATGGATCATTAGCAGATTCTCCTTTATACAGAAGCCTGTATACAGAATTAGAAACGCCTCTTTCTAATACTTTTCTTAATGTCGCTTCAGGTAACGCATCATTTAGTACGGTTCGAACAAAGCTTCTAGCAATTGCTGTTTTCGGTTCTGTAAACAAGCTTATAGTAGAATCCTGTTCCACCATTACTCCACCATCTAGTACCGCTACTCGATCACAAATATCTCTAATCACGTTCATCTCGTGTGTGATTAATAGAATAGTAATACCTAACTCATCACGAACCTGCTTTAACAGTTCCAACACGTTATTGGTTGTATCTGGATCAAGTGCGGAAGTGGCCTCATCACACAATAATACGTGTGGATCTGTTGCTAGCGCTCTAGCAATACCAATTCTTTGCTTCTGTCCACCAGAAAGTTGCTCAGGATAGTGATCTGCTTTATCTGTTAGACCTACAAAAGAGAGAAGCTTCGTTACTTTTTTCTCAATCTCATCTTTTGCATAACCTTCTAAAATAAGTGGCATCGCAACATTTCCAAACGCCGTTTTCGAATGTAAGAGATTAAACTGTTGAAAAATCATCCCTATTTTCTTACGTTCTGTCCTTAACTCTTTAGGAGATAACTTCGTTAAGTCAATTCCGTTCACTTTCACTTTTCCCGAGGTAGGCTTTTCTAATAAATTCACACAACGGATCAACGAGCTCTTACCTGCCCCGCTGTAGCCGACAACACCGAATATTTCTCCTTTTTTCACCTCGAGGTTTATATCCTTTAAAGCTTCAACAGGGTTGTCTCCCCCCTCACCGTAAATCTTCCGAATTCCTTCAAGTACCAACATAACTCTCTACTCCTTTGTTTTCTCAAACGTTGCAGTTAAGTACTGTCATTAAAAAAAGAGCCTGTTCCTATTGAAAGAGGCTCTTGATTTTATAAAAACCTTATCTTTCAGAAAAATCTTCTGTAGGATGTAGCACCTTTCTTTAAAGAAGGTTGCCGGATTGTCATTGGGCCTTGTCCCTCAATCACTCTTGATAAGCACAATATTTAGTTAATATTTTTCACATCATATCGTTTCGTAAGGAAGTTGTCAACAATATTAGACAAATTTTTCAAACTATAAATTATAAAAATCTGTTAATTTAAGAATCGCTTGATAGAAAATGGACTAATATCTAATTCTGTTTCACGATTTTCCGTCACCAATTGGCTCAGAATCTCTCCGATCACACTACTGAATTTAAATCCATGTCCAGAAAATCCGCAAGCAATGACAACATGGTCATGATCAGGGTGCTTATCAATGATAAAGTCCTCATCTGGCGTCATCGTATACGTACATGCCTTACCCACCTTATGTGGACCAACGCTTGGCATACAACGTTCGGCATACCTACTTACATCTCGTTCATCTTGTTCATATGCCCCAAATTCTTCTAGCGGTTGGCTCATATCTCTAGGAATCCCGCCATCGTGTCGCCCTATTTTGACACCTGCTTGATCAATGCTTGGAAAACCGTAATAAGTTTCCGTTGGTAATTCAAATGAAAAGGCCGGAAAACTAGTAGAATTGTAGATACTTTCGTCTGTATCAAACCAAGAGAATGTATTTCGCTCCTCTTGTAGTGGTAGCTCCAGATTTATTAATGGAAGAAGCCTTCTTGTACCTGCACCGGGCGTCATGATTAAAGACTCTGCCGTAAAGCTTTCCTCAGCTATTCCCACTTTTACACTATTTTCAAAAATAGAGATGGATGTCACGGGCGCATTGACCTTAAGCACTGCACCATGTGCTTCTGCTTGTTTGCGGAAAGCTCTAATGCCATTCTCACTCATTAATACGCCTGAATCTACTTCATAACAGCCTATATATCCTTCTGGCACTTGAAAGCCAGTCCAACGTTGATTAATTTCATCTGCTGTTAATTGCTCTATATTCAAGGAATAGTTTTTCGCACTACTAATCACGTTTTGAATAAATGTTGAGTCTGGTTTTCCAACATTAACAACTCCTGTTGGGATAAAAATCTTCTCGTCTGATTGCTCTTGAAGTTCATGCCATAGCTCTTGTGCACGTAATGCCATTTCAACATAGCTTTCGCCTTCACCATATGCATGTCGTATTATTCTTGTTTCCCCATGATGAGATCCCTCTACATGCGGAGGATTATAGGAATCAATTAATAATACACTTTTCCCTTGTCTTGCTAAATAATAGCCTGCAGCCATCCCCATTGAGCCCGCACCTATTATAATAACTTCATAATCCATAATTTACTCTCCTTTAATGTTAACCAAGTTCATACTCCCAATAACTAGAATCATACCTTCATCAGCAACAAAATTCAATATTTCAGAATTTTTACAGTTTGATATAATAAGGTTTTGTAATTGCAATGCGTAAAATAGTTTTTACACATTTAAGGTTGACTTAGCCATGTTTAACTCTTGTTACGCTTTTAAATTATTGTATTGTAATGTTTTGAGCCATACACAATTGATCCGATAATAAATAATCCGCAAGTTATCGCACTTAAGAGATATGTTTTGTTTTGTTTCGCAAACTTCCACTTCATTATGGTGCGAAAAGCCAACATAATACCTGGGCCAATAAAAATGAATAACCTAAGATGATGAAATTCAGATATTGATAAAATCATTACTATCATAGTTGCCCAGTAGAGTCTTCCACAAACGGGCCCTATAGTGGAGTAAATTGTATAAATTCATTTTTAGCAATCGAGAAGAAATACAATATTCGTTGATGTGCTAAATTGTAGGAAAGGAGGAATAAGAGATGAAAAATGTAATATTAAAAATGGACGTTTCTCTTGATGGATTTGTCAATGCAAAAGGTGGAAAGGTAGACTGGATTTATGACAACGTTAATAGTGATTTAAAAGCTTGCATCACTGATATGCTTTGGGAAGCCGATGTTCACATTATGGGAAGAATGACTTATCAGGACATGGCTAAGCATTGGCCATCCTCAACAGAAGACTATGCACCTCCGATGAACGAAAAACCAAAAGTAGTTTTCTCTGATACTATAAAGGAAGTTCATTGGCAGTATTCACGTTTGGCAAATAGGGATATTACTGAGGAGATATCTCAATTAAAACAACAATCGGGTAATTATATTTTGGCTCACGGAGGCGCAAGGTTTGCACAATCTCTTTCAAGGCTTGGACTCATTGATGAATACAGACTAATAATTCACCCTGTTATATTGGGGGGCGGACTCCCACTTTTTAAAAACATATCTGATGCAATTAAGCTAAATCTTGTTAATACGAGGGTGTTTGATACAGGAGCGGTTCTTCATACATATCAAACGATTAGGAATTAAGTGTTTTCATATAAACAAAATCAAGGCTTTTAACAAGATAGTAGTGGAATAGATAAGGGTTGGTTTGGACTATGCTAATATATAAAGGGTGATTCTTAAATTTTCTGAAAAAGTGCGCTTTCCTTTAATAAAGGCAGCGCTCATTTTCCATATTGATAATTTCTTGGGTGAAGGTTCTAAAAATTGGATTATGACTTGTAATTCGCAAAGCAAAACAAGAATGAGAGTAAGGGTTTTATAGTGGGGTTAACTAATATATACTGGTTGATCTTCCGTAATAGGGCGCGTTTATTTAATAGATATAAAAGGATCATCCATGTTAGTTCTGGACTAATATGGATGATCCTTTATTTTTTGTTCACGCAAAATAATTATCAAAACAAAATCTATGAGGTCTTGTCGACCGGAAGCTGTGTCAATTAAAGGATCAGTTTCCCAAACCCACCTACCTTTATCAAGGCTCGATTAGGTCTCCGCCGAAACACTGCAACCCCCCGTAAAGGTGAGAAAGACTATGCACACGAGTAGTCTTATCTTCATTTGATTTCCCACTGCTAATAAGATTTTCATGGCTTCATCGTCTGATAACTTTGATACTTATGAACCGCCTGGCCGCCGTATCCTAATTGGCCGAAGTAGATTTGATCTACGATTTGTAATTGTTTATTCATGTAAGCTTCTCCTTCTTCAAAGAAGGACACTTTTTCGTAAGGTTCAAGATATTGTGTTTCTACTCCGATTACGGCTTTCGCTCCAATTTCATTTGCATATTCGACTTCATGTTCAGTATGATATGTGATGGAATCACGGCCTTCCGCAAAGTCGCGATAGGCCATGAGCGCCACATTGCTGACAATATCCATCACGTGGTCAGATAAGGGCTTTGATTTACTACGATATGTGGTTTCATATTCTTCCCCGTCAAACCAAAACGGCATTGCTACCATGAACTCAAAGTCATGGCTTTTGCCATAAGCGTCAGCCTTGTCGCTCAAAACCTTTAATCCATTTAAATATTCCTGGATCAGTTGACTACGTCCATCAGTATCCCATTCGTCCAACAAATACGGTTCGATGTCGAATTGAATACCGTCGAACTGCTCCTCCACGCTTGAATTATGATTATACATAAATACGTTGAGCATACGGCTTATCGGAATTTTATAGTTTTCTTGCTTTGCCCATTCAGCTGCCCCGTCTAAAGCGTAAACTTTTATATCATTAGCATGAGCCAATCTGATGAAATCCCGGTATTGTTCTGGATGCATTTCTAAATAAGGATCACTATCCCTTTCTCCAATATTCAGATAAATCACATTAACACCCTTTTCTTTGGCAAATGCGACCATTTCCTTCCGCCCATCTTCTGTTTTGATATCTTGATTAGGGAACCATGCCCACATCGCTTTATCCTTCCCGGCAGTCGTTTCGGCAGATACAGATATTGGAATTGTAGAAACCAACAATACTAACGTCAATAGCACAGCAACCCATTGTACTTTTTTATTTTTCCCTTTAATCATCAGCGCCTCCTCCTATTTTTTAAATGTTCAGACATCACAATGTGAATCTTATCCCCTTATCTAAATCATTTCCTTCTGAGTGTGTTCCTTTTGCAAGCGACGAAATACACACTCTCCTCTTCTATTATCGACGTAATCCCCCCTTTCAGTTATTCGGCTAGTCTGTGACGTGCAGTGTCAATTCTGGCTAACAAGCCGCCATATCTAACGTCCATTTCTTCCCTTCCAAATGGCTTATTGATATCCATCGATTGTGCATAGTGAAGGGTTTTCGGGCTTTCAATTCTTTGTTTTAGTTCCGGAACTTGGTGAACGAGTTTTTGCATTTTTTCTATATCCTTGGAATTATATAACTTGGTTCTCACTTTTAAGGCCCAAAACAGAATGCGTTTTGGCAAGGAACGTCGAAAATAGAAACCTCTTCCCTTTCTGTAATTTCCTTTCAGCTGCACATAAAATTAATGAGCCGAACTCCCTCAACCTGTAAGCGAATCCTGCTATAGTTAGATCATTGAAGGATTGTCAGGTTTAAGCTGTATTCCCGGATAGGAGATCCATTTCTCTCACCAACAGGAATGTATTCATCTGGACCCCTGTACAATATTCGAATCTTTTTTTCACTTTCGCCATATCTCCTAAAATACATGTCACTCCAGATCATCGGAAGGGTACAAACAGGACTTTTGAAAGCTAAACTAAAATACTATAAATAAATAGCCTTTTGTTTTTTTCTATATCAATTGTATTTTCCTTCTTTAAAAACTATTTGACCACTTTTTATCGTTTCACTAATTTTAAAGTTTGTACCTTGTTGCAATAGTACCAAGTCTGCTGGTGCATTTTCTTCCAATCCTCGCTTTACAGACATATTCATTAAGCGAGAAGGATGGAGAGAAGCTGCTTCCCATGCTTCTGCAAATGAACATATTCCAGCATTCACTATATGCCTAATCCCATCTTTTAACATTTGAGCTGAACCAGCAAGCAAATCTGGATTATGCGATAAATGGAGTTTTCCTTCTTTAGTAAGGATAACCTCACCACCGATGTGAGTGGTATACTCTCCAGGCTCTAATCCACTTAAATACACTGCATCACTAACTAATACAGCCTTCTCTCTTTTTAATTTAAAGATTATTTTTAAAACAGAATCCGGCAAATGAAAACCATCACCTATACAACACGTCCATAGATCATCCTGGGCTAACTGTTCCCAAATGTAATTAGGGTGACGCGGTAACATAAGATGTGCTCCATTTCCTAAATGAGTAGACATGGTAGCACCTGCTTCTACTGCTTCTTGTATTTGTTCTACGGTGGCAGCAGTATGTCCAATTGAAATCTGAACCCCATTTTTTATACATTTAAGAATAAACTCCGGGGAGTTCGGCCATTCAGGAGAGAGCGTTAATAACTTAATTTTCCCTTGGGCTGCCTCTTGCCATCTCTGAAAGAGTTTCCAATCCGGTGCTTTAACATACTCTTGTCCATGGGCACCCCGCGGTCCATCTTCTGAAGAAATAAATGGGCCTTCCAAATGTATACCGGCAATAGTTTTCGAAACCATCTCATCTTCTTTACAAGCTTGGGAAATTTCATACACAGCCTTTTCGATTTCTTTATCCCCATTTGTAATAACTGTGGGATAGTAGGTTGTTACACCTTCTTCAAAAAGGGCTCTGGTCACATCTTTAATCATTTCTTTGGATAAGGAAGTTGCATTAAAATCTCTTCCTTTAAAACCATTAATTTGAAGGTCTACTAACCCTGGAGTAATAATGGGTAGAGAATCATTCCTACCATTATTCAACTCTTCTATTCGCTCGATCTTATCTGCATACACTGTCACTTGTATTGGTTTCTTTGTCTTATAGTGAATACCTTGAAATACTTTTTTAGATGTCATATGAATCACGATCCACATACATATTACAATTTGCATGTTCTCTTAAAATAGATGCTGGGCATTTTGTCGAGATGTCTCCAGTTAGCGTGTTTTTCACTGCGTTTTTTTTGGATTGACCAGGAACTATACAATAAAGGAATTTCCCAGACATCATTGTCGGAATCGTTAATGTTAGTGCATATGAAGGTACATCATCTACATGATTAAAACAACCATCATTTACTTGTTGTTGTCTGCAAACATCATCCAGCTCTACCACCTTCATTATTTCTAAATCATGGAAATCTGCTACCGGAGGATCATTAAATGCGATGTGGCCATTTTCTCCTATCCCCAGACAGATAATATCGATAGGTTCAGATCGAATGAGATCTACATACCTTTGACATTCTTCTCGAGGGTCATTCATACTATCAATGTAATGAATTTGTCCAAAATTCAATTTTCCAAATATATGCTCTTTTAAAAATACACTAAATTTTTGAGAAGCGTCCTTTTCAAGACCTATATATTCATCCATATGAAATGCAGTGACACTTTCCCATTCAATCTCTTCTTCAGATACAAGCGCTTGTAAAAATTCGATTTGAGATGGGGCAGCTGCAAAAATCATTCGGACTGTCTCTTTTTGTGATAATAGTTCAATGATCTTTGCTGCCACGTCTTTTGCAGCAGATTTCCCCAATTCATCACGATTATTGAAAATGTGTAAATTTAGCTGATCAACTTTTTCAAATTTAATTGGTCTCATCTTCTTTTCACCTCCACGGCTTCATCAAAATATTTTAGACTTTTTCCTGATAAATCGATTTCTCTTAATAGGCGACTAGATTCATAGGTTCCAAGAATAATTTCCAGGGAATGCCTTCCCTCTTTACCAGGAACATAAGGAGTACGGTTTTCTTGCACAGCTAAAGCCATATCTTTGATTTGCAGGCGATGTCCATCTGGTATTACATTAAAACTTTCAAAGTCCGGCAGCTCTACTTCTTCTCCTTCAATTTCCAACTTAGTAATTGTATCTTCTTCTATTTCAATCGTTCCCTTTTCACCATGAATGGCTAATCGTTGGCCTTTACCTTCATATGCTGTTGTCGTAATTTCCAGAATTCCCATTGCACCATTTTCAAACTGCATTAGAGTAGCAGCTGTATCTTCCACTTCAATATCACGTAAAACTGCTTTCGTTTTTCCGTAAAGTGAAGAAACTGGGCCCACTAACCATTGAAGCATATCCACAGTATGGATCCCCTGATTCATCATGGCTCCTCCGCCATCTACTTCCCATGTTCCTCTCCAACCTGCACTGTCGTAATATTCTTGATTTCGATACAGCTTGACATAAGCTGAACAGAGACTTAATTTTCCTAATTTACCGTTCTGAATTAATTCTCTGGCAAAACGAGCTTGAGGAGACATTCGTCGTGGAAATACAGTAGAAAGCAATACTTGATTCTCTTCACAAGCTTGAATCATAGGATTAATGTCCTCTAGTTTAATAGCCATAGGTTTTTCTACTAGCACATGTTTTTTCGCCTTAGCAATTTGTAGTGTTTGCTTAGCATGTAAACCGCTTGGTGTACAAATGCTCACTACGTCAACACTTTCCATCTCTAACATTTGTTCAAGATTGCTACACGGAACCGCCCCGTACTTTTCAGCAAATTTTTCTCTCTCATCTAGATTTATATCATATACTGCAACTAATTCTGCTTCCTCTATTTTAGTAATCCCTTGTGCATGAACTTCTGCTATAATACCGCAGCCTAATATGGCAAATCTAGTTTTTGACATTTTGTATCATCCTTTCTATTTTCCTATCAATAAACCTCTTTAATGATCATATAAAGATTTATGTTCAATTCTTTCTGCCTGTTCATCCGCAATGATGGTAGCTTCTGTGGCAGTAAGTATATCTTGATGCCCCAATATACTGTTTGCCCAAAGAATTCGATTAAGAAAATCCGCTGTAATTGTCACAGGAGCAGCAATCATGTTTATTTTTGCTAATTCATCTTCATCACTCACTTGAAGGAGTATTTCTTCTTTCGATATAAAAGGATCTCCTTCTAGACGGACCTCCGATACTCCTTTGGTTCCTACTACAAAGATACGACAGTCCCCCCATGTCCAGCTTTTATCTGGAGTATGCCAGTCTGCATATAATTGCGAAATAATGCCACCCTCCATGACTATTTGAAGTCCTGCTGTATCATAAAAGGATGGGTATTCTGGACAAATATTTTTTGTCATATAACTAGAAACGGATTGTATTTCACTTCTTGTTAACCATCGAAGTAAATCAATATCATGGATAAATAAATCAATAATAATCCCACCTGATTGCTCTTTTGAAAAATGCCAACGTGGGCGCTTAGAAGAATTTAATTGATGAGGTTTTCTCATTGAAATACTAATAATTTCACCAAGTTCTCCTTTATCAATTTGCTTCTTCAATGTATAAAGGGCTGGTCTAAACCTCTCTGTAAGAAGCATTCCAACCTGAATCTTTCCTTTATCCATCACTTCCTTTAATCTCGCTAAATCTCTACGATTTGTAACAGCAGGCTTATCGATCATGACGTGCTTACCATACTGCTCACATTTTTCGATTACATTTATCTTTTCGTTATTAACGCTGGCACAGCCTACTAGTTCAACCTCATCCACTAATAAAAACTCCATATCATTGACAATTTGTAATTGATATTTCTTGGCTATTGAATTTGCTAGTGATACATTTTCCGTCTCATAAAGACCCAGGCACTCATGACCTAATTCCAGCATTTCTTCAATAAATATACTAATATGTGGATGCTGGCATCCAATTATCGAAAACTTCACGTTATCCCTTCCTTTCTTTTCCTAATTAAGGGTGAGTACTTCTATTGATCAACTCTTTCACTTTTATCAGGTCTTTTAGCAGTCTTTCTTTCGGCGGATAGGGTGCAGCACATTCTAAAGTAACCCACTTGTCATAACCAATTTCACTTAAAGAATCAAATACAGGCTGATGTTCGACCTTCCCTTCTTCTAGTAGACATTGAAGAAAATGTTCCGTCCCATTTTTGGTTAAATTCGTGAAGGTCCCTGGTGCACCTGCTTCTTCAATCCTCTTTTCATCCTTTACATGAACATGAAATAATTGGTTCCTTAAATCAAGAATGGACTCTCTTGTATAGCATGTGTCTGTGATATACATGTTTCCTGCATCGTGAATCAGCCCAATATGCCCAGGCTCATCAACCATCTTCAATAATTTTTTACTGCTTTCAATTGTTTCTATTAAACTAAGATTATGTATCTCAAGTAGAACTTTGATGCCGTGAACCTTTGCTTCTTCCACACACTTCTTTAGCCAATAAGCTGCTTTTTCATAATGATAATTCTCAGCTAAAAAAGCATTAGGTCCTCCCGGAAATACACGAATCATACCCACATCCAGAATATTTGCCCATTCTATAATTTGCTTAAATTCTTGTAATGCTTTTTCACATTCCTTATCACCAGAAGTTGAAAAATGGCCCATATACCCTCCAAGAACAGGGATTTTCAGATCTAATTGATCAGCTATTTCTTTGATTTCCTTTACTCTTTGAAGTGAAGTAAAGGGAGATAAATGGGGTTCTCTACAAGCAATTTCAATCCCATCAAAGCCCAATTCCTTCGAAAAAACCATCGCCTGCTGAATACTGTATTCTATAAACACCCCACTGAAAGCTGCATATTTCATATGAAGATCTCCTTTTCAAAATGATGTAAAACAGATGAAGCTTATAAAACATTAATTGGATCAAAATGCTTCTTCATCTTACATTTGTACTACTGTTTCCTTGTCATCTTTACTTACAAATACTTTATTTCTATTATTACTTCTTTCGTGATTCCCTCCATAAAATAGGTTTATTTTCCTTATTATTTTATACCAGAATTTGTAAAATTACTTACAAAATAGCGTTCTGCAAACAAGAACACAATTAAAATCGGAATCAAACTCATTAAAGCTGCAGCCACCATATATTGTTCATTTCCAAACCACTGCCCACTTAATGATAAAATTCCAATTGGCAATGTGAATTTCTCATTCGATGTTAAATAAATGGAAGGAGCTAGAATTTCATTCCATTTAGTCATAAAGGTAAATATAGCTACTGTTGCTAAACTAGGTCTTACCATTGGCATGAAAATTCTCCAGTAAGTTTGAAAGGGATTACAACCGTCTAATTTTGCAGACTCTTCGTATTCTTTTGGAATACTCATAAACGCTTGTCTCATTAGGAAAATCCCAAATGGTTGTGCTAAGCATTCCAGAAGCCAAAGAGGTGTTAATGTATCCAGTAAGTTCATTTGTTTAAATATCATGAAATGAGGGATAATGATAACGACTGGCGGTATCATCATTGTTCCTAGAACCATGACAAATAAAATGTTTTTCAAAGGGAATTTTAATCGAGCAAACGCAAACCCTACCATCGAACATGAAAGCAGCGCCCCTAATACAGACAAGAACGTAACGAGAAAACTATTCGCGGTATAGTCTAAAAAGTTACCTAATTTAAACACTTCAGCATAATTAGACCATTGAAACAATTCTGGAATCCACCTAGGTGGAACTGCTGTAAACTCAGCATAAGTTTTAAGAGAGTTAAATAAAGCAGTAACGAATGGCATGACCATGATTAAGGCACTAACTGTAATAATGAGGTATCCAATTGCCTTTGCTGAAAAAAAATTACGCTCTACCTTCATACACATAAACTCCTTTCTCTTAGTAAAAATGTTTAATTATAATGAACCCATTTCTTTTGTCCCCATAATTGAAGAAGCGTTAAAAGAAATAAAATGATGAACAAAATCCAAGCAATAGCCGAAGCGTAGCCCATATGCAGGAAAGAAAAACCTTCGCGGTATAAATAGAGCATAAGTACTAAACTAGCATCATTCGGTCCACCCGCTTCAGTTATATCAGCGGCTCCACCTGTCATGACATAGATCTGCTCAAAGGCTTGGAAAGTTGTAATAGTACTTAGAACAATAACTAAAAAAGTAGTTGGTGAAATTAATGGGAGTGTGATCGACTTGAATTTCTTAATCGTACCAGCGCCATCAATTTCAGCAGCTTCATACAATTCATTTGGAACATTTTGTAATCCTGCCAAATATATAACCATCATATATCCAACCCCTTTCCAGACCGCCACTAAGACTAATAGGGGTATTACGAGTTGTTCATCATTTAACCACCGTTGCGGCTCAAGACCAAGTTTAATTAAAAAATTGTTCGCCATTCCAAAACGAGGATTGAAAATAGCGTCTACAACATACATGACAACAGTCCATGATGAAATAACCGGAATAAAATGTGCCATACGATATAGCTTTAATGCTTTCAGTTTCTGGTTGAGGGCAACCGCTAACAATAAAGCTAAGAAAGCCTGTGTTGGAACGAATAAAATGGCAAAATAAAGAGTATTCCAAAGGGATTTATAAAATAAAGGTTCATTAAATAATTTTTCATAATTTTCTAATCCTGCCCAGTTAGGAGGATTCAACATATCATATTGAGAAAAACTGAAATATAACGAAGCAATTAATGGCCCAACAACAAATACAATGAAATGAATTAAATAAGGGGAGACCAACAGAAGCCCCCATCTCCCCTCATGTGTTAATAGTCTACGTTTTTTTGTTGTTAGGATTGTAGATGTCTGAGTTACACGTTGACTTTCCATCTTACCAATCCCTTTCATATATATTATTCTTTATAGAATTCATCTACGATTTCCTGAATATCTTTATCTGCATTCTCCAGAGCCTCATCGATTGTCGATTCTTTAAGAAAAGCACGTTGAGCATGCTCATTAAATTTTGCTACCCATTCACTCCAGACTGCATTGGTATCAAGTGTTCCTGCAAAATCAAAACTTTCTAAGAATGCTTCTCTATTTTCAGGTTTGTCAGATGCATTTAAGAATACTTCAGAATTTGCAACCGATTTTTTAACTGGTACAGCTTCCCCAAGAGCAGCCCATTCTTTTTGTACCTCATCTTCAGTCGCCCAGTACTTTATCCATTCCCAGGCAGCCTTTGCTTTCTTGTCACTCGTACTATCATTAATCACCCAAGAGTTTGCTATTACTGGTGAAAATCTCTCCCCATCCGGGCCTTTTGGCAGTACTGTGACATCATAGTTTAATCCTGCTTCGTTCGCGGCTAACACACGAGCATAAATCCCAATTCTCATTGCAGCTGAACCACTTGGAAATACCGCCATCGAACTCTGGAAACTCTTTAAATCAGCAGGGTCAGTTATAATACCACGACTCATTCCGTCTACCATCCACTCTAATGCTTGTTTGTTTTCATCTGAATTAATAATAGACTTATTCAAAGAGTCATTTAAGATTCCCCCGCCATATGATTTTAGAACTGGGAACCAACCTTCAGTAATACTGAAGAAAGTTAAACCGAATTGTTTGATATTATCACTATTAAATCCTTCATCACCTGGTTTCTTATCAGAAGCGTCTATAGTTAATTTCGCAGCTACTTCTTTTAAATCTTCCCACGTCCAATCCTCATTAGGATAATCTACACCTGCTTGATCAAAGAGATCTTTGTTGTAATAAAGGGCCCCGATTTGAATACCTTGTGGTACACCCCAGTATTTTCCGTTTGTGTCCTCATTAAATTCCAATCCGTAATACTCTTCTTTATTCAAATCTCGATTAACCCATTCGGTTAAATCCTTAACTGCTCCTCTTTCTGCGTATTTCATTACTAATACACCATCTGACAGCCAAATATCTGGTGCTTCCCCCGCAGCAATTTGCGTGTCAAGTTTTTGGAAAAACTGTCCATATGGAGCACTCTGTGTAGTAACCTTAATTTCTGGGTGCTTTTCCATAAAACCATCAATTAACTCTTGCATTTTCTCATCAGATTCCCCCCCTGAGTAAAAACCAAGATTAATTGTTACTTGTTCTTCCTCCGAATTTGATGTATCATTTTCATTAGATGATTCATTATCTGTAGTTGATGAATTAGATGAACATCCCGCTATAAATATTACCATTACCAAAATTATTGAAAGTAAAATAGAAAAACTTTTGTGTTGCTTCATTCCTTGTACCTCCTATTTTTTATTCTGTATAACGCTTACATCTATATTATTAAACATTTTCCTATCATACGGAATGGTTTTTCTTTGCATACTTGTGATTTTTTGCTCTCAAGTAATAGAACTAATACAATTAAAAAAATTCAAGGTATGGAAGTGGTAATAATGAAAGCGCATTCAATAAAAGGGAAACTTTTGTGGATCTTTATTTTTTTTGTTTTTTTACCAATTTCTATAATAGGCTTCATATGGTATGAAAACTCAACCTCTACTATTGAACAAGCAGCGATTCAATCAAACAAAAAATTAATGCAGCAGACAAATGAGTACTTAAATTTATACATTTCTAACTTGGAGAATTCTACATATCCATTTATTTCTAATCCTCAAATTCAAAGATTCATTAATAGCGGTGAACTAAGCAGATATGAATATTTTATTTTATCAGAACAAATTGAAAAAGAGTTATTCACACAGATGATGGATGGAAGATCAGACATAGTTGGAATATCCCTGATAAGTAAAAATAACAGACAAATAAATTACTATAATAGTACTGAATTAATTGACATGGATCGCGTTAGAAACAGGAATTACTCCATTTTAAATAAGGCAACTGAAATGAATAACTTTAATGTTATAGGATTACAGAAAATTGGATCCCAGCCTGTTATAACCGTTTCAAGAAAGATTCATAGCAATAATTCTTATTTATATGAAGCATTATTAATTGTGGATATAAACTTAAACCAAATTTCCAATATAAGTAACAACCTATACATAGAGAATTCAAATGTCTGGATAATGGATTATACTGGCCAAATCATTTATCATACAAATCCCAACCTTATTGGGGAATATGTAAAATCAGCTACATTAGATCGTTATCTAAAGAATAGAAGTGACATTTTTACGACTACTCAGAACAAAGAGAAGGATATTTTTATATATGAGCACTTCCAGGCTACAGACTGGGTTTTAATTGCGCAACTACCCCATGAAAAAATTATTAGCCATTTACTAAAGTTACGAACAATTACTATTATTTTAGGTGGAGTTATTATTATGGTGGCCCTTTCGGTTTTTGGAGGATTCTCATTGTCACTAACTGGTTCTCTTTCCTACCTTCAAAATTTAATGAAAAAAGTGGAATTAGGAGACTTAACAGTGCAAAATACAAAATATAAGGAACGTAAAGATGAAATTGGTAATTTATTTCGAAGTTTTAACAGAATGATTAATGAATTGAAGAGATTATATGAAGAAGTCCATTCTGCTCAATTAAAAGAACAAAAAATGCAGATTAAACAAAAAGAATCCGCTCTTCGCGCTATGCAGGCTCAAATAAATCCGCATTTTCTCTATAACACACTGGAAATTATTAATTCACATGCGATCTTAGAAGATAATATGGTCATTAGTAAAACAGCTACGTCTCTTGCCCATATGTTTCGTTATAACCTTGGTGATGCCCGACAGGTTGTTTCATTAAGAGAAGAAATTGACCATATCAAATCATACTTAGAGATTCAGAAGGAAAGACACAGGCATTTAGAAATAGACTTACAAATAGATGATGAATGCCTAGAGGCAATTTCAATAATCCGTTTATCCCTGCAACCATTAGTTGAAAATGCCTTTTTACACGGATACCAAGATCATAAAATGAAAGCTTCTTACATAGGCATTCATACGTTTACAAAGTCAGATTACTATATCGTTCAAATTATTGATAAAGGGTATGGAATCAACTCAAAAATTAAAGAAAAATATAATCTTGCTTTTAAGAGTACTATTGATAATCACATTCAGGATAAAGAAAAAGAATCTAAAAGTATTGGTTTATGGAATGTCCATGAAAGAATCCGTTTAGCTTTCGGTTCCTCATATGGATTACACATCAAAGAAGTAACCCAAGGTAAAGGAACCATTATTGAAATAAAACTTCCCTATTCGGAGGAGGCAAATTCATGTATAACGTCATGATTGTAGATGATGAACATGTAATTCAATTAAGTTTACAAAAACTGCTTAAAAAAAGAAAAGATGCATTTTCAGTAATAGGAATTGCTGAAGATGGAAAAGAAGCTATTCAATTGCTAGAGAAACACTCTATAGATTTAATTATTACAGATATTTGCATGCCCGAAATGGATGGACTTGAACTTATAGAAGCTACTAAAAAAATTGACCCAACCGTTAAGTTTATCATCATTTCTGGCTATAATGATTTCAATTATGCACAAAAAGCCATTCGTTTTGGTGTTTCGGATTTTATTTTAAAACCTATCGTACCGGACCAAATATTCACCACCATAGATAATATCTATAGACAAATGAAAAGATATGAATATTCTTATACAAAACATAATGATTGGGTACTGCTCCTTGAAACCTATAAGAAAGAGATTGTTGAATATATTTGGCAATTTAATGAAGAGAAAGCGCACGAAAAAATTAGCACTATTATTGAAGGGCATCATAAGCTGCAAAATAATCCATTTTCTCTCTCTCAATTATTAGAAAATCTATTAAAAGATATTGAAAACGAATTAATAAACAGAAACCTTAGTCTTCCTCAACGTCAGCCTGAATATATGAAATGGCCATATACGATGGATTTGATTATTAAAAGAGCAAAAAATGAAATAAGTTATTTGATAAATACCATTAAAGGACTTCGTAATTTAGGATCACGTCAAAACATCCTAAAAGCTGTAGAATATGTAAAGGAAAACTTTTCAAAAGAGGATTTATCGCTGCAAGAGGTAGCTGGTAATATTGGAGTTTCAGAAGCTTATTTTAGTCGTTCTTTTAAAGAAGAAATGAACATTAGTTTTAAAAAATATTTAATTAAACTAAGAATGACAAAAGCGAAAGAAATGATAATAGACTTAGAAATGAATATTACTAATATTGCTTTTAAAGTGGGCTTCTCTGATTACCCCCATTTTAGCAAAACATTTAAAAAATATTATGGCCTGACACCAATTGAATTTAAAAAGCAGGTAGAAAAAAATGGGCTTCTATCTAAATAGGTATGAATTTCTATCAGTCAATCATTCCATTTACGGAATTAAACTTCCTTACGAAAATACAAAAGCTCTCTCATCGCTTTCTATCGTAAACTCAAAAAACAAAAAAAGCGTTAGAACATTGATATATCAACATTCTAACGCAAAACACTCATTTTAAAATTAACAAAAAGAATTACTAAAAATACCGGTGGTCGGGTTCGAACCGACACTCCGTGAGGAACACGATTTTGAGTCGTGCGCGTCTGCCAATTCCGCCACACCGGCATAAATAGAAATGGAGGCGGCAACCGGATTTGAACCGGTGATAAAGGTTTTGCAGACCTCTGCCTTACCACTTGGCTATGCCGCCTCGATACACATATTATATGATATTTAAATAAAAATGTTAAATACAAATGGAGCGGAAGACGGGATTCGAACCCGCGACCCCCACCTTGGCAAGGTGATGTTCTACCACTGAACTACTTCCGCATGAATGGCTGGGCTAGCTGGATTCGAACCAGCGCATGACGGTACCAAAAACCGTTGCCTTACCGCTTGGCTATAGCCCAATATTTGAGATGGGGCGACCAGTGGGGATCGAACCCACGCATGCCGGAACCACAATCCGGTGCGTTAACCACTTCGCCATGATCGCCATGATAAGAAAAACAGGGGTAGTAGGAATCGAACCCACACTGGAGGTTTTGGAGACCTCTGTTCTACCGTTAAACTATACCCCTACAATTATTATAAAATATAAAATTAATAAAATGGTGGAGGGAGTAGGACTCGAACCTACGAACCCGATGGGAGCGGATTTACAGTCCGCCGCGTTTGGCCAACTTCGCTATCCCTCCATAAATATAGAACCTATTAAATAAGAAAGAGAAATCTTTAAAAGTGGTGGCTCGGGACGGAATCGAACCGCCGACACACGGATTTTCAGTCCGTTGCTCTACCGACTGAGCTACCGAGCCAGGAATTGATAAGTTTAAAAGTGGCGGTCCGGACGGGACTCGAACCCGCGACCTCCTGCGTGACAGGCAGGCATTCTAACCAACTGAACTACCGGACCAAATTTGGTTGCGGGGGCAAGATTTGAACTTGCGACCTTCGGGTTATGAGCCCGACGAGCTACCAGACTGCTCCACCCCGCGACAATAAGAAATGTATTAATTTGTGAATGGTGGAGAATGCAGGGCTCGAACCTGCGACCCCTTGCTTGTAAGGCAAGTGCTCTCCCAGCTGAGCTAATCCTCCGCAATACAGGAAGTTGTAAATTAACATGTCTTCCTTTAATTTTTTGTTGGTGACCCGTACGGGATTCGAACCCGTGTTACCGCCGTGAAAGGGCGGTGTCTTAACCACTTGACCAACGGGCCTATATTAAAAGTGGCGGAGAGCGAGGGATTCGAACCCTCGGTACGGCGTTGACCGCACACACGATTTCCAATCGTGCTCCTTCGGCCACTCGGACAGCTCTCCATTTGGCTCCACAGGTAGGATTCGAACCTACGACCGATCGGTTAACAGCCGATTGCTCTACCACTGAGCTACTGTGGAATGGAAGAAAAGTGCTTGGCGGCGTCCTACTCTTGCAGGGGCGCGAGCCCCAACTACCATGGGCGCTGGAGAGCTTAACTACTGTGTTCGGCATGGGAACAGGTGTGACCTCTCCGCTATCGTCACCAAGCTTGTACTGTTATTTTTAGTGACAAAGAATATTATACTATGTATTCTCAAAAAATCAAGTAAAAATTTAATATACTTTCAAAACTAGATAAGAGTGATTAGACAAGATCAAACAAAATGTATAGTTAAGTCCTCGATCGATTAGTATTCGTCAGCTACACATGTCACCATGCTTCCACCTCGAACCTATCTACCTCATCGTCTCTGAGGGATCTTACTCTATCGAATAGATGGGAAGTCTCATCTTGAGGGGGGCTTCATGCTTAGATGCTTTCAGCACTTATCCCTTCCACACGTAGCTACCCAGCGATGCTCCTGGCGGAACAACTGGTGCACCAGCGGTATGTCCATCCCGGTCCTCTCGTACTAAGGACAGCTCCTCTCAAACTTCCAACGCCCACGACGGATAGGGACCGAACTGTCTCACGACGTTCTGAACCCAGCTCGCGTACCGCTTTAATGGGCGAACAGCCCAACCCTTGGGACCGACTACAGCCCCAGGATGCGATGAGCCGACATCGAGGTGCCAAACCTCCCCGTCGATGTGGACTCTTGGGGGAGATAAGCCTGTTATCCCCGGGGTAGCTTTTATCCGTTGAGCGACGGCCCTTCCATTCGGTACCGCCGGATCACTAAGCCCGACTTTCGTCCCTGCTCGACTTGTAGGTCTCGCAGTCAAGCTCCCTTCTGCCTTTACACTCTACGAATGATTTCCAACCATTCTGAGGGAACCTTTGGGCGCCTCCGTTACATTTTAGGAGGCGACCGCCCCAGTCAAACTGCCCACCTGACACTGTCTCCGAACCGGATCACGGTTCTGGGTTAGAAGGTCAATACAGCCAGGGTGGTATCCCACCGGCGCCTCCACGTAAGCTAGCGCTCACGTTTCTCAGGCTCCCACCTATCCTGTACAAGCTGTACCAACATTCAATATCAGGCTACAGTAAAGCTCCACGGGGTCTTTCCGTCCTGTCGCGGGTAATGCGCATCTTCACGCATAGTATAATTTCACCGGGTCTCTCGTTGAGACAGTGCCCAAGTCGTTGCACCTTTCGTGCGGGTCGGAACTTACCCGACAAGGAATTTCGCTACCTTAGGACCGTTATAGTTACGGCCGCCGTTTACTGGGGCTTCGGTTCAACGCTTCGCTAATGCTAACGCATCCCCTTAACCTTCCAGCACCGGGCAGGTGTCAGCCCCTATACTTCGCCTTTCGGCTTCGCAGAGACCTGTGTTTTTGCTAAACAGTCGCTTGGGCCTTTTCACTGCGGCTCCTCCTTAAAGGAGCACCCCTTCTCCCGAAGTTACGGGGTCATTTTGCCGAGTTCCTTAACGAGAGTTCTCCCGATCACCTTAGGATTCTCTCCTCGCCTACCTGTGTCGGTTTGCGGTACGGGCACCCTTTTCCTTGCTAGAGGCTTTTCTTGGCAGCGTGAAATCCGGAACTTCGGTACTCTATTTCCCTCCCGATCACAGCTCAAGCTTGCCAGACGGATTTGCCTATCTGACGCTCTTACTGCTTCGACGCACACATCCAATGGTGCGCATTCCTTATCCTTCTGCGTCCCCCCATCACTCAAACGGAATTGGGTGGTACAGGAATATCAACCTGTTGTCCATCGCCTACGCCTTTCGGCCTCGGCTTAGGCCCCGACTAACCCTGAGCGGACGAGCCTTCCTCAGGAAACCTTAGGCATTCGGTGAAGAAGATTCTCACTTCTTTTTCGCTACTCATACCGGCATTCTCACTTCTAAGCGCTCCACCAGTCCTCACGGTCTGACTTCACTGCACTTAGAACGCTCTCCTACCATTGTTCGAAGAACAATCCGTAGCTTCGGTGATACGTTTAGCCCCGGTATATTTTCGGCGCAGCGTCACTCGACCAGTGAGCTATTACGCACTCTTTAAATGATGGCTGCTTCTAAGCCAACATCCTGGTTGTCTAAGCAACGCCACATCCTTTTCCACTTAACGTATACTTGGGGACCTTAGCTGACGGTCTGGGCTGTTTCCCTTTCGACTATGAACCTTATCACCCATAGTCTGACTCCCAAGGTAATATGATTGGCATTCGGAGTTTGACTGAATTCGGTAACCCGGTGAGGGCCCCTAGTCCAATCAGTGCTCTACCTCCAACATACATCCCTTGAGGCTAGCCCTAAAGCTATTTCGGAGAGAACCAGCTATCTCCGTGTTCGATTGGCATTTCACCCCTACCCACACCTCATCCCCGCACTTTTCAACGTACGTGGGTTCGGGCCTCCAGTCAGTGTTACCTGACCTTCACCCTGGACATGGGTAGATCACACGGTTTCGGGTCTACGACCACCTACTATGTCGCCCTATTCAGACTCGCTTTCGCTTCGGCTCCGTGTATTCCACTTAACCTTGCAGGGGATCGTAACTCGCCGGTCCATTCTACAAAAGGTACGCCGTCACCCATGAAAGGGCTCCGACTACTTGTAGGCACACGGTTTCAGGATCTCTTTCACTCCCCTTCCGGGGTGCTTTTCACCTTTCCCTCACGGTACTGGTTCACTATCGGTCACTAGGTAGTATTTAGCCTTGGGAGATGGTCCTCCCGGATTCCGACGGAATTTCACGTGTTCCGCCGTACTCAGGATCCACTCCGGAGGAAACACACTTTCGACTACAGGGCTCTTACCTTCTGTCGCGGGTCGTTCCAGACCGCTTCGTCTAATGTATTTCTTGATAACTCCAATGGAGTGTCCTACAACCCCAAAAAGCAAGCTTTTTGGTTTGGGCTAATTCCGTTTCGCTCGCCGCTACTCGGGAAATCGCGTTTGCTTTCTCTTCCTCCGGGTACTGAGATGTTTCAGTTCCCCGGGTCTGCCTCGTACATCCTATGAATTCAGATGTACGTTCTACTCCATGACGAGTAGAGGGTTTCCCCATTCGGAAATTCTCGGATCAATGCCTACGTACGGCTCCCCGAGACATATCGGTGTTTGTCCCGTCCTTCTTCGGCTCCTAGTGCCAAGGCATCCACCGTGCGCCCTTCTTCACTTAACTATACTTACTATGCTTAACGCATGAAAAAGTCGTTGGTTTTTGTTTGATGTCTTGTCATACTCTTATCTAGTTTTCAAGGTACATAATAGAGAGAGAATTGATCTCTCAAAACTGAACCAAACAACGCAGTATGTTTTTTTGCACCTTGTAAAAAGGTGTTCCTTTAATCCTTAGAAAGGAGGTGATCCAGCCGCACCTTCCGATACGGCTACCTTGTTACGACTTCACCCCAATCATTGGCCCCACCTTCGGCGGCTGGCTCCAAAGGTTACCCCACCGACTTCGGGTGTTGCCAACTCTCGTGGTGTGACGGGCGGTGTGTACAAGGCCCGGGAACGTATTCACCGTGGCATGCTGATCCACGATTACTAGCGATTCCGGCTTCATACAGGCGAGTTGCAGCCTGCAATCCGAACTGAGAATGGATTTATGGGATTTGCTAATGCGTTGCCGCTTCGCTGCCCTTTGTTCCATCCATTGTAGCACGTGTGTAGCCCAGGTCATAAGGGGCATGATGATTTGACGTCATCCCCACCTTCCTCCGGTTTGTCACCGGCAGTCACCTTAGAGTGCCCAACTGAATGCTGGCAACTAAGATCAAGGGTTGCGCTCGTTGCGGGACTTAACCCAACATCTCACGACACGAGCTGACGACAACCATGCACCACCTGTCATTCGGTCCCCGAAGGGAACTCCCTATCTCTAGGGACATCCGAAGATGTCAAGACCTGGTAAGGTTCTTCGCGTTGCTTCGAATTAAACCACATGCTCCACCGCTTGTGCGGGCCCCCGTCAATTCTTTTGAGTTTCAGCCTTGCGGCCGTACTCCCCAGGCGGAGTGCTTATTGCGTTAACTGCAGCACTAAGGGGCGGAAACCCCCTAACACCTAGCACTCATCGTTTACGGCGTGGACTACCAGGGTATCTAATCCTGTTCGCTCCCCACGCTTTCGCACCTCAGCGTCAGTTACAGACCAGAGAGCCGCCTTCGCCACTGGTGTTCCTCCACATATCTACGCATTTCACCGCTACACGTGGAATTCCGCTCTCCTCTTCTGCACTCAAGTTCCCCAGTTTCCAATGACCGCTTGCGGTTGAGCCGCAAGATTTCACATCAGACTTAAGAAACCGCCTACGCGCGCTTTACGCCCAATAATTCCGGACAACGCTTGCCCCCTACGTATTACCGCGGCTGCTGGCACGTAGTTAGCCGGGGCTTCCTCGATAGGTACCGTCAAGGTACCGCCCTATTTGAACGGTACTTGTTCTTCCCTAACAACAGAACTTTACGATCCGAAAACCTTCTTCGTTCACGCGGCGTTGCTCCGTCAGACTTTCGTCCATTGCGGAAGATTCCCTACTGCTGCCTCCGTAGGAGTCTGGGCCGTGTCTCAGTCCCAGTGTGGCCGATCACCCTCTCAGGTCGGCTACGCATCGTTGCCTTGGTGAGCTCTTACCTCACCAACTAGCTAATGCGCCGCGGGCCCATCTGTAAGTGATAGCCAAAGGCCATCTTTCAACTTTCCTTCATGCGAAGAAAAGTATTATCCGGTATTAGCCCCGGTTTCCCGGAGTTATCCCAGTCTTACAGGCAGGTTGCCCACGTGTTACTCACCCGTCCGCCGCTCGTTCCACAAATGTCACTCCGAAGAGATCTTTTTGCTTCCCGCGCTCGACTTGCATGTATTAGGCACGCCGCCAGCGTTCGTCCTGAGCCAAGATCAAACTCTCAATAAAGTTGACTTGCGCTCGCTTCAATAAGCTAGCTTTGTTTCATGTTTAAAATCATACTGGTTGTTTTGTTCAGTTTTCAAAGATCAATGTGATTGCCGTTTTTTTGCGACAACTTTTATATCATATCATCTCACCGCATTGATGTCAACAACTTTTTTTAAAATTTCTTTTTTTGCTTGTTGTTGAAAGATGATATTTTTTTGTTTCGCCGTTTCAGCGACGTTTAATAATATAACACGCAATTCAATAAAGTGTCAACAACTTTTCAGCATTTTTTTATTTCTTTATTCTTTTCCGTGATCATAGCCCTTCTTTGGCATCAACATCAACAGTATATGCTCTCCGTTATAATGTGTGAATAAAAAAGGCAGTCCATTATAATATAGAAAAAAGCAAAAGCATAACAGCTTCTACTTTTTCGTGACTTGATATTTACGATGACGAATGGATGTGCTTTTGGTTTCTTCCAATACAACTTCGATTATATCCTTTGAAACTAAATACTCTACTACACTTACTAAATCATACATATAAGGAGCTACATCCGGATGTGTTTTTAACTCACCGAATCCCCAAGGTGTGTCACGTGTGCGCATCACCTCTAATAAATGGGCTGCACATGCCTCTGTTCGTTGGTTGACTGCAAAATCCATCGCTATTAACATCAGCTCGACTCTTTTATTCATTTCTTCTGTACTTCGCACTAATTCTTCATATAACTTATAAACTTCCGGATCGATTCGTTTTATCTGACTCCATACCATCACTTCTGGATGATAGCCTTTATCTAAAATAGAAATTCTTCCTAAGTAATGTAAAGAACGCAACAACCTGCTGTATGCATCTAAGTAATTACCAGATTCAAAAAGATCACGAGATTCAATATAACTTCTTGTCAATTTGGAAAATTCGATGGTTAAGCGTAGTTTCCTGTTCTCACAAGGAAATACCCGTAATGTTTCCTTTAAATTTGCCAAATACTCGTTACGGTCATAGATGATTCTTCCATTAATAATCCACTCTACCGCTCGTCTGTATATACTTTTTTCAATCCATTCTTCTAATAAATCACGATCAATAACATGCAATGCTGCAGATTGATCTTTAAACTCATAATGTTTCACAATCCATTTCTCTTCTAATCCTTTTACAACTACTAACAAAATAGAATCAAAATTATCTGTCTCCGGGCTGATTTTTTTCTTTTTCTCCATAATCAGTATGCCCATTGTGTTACGGTTACTTGCTCTTTCTTGATAAATAGGACGTAAAATATCCTCCAATTGATTTTCCCCCTCAATCTGTTCATATTTAATAATTCGATAAAAAATAGATAATCCCTTTCTATCATCAGAACTTTTTTCAATTGTTACTTTTTACCCAACGAGGACTTTCCGTAAACAGGTATTATTTAACATTAACATTTAGGTCCCAAGCATTTTTATAACAAATATGCTATACTACAATCGATATACACTACGTTTTTGGAGGAAGTTCTATGGCGGATATTACATATAAAAGTAAAATAAATAAAATCAGAACCTTCGCATTGTCTTTAGTTTTTATCGGATTCATCATTATGTATGTTGGTTTACTCTTTAAGAATATCGGATGGTTGATGCTGATCTTTATGATTTTAGGAACGCTCTCCGTTATCTTCAGCTCAGTCGTTTATTTCTGGATCGGCATGCTCTCTACCCGAGCCATACCTATTATATGTCCAAGCTGTGAAAAACCAACCAAAATGCTGGGGCGTGTTGATGCCTGTATGCATTGTAAACAACCTCTTACACTGGACAAGGACTTAGAAGGAAAAGAATTTGATGAAAGTTATAATTCAAAGAAAAAACGTCGCTGAGTGAACAGCGACGTTTTTTTACTTTATATATGAATATGGATAAAAAACACACGAGCAAAACCGCATCGTGTGTCTAGCTTTAAACTATTTGGTTTTTCTCTTTTTTACATTCCTGACAAACACCGTATACTTCCATTCGGTGATGGCTTACATCAAACCCAGTAATCTGCTCTGCTAATGACTCAACTTCATCAAGGCTTGGATAGTGAAAGTCAACGATTTTCCCACAACTATCACATATAATATGATAATGCTTAGATGTGTTACAATCAAAACGACTGGACGAATCTCCATATGTCAATTCACGAACCAAGCCGATTTCGCGAAATACACGCAAATTATTATATACAGTTGCAACACTCATATTAGGAAATTTTCCTTCCAATGCTTTATAAATATCATCAGCAGTAGGGTGAGTTTCAGCATTCAATAAAAATTCCAACACCGCATGACGCTGTGGTGTAATTCGAACGCCTGAAGATTTTAATTTATCTACCGCTTCTTGCAGCATATGTTCAGACACCGCCATGCACCTCACTTTCTCCTACAAATTGTAATATCTCCGTGTGCCTATTAGTACTATTTTACAATAGTACCACTATTAACACAATTATTACTTTATAATTCTTATAATTAGTGTACTCTCTATCCACTTGGTCTGTCAATATAAGTATACGAGTTACCAATAATTTTATGCTAGTCCTTTATTAGATATCCGCTATTAAATTCTTTTCTTCCACGTCTAACTGATGGTTCACTGTTCGGGCCACAACAAACAAATAATCGGATAAGCGATTTAAATATTTTATCGCTAATGAGTCGTGTAATTGATCCTGAATTCCGACTGCAATTCGTTCTGCTCTTCTTGCCACTGTTCTCGCATGGTGAAGGGTGCTAGCCGCAATATGACCGGAAGGCAAAATGAAATTCCGCAATTCGGGGAGATTTTCCTGCCATTTGTCGATCTGTTGTTCTAAAGAATCAATGTGACGTTGCTCCAGCTTCCATGTCACTTCTTTATCTTCTGGTGTTGCCAGCTCTGAACCAACATGGAACAGAATCGTTTGAATATAATGAAGTTCTTCTATTAATGTAGCTTTTACTGGAAACTCTTCTTGCTCGATATAACTGATTACTTGACCAATTCCGGCATTTACTTCATCACATGTACCATACGCCTCCACTCGTGCATGGTTTTTTGGTACCCGTGTTCCATATATAAGCGATGTTTCTCCTTTATCGCCTGATCTTGTATAAATGCGCATGATTTTCCCACCTTTTTTGTCTATGAGTTGCTTTTATCAAAAAAAGTGCAAGCACTGTTGATGCTTACACTTTTGCTTCTTACAATTCTTCACGAATGTAATTTAATGCTTTTTCAACGTGTCCTTTTACTTGTACATTGCGGAATTCTTTCTGTAAGACGCCTTCTTTGTCGATAATAAATGTAGAGCGAACAATTCCCATATACTCTTTACCGAATTTGTTCTTTAATTGCCATACGCCGAATTGTTCCGCTACTTTCTTGTCTTCATCCACTAATAATTCAAAAGGTAGGTCATGCTTATCGATGAATTTCTTATGACTATCCTCTGAATCCGGGCTTACACCGAGAATTACTGCGTCTAAGTCCTGGAAGCTTTCATAGTTATCACGGAAATCACAAGCTTCTGTCGTACAGCCTGGGGTATCATCTTTCGGATAGAAATAAAGGACAACATTTTTCCCTTTATAATCGGAGAGTTTTACTGTTTCCCCTTCATTATTCGTTAATTCAAAATCTTGTACAGCTTGTCCTGTTTCAACTGTCATGATAAAAAATCCCTCCATCCATCATTGTTACCTCAAGCGTATATGAAATTAGCCTAAGTCTCAACTAATATACATCACGTTCCCCTTTACCCTGCCATATTTTCAGAAAGAAAGCGGGCGGTAAAATGTAGCCGATTAATGATTCCACAAGTGCCAGTAGCCTTCCCCAGCCGATTGGTGTTATATCACCATAACCGACTGTCATTAATGTGACACCGCTGAAATAGAAGGAATGAGCCAATGTTTCAAACGGTGGTAATTTCCTCAATTGACCATCATCCAGTAACAACACACCTTGAAAGGACAATACAAAATATAAACAAGCAAATGAGGTGAGTACGGTGAAATAGACAGCGAGTAACGTATAAAAGATTTCATAGGAAAAGAAACTGCGCTGATGTGCTTTTCCGAAAATAAAAGCGGATAAACTTCCTATTAATAAGAAGACGATTAATAGAATCGATATAACGGCAACCATAACTCACCTCCCACAACTGTTTATCACCTTGATATAAATTTCGCTAATCATAACTGGAAAAATCCCTCTTATGAAGTCTCACTTTATATTTTCCTATATTTAGTATACGATGGGAAAGTAGGAGTGATGACGAATGAGGCGTATTTATATTGTCGAAGATGATCCGAAAATTCGCGATATATTAGCAGATTATTTGCAAAAGTATGATTATGAGATAGCTTCTGTAAACGATTTTGATCAGATCCAGGAAGAGTTTCAAAACTATCAGCCACATTTAGTATTATTAGATATTAATTTACCGAGATTTGACGGCTTTTACTGGTGCCGCAAAATCCGTGCGATTAGTAATTGTCCGATTATTTTCATCTCTGCCCGTGATAGTGGCATGGATCAAGTAATGGCGATTGAAAATGGTGCAGATGATTACATAACCAAGCCATTTCAGCTCGAAGTCGTATTGGCGAAAATCAAAAGTCTAATGCGTCGTGTTTACGGTGAATATCGTACAGATAAAAATGGTCATTTAATAGATGTCAGTGGCTTACAGTTAGATAACTCTACGTTTATCCTATCCTTTCAAGATAAACAATGTCTGTTAACAAAGAAGGAATGCCTATTAGCACAAGCATTACTGACACAGGTAGAAAAAATCATTTCCCGTGAATATTTACTGGAGCGATTATGGGATGATCAGGATTTCGTTGATGATAATACATTAAGCGTGAATATTACAAGATTGCGAAAGAAACTGGCTGATTTAGGGATAGAGGATGCATTGAGAACGATTCGTGGTGCGGGATACAAATTAGAAAAAGTCTGGGAGCGTTCATCATGAAAGGTTACCTAAAAGATCAGATTGGTTCGATCATCTTTTTTTATTCGCAAATTGCGTTAGTAATGATAGTAGCACAACTCGCCAGTTCGCTAGGTGGTTCGCGAATTGGTAAAAGCGATTTTCTTTATATGTTCATTATCGTTACTTTTTTCCTTACTATTTATCATCTCTATCGGTATACAAAATATCGTGATATTTATCGTTATACTATTGATGATGCCTCAGAGTCAGCATGGTTGCCGAATACACCAGATCATCTTACAACTCAATTAAAAGAGCACTATGAAAAACAATATCAAAGCTACAAGCAGCAAGTAGAACTACTTCATACTGAAAAAAAACAAGAGAATATCTTTATGCAGCAATGGATCCATCAGATGAAAACACCACTATCTGTGATGCGATTAACCTTAGAAAAAGAAGAACATAATCTGCCCACACAATTAAAGCAAAACATGGATGAGGAATTAGACCGGATGAAACATGGGCTACAGCTTGCTTTATACCAATCGCGATTACAGCAATTTGAACGTGATTTTCATGTGGAGAAAATTGTCGTGAAAGATTTAGTGCATACGATTATCCAGGAATATAAATCGAGTTTTATCCGTAATCGTGTTTATCCAAAGGTAGAGATCGACCCATCTTTACATATCTATTCTGATCAGAAATGGCTGGGATTTGTACTGGAACAAATCACGGGTAATGCGATTAAATATGCTGGCGACACGAACAGTACTATTCACTATCAAGCATCAGTATGGGAAGGTGCCGTCGAATTAAAGGTAATCGATCACGGCATCGGGATACCCCAACAGGACATCAAGCGTATTTTTGACCCTTTTTTTACGGGGGAAAATGGTAGACACTATCGCGAATCGACTGGAATGGGACTATTTCTCGCTAAACAGATATGTGATTCATTGGAACATCAACTTGAGGTGAGCTCTGAAGCAACGAAAGGAACCACCATTACGATACGTTTTGATCCGTCCTGACAGAAATCTTACAAAAATGTAAGGTTTCTTTTTCATTTTGAAAGAATAATCAATAGGTTATACGCCGTGAACTGTTTATACTAAGGAGAGAGAGAAGTTAACAGAAAGGATGAACGTATCATGAGCCTATTACAGGCAACTAATATTTCAAAAGTATACGGAAGTAAACGTGGAATCGAACATAAAGCAATCGATAATCTTTCACTTTCAATTGAAAAAGGGGAATTCGTCGGTGTAATGGGACCATCTGGTAGTGGTAAAACAACCTTACTCAATGTTCTGTCAACGATTGACCGCTTATCTGCAGGTACACTTACAATTAACTGTGAAGAGATTACTCGTTTATCAAAAGGCAAACTTGCTAAGTTCAGACGACGGGAAATGGGCTTTATTTTTCAGGATTTCAATCTATTAGATACATTAACGATTGCCGAAAATATTATGCTTCCGCTCACACTAGACGGTTGGAAAGTAAAAGATATGGAAAATAAATTAGCTCAGATTGCAAATCAACTTGGTATTGACACGATTCTGCGTAATCGTAGCTTTGAAGTCTCAGGGGGACAAATGCAACGCGCTGCTATTGCCCGGGCAATTATTCATGAACCATCGATTATTTTTGCTGATGAACCTACAGGCAACTTGGATTCAAAAGCTTCGAGACAAGTGATGGACACTCTTTCGCAATTAAACAGCCAGAAAGAAGCGACAACACTAATGGTGTCACATGATCCTTTCGCTGCCAGCTTCTGTGAACGAATTCTGTTCATTAAAGACGGAAAAATATTTAATGAACTCCATAAAGGGGATAACCGTCAATCCTTTTTCCAAGAGATCTTGAATGTGCAGTCAATGCTAGGGGGAGATACCGATGACCTTCAGACAGTTCGCGTTTAATAATGTCAAACGTAACTCCCGTCAATATCTCAGTTATTTCTTTAGCTGTATGTTTTCCGTAGCTGTGTTCTTTATTTATGCGGTGATTATGTTTCACCCAGAAATTCAGAATCATGATTTTCGTGACGTAGTCCAGTCTGGAATCACAGCTGTTGAAGTAATTATTTTTGGCTTTTCCTTTTTGTTTGTGCTTTATTCGACAGGCGCTTTTATTAAATCTCGTAAAAAAGAATACGGTATATTAATGACGCTTGGCATCAGTAAAAGTCAGCTCAATCGGCTGTTAATTTTGGAAAATTCTATTATTGGATTAGTATCGATCATTGCTGGTATATTAATTGGAACGCTGTTTTCTAATTTGTTTATTATGGGCTTTTCTAACTTGCTTGGTCTGGAAAATTCCTTAGGTTTTCAAATTTCATGGAAAGCACTTCTCTTAACATTTGTCGGCTACTTCATTATGTTTGAACTGAACTCATTGATTGTAGTATGGACATTGAGAGTTAATTCCATCGTCAATTTATTTCTTGGAGCAAAAGCGCCAAAGAGAACACCGAAGTTTTCGTGGATACTTGCGATCATTGGCTTCCTATTAGTGATTGCTGCTTATTACCTGGCATGGACATCGGATTTACTGTCGATCGGATACCGGATGTTGCCGATTTTAGGTTTGATTATTCCGGGGACTTATTTGTTATTCACTCAATTTTCCGTGTTATTTATCCATCTGCTCAAGAAAAATAAGCACCTCTATTTTAAGAAAACGAACATACTAACTATTTCTGAATTGGGCTATAAATTAAAAGATCATGCACGGTTGCTATTTTTCGTTACGATCTTAAGTGCTGTTGCCTTCACAGCATCCGGTGTTCTCTATGGTGTATTCGATAGTGCAGAAACAGAAGCATCTGTCTATGTACCACAGGATGTCTCTTTTTTAAGTAAAGGGGAAGAGAATATTGACAAGATGGATGAGGAAGTAAGCAAGTTTACGAAGACATTAGATGAGGAAAAGATTGATTATCAAGCCTTAACTGTTGATCGTACCCAAGCTCTTACCATGATCGATGGCGTAGAAACATGGGTTGATATCTTATCCTATTCTGATTACAAGTCCTTATTAGAGCTAAATGACGAAGAGTTAACAGAAAACCTCGGTGAAAATGAGATGATGGTAATGCTCGCAACTTTTGAGATGACCTTTTCAAACCGAATATCAGATGAATTAACAATAGAGTCAGAAAACAATCAGCAAACATTACAAACGAAAATTGTTCCAACTATTGTGAATAGTAACTATCATACGCGACATACTGTTGTCGTAAATGATGAAATGTATAAAGAGTTTGCATCTGTTGCCGAACCTAACGAAAAATACCGATATATTGCTTTAACATTTGATGATTGGGTGGCAAATGCAGAGTTAATTGACGAGACTGTAGATAAAATAGATAATGAAATTGTTTCTGGTATTGACACCAAGGCAAATACTTACTTAGCTATGAGAAACTCATTGTCCTACGCTTTATTTTTCGGATTATTTATCAGTGTGCTCTTCTTCCTTGCCGCAGGATCCATTCTTTATTTTAAAATATATCAGGATTTAGATAAAGATGTCAGACAATATCATGCCTTGTATCGGATTGGCTTAACAATTGGGGAAATGAAAAAAATCGCAACTCAACAAGTAGCCTATTTGTTTTTTATACCCTTTATATTGGCTGTCATTCATGCAGGATTTGCCTTTAAGGCACTGCAAAATATGCTTGAATCATCTGTTTTAATACCGAGCGTAACATTGATTAGTGGTTATTTATTGGTATATGCGATTTACTTTTTCTTCATTCGTGGATTGTATATTCGTAAAATTAAACAAGTGATGTAAGCTATTTTTCCCTCTGTGATTAAAAGTGCTATAATAATAGATGCATTTTAATCATGGAGGTTTTTTCATGCAATTTACTCAATCAGAAGCTTTACATAAAGAAGCACAACAACATATTGTCGGTGGAGTCAATTCCCCATCCCGCGCTTATAAAGGAGTTGGCGGTGGCTCCCCTGTCTATATGGAAAAAGGAGCAGGCGCCTACTTTTGGGATGTCAATGGCAATAAATATATCGATTATTTAGGAGCGTACGGCCCGATTATTACCGGCCACGCACACCCACACATCACCGAGGCGATTAAGCGCGCTGCCGAAAATGGTGTGTTATACGGAACACCAACGAAACTAGAAAACATTTTTGCCCAAAAGTTAAAAGCAGCAATCCCATCTATGGATAAAGTCCGTTTTGTTAACTCTGGTACGGAAGCAGTGATGACCACCGTTCGTGTTGCTCGTGCCTACACCGGCCGTGAAAAAGTCATCAAATTTGCCGGATGTTATCATGGACATTTTGATGCAGTGCTTGTCCAGGCTGGTTCAGGCCCTTCTACATTAGGTAACCCAGATTCAGCTGGTGTAACGAAAGCAACTGCTCAGGAAGTTATTACAGTTCCTTTTAACGATATTGATGCATTTAAGGAAGCTCTTAAACACTGGGGTGACGAGGTTGCAGCAGTTTTAGTCGAACCGATAGTTGGGAATTTCGGTATTGTCGAACCTGAAGAAGGATTTTTACAACAAGTCAATGACCTAACGCATGATGCCGGTGCTTTAGTTATTTATGATGAAGTAATTACTGCATTCCGTTTTACTTACGGATCAGCCCAAAAACTTGTCGGTGTTGAACCAGATATGACCGCGATGGGTAAAATCATTGGTGGCGGATTGCCAATCGGTGCATATGGTGGTAAAGCAGAAATTATGGAACAGGTTGCACCACTCGGACCAGCCTATCAAGCAGGGACAATGGCTGGAAACCCAGCATCGATGTCAGCAGGGATTGCTTGTTTGGAAGTATTAGAAGAAGATGGTATTTACGAGAAGCTTGACCGATTAGGTGCACAGTTGGAAAAAGGGATGCTTGATGCTACTGAGAAACACGGCATTGATGTTACTATCAACCGCTTAAAAGGTGCACTAACCCTGTATTTCGGTGCGGAAAAGGTAACAAATTATGCCCAAGCAGAGGCTTCCGACGGTGAGAAATTCGGGCAGTTCTTCAAGTTAATGTTGAATCAAGGTATTAACCTCGCCCCTTCTAAATATGAAGCATGGTTTTTAACAATCGCTCATACTGAAGCAGATATTCAGGAAACGATCGCGTGTGTTGATCGCGTATTTGGTGAGATGGCATAAAAATGAAGGACAAAGTTAGCGATATTCGCTTTCTTTTGTCCTTCATTTTGCTTATGATGGACATAATTTTGCCTTTTTCACTTCTTTTGTCCTTCAATTAGGCTGGTGCTTTATCTACATTTTTGGAGCGGATCAAGAAGAGGTGTAACATGTATTCACATACACCTAATATTATAGAAACGACCAGTGCTCCTCCGAATGAAACATAAGCATCTACAAGCATATTGGAAATAAAATAAAGAATTAAAAACGCTGTGATTAAATCGAGTGCAACACTTGTCCACAAAGTTTTACTATTCAATATCGCATATTCCAATGCCAAGCCACTTCCTATTAATAGTAAAATAATCAAAAACGGCTGCCACATTGCTCCATAATTAACATTATCAGACATAAACATAGCAAGCAGCAACACAATTGGTACTGTTACTATTTTGACAATTAAGCTTATCATTATTTATCACCTCCTCCATTAGTGTTTGTCATGCAAAATACTTTTATTCTCTTTGCATAAATTGGGCAAATATACAAACAATAGCTATGTATCAACAACTAAATCAATAATGGATATAGGACTTACTTAATGGTAAGCCCTATTTATAAGGAGGAAAAAAATGGGTATCTTATCTGGTGATCCGAAAAAACAACCTTTACATTATGGTGAAATTTCAAACGTTTGGGCGTACTTATTTACAGCAAAAGGAAACTATGCCGCTTATCAGACATTTTTGAATCATTGTGGAGACCAAGATTTAAAGAAACAGTTAGAGGATGGTATTTCCCTTATCAAACAGGAAAGTGAACGAATAGAGGAAATATTAAAAATCAATGGTATTGCCTTACCACCTTCACCACCTGAACGTTCCTATGCAACTTTAGAAGACATTCCGGTTGGAGCAAGATTTAATGACGCGGAAATTAGCGCTGCAATCTCAGGAAATATCGCTAAATCCTTAGTCGCTTGCAGTACCATCATTGGTCAATGTACTCGAGAAGATATAGCAATGCTTTTCGGTCAGTTCCATATGAATCAAGCCCAAGCCGGTGCTAAAATGTTGCGGTTAAATAAGGAAAAAGGCTGGTTAGTAACACCACCATTACACACAAACATTCCCACAAAAAATTAAGAAACATTAACAAACCCGTTTCAGTCAAATGAAACGGGTTTGTTTTACTATTAGTGCAGCTTAGCCACTTTCATCCGCACTCGGCTTAATGGCAAAAAAGGCAATCAACATCGCAATTGCGCTTACCCCTGCTAAAAAGTAATACATCCAGTCCGGGTTTTTGTCAATAAAAATCGCGATTATTGGGGGACCTGCCGCAACACCTAAAAAGCGCATACTACTGTAAAGAGATGTCACAGTTCCTCGTACGTCTTTCTTTACTCCTTCTGTAATTAATGCGTCTAGTGCTGGCAAGGAAATACCTATTCCAATACCGGCTATCGATAACATAATCGAGATATAGACCATCGTTACATCTACTTTAATAAAAAGAAGTGGGATTCCTCCTACAAGATTTCCGATGAGTATAACCCATTTCATGACGATTTTATTTTTACCAATTTTCTTTCCTGCTACATATGATGCGATACATAAGAATAACAATGGTATAGCAAGAATTGAACCCTTTATGAGTCCTTCCATCTGGTAATCCTTTTCTAATAAATTAGAAAAATGAAATAAAAACCCAAACAAAACAAACATGTTGATACAGCCAATTATAAAGGTGCCGATCAACCATTTTCCATTATCATGGAAAACTTTTTTGATCAATTGTAAAAATTTTCGAAATGTTTGTTTAGTTTGATCGTCATCTTCTTTTGGTGGTTTAACTAAGAGCATCACCAACAGAACAGAAATGGCTGAAAAGATTGGGATAAATAAAAACGGTAAATACCAAATAAAAATGGCAAGTACTGCACCAATAATTGGACTTAAGACTTTACCAAATGTATTTGATGTTTCAATTATACCTAATCCGGCACTTACTTCCTTTTCATCGTCAAACATATCACCGACAGTCGGGATAACAACTGGAAAGGCACCGGAAGCACCGATACCTTGTAAAAAACGGCCTATTAAAATAACCATAAAAGGATCTGCCATTTTCCATGCTGCAAAAGCAGAAATAAGTCCACCTATACCGGTAATAATGAGACTAGGTATAATGACTTTTTTCCGCCCGATTTTATCAGATAAATATCCTGCAAAAGGGATCAAAAGAATGGCCACTATCGAATATACAGTTATAATTAGACTTGATTGAAAAGATGTAATATCGATTTTCTTTTCAATAATCGGAAGAATTGGGATTAACATAGAGTTCCCCAATGTCATCACTAAAGGTATTGATGCTAGTGCGATGAGATCAAATTTTTTATCTTTCACGTTTTTCCCTTCCAATCAACGGTTATATAGTACTATGTCTATTTTTCACTTCGAAGTGGTTTTCATACTTGGTTTTTTTCGGTACTTTATTTCACGAAGAATTGGGAAGCTGTTATACTGAGTATAATTAATGACAGATTTTAGAAGGAGGGGTTTTATGAAGCTTGGTGCTCGGATCCTGAAGACTGGTTTCGCAATCACTATTGCACTATATATTGCTGATTTAATTGGACTTGGAGCTGCTACCTATGCTGGTATTGCTGCTGCTTTTGCGATCCAGCCAAATATTTATCGATCATTTCAAACTATGCTTGAACAAATTTACGCTAACATTTTTGGTGTAGGTATTGGGGCAATGGTCGTATTCGGGCTAGGCAATGACCCTATTGTAATTGGTTTTACCATTATTATCGTTATTGCTCTTTGTACGTATTTTAAAATGAATGAAAATACGATTGCTTTAGCCATAATTGCTGTACTTGCGGTAATGGAAACAACCGAAATGCTGTTATTTCATTTTGCCGGTGTTCGTTTTTCCGCTTTAACATTGGGGATTCTCTCCGCATTCATGGTAAACATGTTATTTTTACCACCAAAATATGAATTGCGTTTATTCAAATCCATCGATCAAATTACATCTGATATTTTACAATGGTTACGTATCTCTACCCGACACTTATCCGATGATCCTGCCTTACGTACAGAAATTGATCGGATTGAAACAGAAATACGTCATATCGATCATACATACTTATTGTTTAGTGAAGAAAGAATGTATTTTAGAAAAACAAGAATGCCAAAAATGCGCAAATTAATTATTTTTAGACAGATGATTAATACATCTAAAAAATCATTAGCTACATTAAACGCATTCCATCAATACGATGATAAAGTCGAAAATATTCCGAAAGAATTCCAAAATGTTTTAGTGGATGAATTAGATAAAATCATCTATTCCCATGAACGCTTGTTACTAAGTGCGATGGGTAAAATCAAAAAGAATCCCACGAAATCGATTGAGGAAATTACCGATCCAGATATTCCACATCTTGTCGAAACACTTATACATGTATACGAACAAGATGATAAAGATAGGCTCTCTCTATTACCACTAGCCTCCAGACTAATGGAATATCACAAAGAAATCCTCCATCTCCAGCGAATTCTGAATAGTTATCAAAGATTTCACGAGCACCTCGACTTCAACTTTAAGAAAAAACGCAGAAAAATCCTTCCTTACCCATAAAAAAAAACCATCCGATAGGTACGGATGGTTTTAGTCATTATCCAATTCTTGCACTTGATATAAATTATAGTAATGGCCTTGCTGTCGCATTAATTGCTGATGTGTACCTTCTTCGACAATTTCACCATTTTCAATTAACACAATCCGATCAGCATGAGTAATCGTCGATAATCGATGGGCTACGATAAAGGTAGTTCGATCAGACGCTAGTTTTTCTAATGCTTCCTGGATTAAGTGCTCACTTTCTAAATCAAGTGCTGACGTTGCTTCATCTAAGATCAATAATGGAGGATTTTTTAAGAATACACGAGCAATAGCTATTCTTTGCTTCTGTCCCCCTGACAGTTTTACCCCGCGTTCACCGACCAATGTATCATAGCCATTCGCTAACTCGGTGATAAACTGATGGGCATTAGCAGCTTTGGCTGCCGCTATTACTTCCTCATCTGTTGCCTCAGGGTTACCCATTCGGATGTTCATCGCAATCGACTCGCTGAACAAAATATTATCTTGTAACACCATACCAATTTTATCCCTTAATGAGCGGGCCTGCACATCGCGAATATCATGTCCATCAATTAAAATACGACCACTTGTCACATCGTAAAAACGAGGTATTAAACTAATAATGGTTGACTTCCCGCCCCCACTCATACCAACGAAAGCAATTGTCTCTCCCTGCTCAACATGGAGTGAAATATCCTTTAAGACGATATCTTCCTCTTTTTCATAACGGAAGGATACATGGTCCAACTCCACTTTTCCATCAACATTATTTAATGGTTTCGCAGTCGGTTTGTCTTTAATATCATATTTTTCATCGATAAGTTCAAACACACGATCCATGGACGCGATCGATTGTACAAGTACCGTTGAGGAACTGATTAACCTTTGTAATGGACCGTAGACACGATCCATATAACCGATAAATGCTGCCATCGTACCAACTGTTAAATCGGAGGTAATGGCAAAATATCCGGCAAAACCGATTACTAATAATGGTGCCACGTCCGTAATGGTATTCATTACAGCAAAAGTTTTTGCATTCCAAGACGTATGGTCTATTGCACGCTGTAAGAAATTCTGGTTTTGTTTATCGAACTCCTTCTCTTCATAATCCTCCAATGCAAAACTGCGTGTTACAGGAATTCCTTGCACACGTTCATGTAGGTGACCTTGTACTTGAGCTAATGCTTGTGATCTTTTTCTCGTTAAGGCTCGTAATTTCCCATAGAAAATCTTCACAGATATCGCATAAAGCGGGAATAACATAATGGATACGATCGTCAACCATACATCCATGAATAACATAATCCCGATCGCAATCAGAATGGTAATCATATCAAGCCATATGTTCATTAAACCTGTCATTACAAAATTCTTGGTCTGCTCTACATCATGAATTACTCTGGAAATAATTTCACCTGTTTTTGTTCGCGAATAATATTGCAAACTTAAGCGTTGAATATGATCAAATAATTGCTCACGGATATCAAATAAGATTTTGTTTCCTGTCCATTGTGCTAAATATTGGCGATAATATTCAATTGGCGGTCGTAGGACTATAAATAAAATTGCGGCACTTCCCATTAACCAAAATAATTGCGATAATTTTTCATTGGATGTTAATCCTTCTGCCCCAATAATATCATCGATTACATATTTTACAATTAAAGGCATTAAAAGAGGGATACCAAATTTCAAGATCCCTATCAATACCGTAACTAAAATCTTCCACTTATACGGGAAGACATATTGCATATATCTTTTTATACTATCCAAACTTATTTCACCTCTTTCCATACCGTGTTGCTATTAGCGATAAGTTAGATATAATTCATACCATTGATCAACGAACTCTGGTGAAAAAGGTCCTTTCCGCTGTCTTACCCAATGCAGGAGATGATCAACATTGTTCCATAATATTTTGTCTAAAACTTTTGGATAATTCATTTGACTTCTATGCAACTCATATTCATCCTCATCCAATAGCGTATATGTCATATCTGGAAATACTTTTACGTCTAAGTCATAATCTATATATTTCACCGCCCGGTCTTCAAACACAAATGGCGAGCTAATGTTACAGTAATAATATATGCCATCATCGCGTAACATTCCGATTACATTGAACCAATACTTCGCATGAAAAAAACAAATCGCCGGCTCTCTCGTTATCCATGTGCGGCCATCACTTTCAGTAACTAATGTTTTATCATTAGCGCCAATCACGCGATTACTTGTTCCTTTTAATACCGTTGTTGTATCCCAGACACGATGGAGCTGACCGTTATGTTTATAACTTTGTATTTGAATTGTTTTTCCTGGTTCAAGGCCATCCATTCGTATCGTCCTTTCTTTTATTTAGTAATACTAATTATAACGATAAATATTTACAATTGAAAATAATACAATTGGAATAGTGTAATTAATATGAAGATAGGTTGTGTAGTTTCTTAACTGAACGGTTGTAAGAAAGTGAGGAGAAAATCGCTAGCTTTTTACATCCAACAGAAAAACCAGATTCATCATTAGCAGTGTTTTTTCCTCTACAACATGTGTGTACGGACCTGCTGATTTTACAGAAGACTGTTATAGCGCTCAGCCAATACCACTATGATTCTTCGCTGTAATCGGCTGTACATATCATTTTTTGCCTTGAGGATTTGTCATTTGGTTTATTCAACAAATCTTTTCTTACCACGGTTGGATTTGTCGTTTATCATTCACATCAAAGATTATTGCCTAGGTTATGTCACATTTTTTTGAATTGATAATAAGATCTGTATATTTAAGAAAAACCGAGAAAGCCCGCCCGGTCCTTTTAGCAGACAAAGATTAGTTGTTGACACGTATGGGGGATGATACGCAATAAATGTATAACGATGAATCAAAGTGGTCATTTTGAAAGGAATAATAGGCTTCACAACCGCTCCGGCTTGCCCACTTCGCTTTCCAGGGGGCGCGTCTTCAGCTAACTTTGCAAAGAAGATCATTTTGCAAAGTGGATCTTCAGATCGCGATGATGACTTATCGTAGGGTGATTCGTGAAGTCGCCTAGTTTCTGGGCCCTCGGAGCTAAACAAATACGCAAATTTTATTTCTTATCTCACAAAAAAACTTGACTCTCCACATTGGAGAGTCAAGCTTTTTAAAAATTGTATTATTATTGTTTTTTGTTTTGAGACTTTTGATTTTGCTTACGAACCTCTTGTGCATCAGTTTCGCTAGCAAACTCAGCACCGAACTGTCCTTGACCTTGTGCAGCTTGTTGATTTTGACGTTTTACTTCAGCAGCGTTTGTTTTACTTGCGTTTGCTTGTTGTTGTTGTTGTTGATTGTTACGTTTAGCCATCAATATCACCTCCACGAACATTAATTTACCCATGATCGGTTATTTTATCCAAAAAACATCTAATTTTTTGTGGAGACTACAATGGCTATTCTATTATGAAGTTTCCTTTACAATGAGCATATTTTGCTATAATTGTTTATAAATATTTTGATGAGACACTGGTAGTGGATATTGTGTGATTTCCTTTTTTGATAGAAGTTCCATATGTCCATCTCCAGTAATCTCCCCTTTTACAGTTACATATTTCACATTCAAAAACCATGTTAGATGAGAAAAGACATGCTTGACAGGTTCCAGATCGTTAATCTCGACTTCTTCTACTTGAAATTTCTCTTGTACGTAAGCTGACAGATGTTTTTCATCGACTTCATCTGCTTTTACCATTGGAAATTGCCATAATTGGGCAAGTAAGCCTTGGTCTGGCCTTTGTTCCAAAAGATAATTACCTGCATTATCTTGAACAACAAGTGCAAAATAAGTATGTGATGATTGTTTTATTTTATTCTTCTTAATTGGTAAAGTTTGTTCGACACCTTCCCGAAATGCGACACAATGTTCTTGCACCGGGCATAATAAACAACTCGGATTTTTTGGAGTACACACTAAAGCACCTAATTCCATTAAACCTTGGTTGAAGGCAGACGGGTTTTCTTCCGAAATTAAATCACGGACCGCTGCTTCAAACGTTTTTCTTGTTTTAGCTTTTGCAATATCCTCTTCAATCCGTAAAACACGTGAGAGAACGCGCATGACATTGCCATCGACTGCTGGTTCTGCTTTATCAAACGCAATGCTTAATATCGCACCTTTCGTGTATGGCCCGACACCTTTTAAGTCACCTAATTGTTTAGGGTCGTCGGGTACTTGGGCGTCATATTGTGCGACCACTTCTTTAACTGCAGTTTGTAAATTACGAGCACGCGAGTAATAACCAAGACCTTCCCACGCTTTTAACACTTTTTGCTCATCTGCTTCCGCTAGAGCTGTTAAAGTCGGAAAATGTTCCATGAAGTTTTGGAAGTATGGAATAACGGTATCAACTTTTGTTTGCTGTAACATAATCTCTGATACCCATACACGATACGGATCCTGATTCTCTCTCCATGGTAATTGTCGTTGTTCTTTTTCAAACCATGTGATTAAATCCTCTTGAAATTGGGGTATATTGATAGTAGACGTATATTTCACAGATAATCATCCTTCGTGATACAATGTTTAAATAAGACAAGAAAGGGGCAGCTAAGATGGATACTGGTACTCATATTACAATGGGTATTGCCTTAGGAGGCATTGCGACATTAGATCCAATTGTACAACAAGATACAACCCTCTTTACAGCAGTGATGATAGGAACGATAATAGCGTCACACGCACCAGATTTTGATACCGTATTAAAGCTGCGTGATAATGCCACATATATTAGACACCACCGTGGTATTACCCACTCCATCCCTGCTGTTATCTTCTGGGGCATCTTGATTTCCTCGATTATATACTTGTTCGTTCCAGAAGTTAGTTTTATTCATTTATGGTTATGGACATTTCTTGCCGTGATTTTGCATGTTTTTGTTGATATTTTCAATGCTTATGGTACACAAGCATACCGGCCATTCACAAAAAAATGGGTAGCACATGGCTTTATCAGCACCTTTGATCCCTACATTTTCAGTCTGCACGTCATCGGGATCATTGCATGGTTACTTGGTGCTAATCCTGGCTACACTTGGTTAATGATTTATTTTATTATTGTATTGTATTACATTAAACGGTATATCGACAAGCGGGAAATTGTAAAGATGATTCATAAAAATTTCCCCCATGTCGAACAGATTGCAACTTCTCCGACTATAAAACAAAATATCTGGCGTATTGCCTTAACAACAGATCAACACTTTTTTGTCGGGAGAGTCAAGGATGGACATATTGAAATTGATGATAAGTTTTATCGGGTTCCACTACCTGATGATCCTATCATGAATTTTGCCATGAAAGATAAAAACATTTCTGCTTTCTTATCTTTTTCACCGATTTATCGTTGGGAGATCAATATGTATGATGACTTTACCGAGGTGCGGTTCATTGATTTACGCTATCGTTCCGAAGGGCATTACCCATTTGTAGCAGTCGTTCAAATTGATGATAATATGAGAGTTATGAATTCTTATACAGGCTGGGTGTTCTCTGAAGAAAAATTACAAGATAAATTAAATTGGGATGGCAATACAGTGTAATTTTTTCAAGTGTCCACCAAAAGCATATATAAAATTTTATTGTTGACAGTATAAGAAAAACTTGGTGATAAGCCAAGTTTTTCTTTAATGTAAAGTTTTATTTTCACCATTAATTAGTTTCTGATATCTTGGGTATCTTGTCGCGAAGTCATCTAATTTATCGCCATATTGTGCTATCCAGTGGCGTACAATTTTCTTTGTCACTTCGACTCCTTCGTATTTCCTACCCGCTTTCGCTCTTGTGGATTCAAAATCTTCCCAAAGTAATTCCACCCAACTTCTTGCCTCAAGCAAGGTTAATGATGGATTTTTTTGATGTAATTCATTAGCTAGTCTTTGAATCTCATCTTGCATCTTTACTTCCCTCGCTTATATTTAGATTGTTTATCCCCTAATATGGATAACGGCACAGCTTCTTCTTTTTCAAATTTTTGACCTAATAAATTGATACGGTGCCCCCAGGCAAACACCCCATTTATATAAGTGATCTCAAAAGTTTGACCAGGATCTCCAGCCAGCTCGTAGCGCTCTCCTTTATCAAAATCAGCCGGGTTAACAAGATATGCAGCTGCCATTTGCATTTTTCGCTGGAGGATCTCATATTCACTGACATTTCCCCATTGCTCTGCTTTTTGCAATTTTTCCTTTATTCGTGCTACTTCTGCTCGTAATTCTTCAACAGTATATGTGCTATATCTGCGTTCCATTGCTACACCACCATGTAAGTTTCTACTTTCATTTTACCATTACTATGGGTAAATGTTAAAATATCGTAAACCGGTGACGTATTATTTTTGTATACAGCCTATTACCTTGTATAATTAAAATAATCTTACAAAAAAGGATGATACAGCTTGATAAAATTATTTGCAACAGATTTAGATGGGACACTATTAAAACATAGCAATGTCATCAAACAAGAAGATATAGATGCTATTCATCGTTTAAAAGAACACGGCATTGATTTTGCAGTTGCTACAGGAAGAATGGAACGAGATATCGTAAAAATCTGTACAGAAATAAAGCATGATGCACACCGTATAAGTCAAAATGGTGCCTTTGTGGATACGAAAGATAATCAAAAAATCCTTGCAAAAACTTTTGATGTAGCAACCAGCAGTGCTTTACATCACGCAGTAAGTGCATTTCCTAATCCATTCTGCATTACAACCGCAGATGAATCATATATCTCTTTTAAAACACCAGAAATTAAAGCGATGGAAGACATTCTTTATTTCCCACTTGTCGAAGGTGTTGATTTTGCAAATGATTATAACGAAGCGTTCTTACCCAGTAAATACATGCTGCTTGGTGAAGAAAAAGATATCGTTGGTTTCCAGAAGAAGATAGATGAAGCATTTCATGAGGTGAGTGAAACGTATTTATCTGACCCGCACTGTGTTGATATTGTGCCCAAAGGTGTAAGTAAAGCATTAGGGTTAACAGCATTAGCAGCGCATTTGGACATTAAACCAGAAGAAATAGCCGTTATAGGAGATTCTTATAATGATATTCCAATGTTTGAAATGTCAGCTAACAGCTTTGCCATGAACACAGCACCAGAAGCAGTTAAACAGAAAGCAACACACGTCGTGAATGACGTATTCGAGGCAATCGAACATATTCAAGGTATAGTGAGCACTAGCTAATCAGTGCTCACTCATATGCTCATTGACAAAGCGATCGATTAAATCAGATGCAAAGCCTTTACGATACAAGGCTGCTTTTACCTTTTGTTTCAATGCATAACCACTATCTTTTTTCTGATATTTCGTCACTAGTTTCTCACCCTGAAATACAATAGCATGGTACTCCTCATCATCGTCACGCTCCAGCTCAATATTATTTAGTACTTCTGAAATAACTTGGAATGAGAACCCTTTTTGCATTAGCGATTGTTTTATACTGTCTATTTGCTGCTGGTGGGATTTCTTACTGGAAGCTTGTAATTTCTTTTTCGCCAATTTTTCTACTTTTTCGAATTGTTTCTCAAATGTATAAAAGGATAATGCCTGTTCCATAATTGAAGCTTGTATACCTTTCTCAGCTAGTTCCTTCTTTATCATTAATGGACCTTTAGTAGATGTTTGCATTTTTGTTCGCACTAATGCCTCACTAAATGCGAGGTCATCCACTAAACCTTCCCGTTTCAAACGAGTGATTACTTCACCGATATAGGTATCGTCGACTTCTTTTCGTTGTAAGTGGTCCATTAATTCCTGTTCAGAACGCATTCTGTAACTTAAATACTTCACAGAAAGGGTATATGCTTTATAGGATTCATCTTTTTCCTGAATTTGCTCGATCATTTCAGGAGTAAGGATCTGCCCTTTTCGAAGATAATATTCGATAAGAATATCTTCATTCACACTAAAGCCATAATATTCTTGCTCATTTTCCTTTAAAAAAATATTAAAACGGTGCTTTGATTTCTTTTGCGTCGTTATTTTAGTTATTTCGGGCAAATTTACCACCTCAATATTATTTTACCACACAAACATTTGTTCTGCAAAAATGGAGGGTCTCGTAATGAACATTGCAATTGCTGGCGGAACTGGCTTTGTCGGAAAACATGTAACAAAAGCATTAATCGATCGTGGTGATACAGTCTACATTTTAACTCGATCTCCTCAAGAATATAAAAGCAATCACCAAGTATCCTATATTGGATGGTTACATGACGACTTTCACCCGGAACAACATTTACCAAAGCTTGATGCCATTATTAATTTGGCCGGAGATTCTTTATTTGGTTATTGGACAAAAACAAAAAAGGACAGAATCTATCAAAGTAGAATTAATGCGACCTATGCGATTATCGACTTCATTCGTAAACTGCCAGAAAAACCAGAAGTACTCATTAACGCATCAGCGGTTGGATACTTCGGTACATCAGACACGAAAACTTTTACAGAACAATCGGAAGAACAAGGAAATGATTTTCTAGCCGAAGTTACAGAAGCATGGGAAAGAACTGCATTGCAAGCAAGGTCATATGGTGTTCGAACGGTTGTGGCAAGGCTTGGCGTCGTCTTAGGAGATGAAGGTGCTTTACCACTAATGGCTATGCCTTTTCGTCTATTTGCCGGGGGAAAAATTGGTTCAGGCAAACAGTGGGTATCATGGATTCATATTAAGGATGTCGTTGGCCTTTTGTTATATGCAATCGATCATAAACATGTCGATCGTACCTTAAATCTCACTGCCCCAAGTCCAGTTCAAAATAAAGAATTAGCACAAGTTCTTGCAAAAGCTTTAAAACGACCAAACTGGTTTCCTACGCCAAGCTTTCTTTTAAGAACGGTTTTAGGTGAAATGAGTATACTTGTAGTGGATGGACAAAAGGTGTTACCTGAAAAAGCGATGGAATCAGGCTATCGTTTTCACCACGATACAATCGACCATGCATTGGCCGAAATTTACAATTAACCGCCATATTCAACGATTTAATACCATTTATGACACCTATGTTAACTTAAAGTAAATTTTCTTAATATTCCTTCATTTTACTTAAATTTTTTCATATTTTTTTGTGATTTTCTATTTACAAGTATCTTGTTTATTGTGTAAGATAAGGGTATTGAGTAATCGATATAAGGGAAGGCAAATGGTGCGCCACCAGTGGGAATATACTGGTTCTAGTGGGTTCGATTCCCACCCCGAATTTTTGTTTAAACTTTGATAAAAATTCGAGGGTGGCTAGAACACAGCTATGCCATGTTTCTGTCTTCTTTTCACCCTCCAAAGACTAAGGAGGGATTTTTTATGCTTAAAAAAAGAGACGTCCAGGAAGCTCCAGTTTTATTCGATCTCATGTCTGATCCGGAAGTATTTCCATACGTAAGACATAAAGCTTATTCCAGTGACGAATTTTACTTTTTAACAAAACAGACAATGGAAGCTGAAGAACGGGGTGAATTAATCTCCCGCACCATCGTCGATGAATATTTTAATCCAATCGGGACGATCAATTTATTTGATATGGAAAACAAGGCAGGCTTTTTGGCAACGTGGATCGGTAAGCCTTACTTTGGCAAGGGTTATAACAAATTAGCGAAAGACGCCTTTTTCGAAGAGCTTTTTTATCAACATGATATGGACGCGATTTTCATTAAAATCAGACGTGCGAATGTACGCTCTTTAAAAGCAGTTTTAAAAATCCCTTTTGTCATGTATGGTAACGAAAGCTACCCTGCAGTTTTTGAAAAAATCAATCCACAGGAAGAACCTGTTTATGATTTATATGTCATTACCAAAGAAAATTACTTCTCCCATATGGAATCTGCTGCAGAGGGTGAAGAAGCAATGTAACTATCCACAACAATTATCCACAAATCTGTGCATAATGTGCATAAGGTTTGTGGATCTTGTTTTGACAAGGGTAGTTATTCAGTGCCTAGATTGGTTGATTTAATGGGGATAATGTGGATAAATTAGCTAGAAGCTTTCAAATCTGTTTTTGGCTGTTGATAACATTGTGAATATGTTAAGAAAAATATTATCAAGAATTGATGCTTGTTAAAAAGAACTTGATAATTTAACTTGCGCGCATAGTTCTGTAAGGCGTATGATAAAAGCGGAGGCCTTATCATGAAATATTTAAAAATCATCTTACAGATTAGTGTGCTATTTTTGTTTTATTATATGGGTGAAGCAATCCAGGCAGCTTTTTCATTATTTATACCAGGTAGCATTATCGGGATGCTGCTCTTTTTTGCGTTGTTAACTGCAAAACTGATCCGTGTCGAATGGGTTGCTGACGGAATCGACTTATTAATGAAGGATATGCCGATATTCTTCGTTCCCGTTACAGTCGGTGTTGTACAATATTTGGATTTCTTTTATGGCAAAGGCAGTTTAATGATTCCTCTGGTCATGATTAGCACTTTTTTAATCATTGGCATTAGTGGATTGATTACATCCTTGTTGCTGAAGAAAGATGTGGATGCTCATGATTAATTTAGGGATTGGAATTATTTTTTTATTTGTTACTATTGCTGTTTTTGCTATTACAAAAAGGATCTATCGTAAATATCCAAATCCATTTACCTTACCGATTTTCTTAACTTCTGGTATTTTCATTATATTTTTAGCGATCAGCGACATTCCTTATCAATCGTATATGCTCGGTGGACAATGGATTGATCTGTTTCTTGGACCAATCGTTGTCGCCCTGGCATTACCACTCTATCGCCAGCTTGATTTAATCAAAAAATACGCCCGGACCATTTTTATTGGCATATTTGCAGGTTCGATAATTGGTATTGTTACTGGGATTGCAGGCGCAAAAATCTTGGGATTTGAAGATTGGATTATTCAGTCTATCGCAGCTAAGTCGGTTACCACACCTGTCGCATTAAGTATTACCGATACAGCAGGTGGCAATTTATCCTTTGCTGCAGTATTTGTCATGATAGCTGGTATAAGTGGTGCAATGTTCGGTCCGGTCATTTTGCGATTGCTTCGTATTCATCACCCTGTTGCCAGAGGACTCGGTATCGGTACGGCATCACATGCGATCGGCACTTCCAAAGCATTGGAGTTAGGTCAACTGGATGGTGCGGTCAGTGCACTATCGATGACGATTAGCGCAGTTGTTGTATCTTTTTTGGTACCGCTGTTTTTAAGTTGGCTGTAGAGCAACCACGCTCTACAGCTTTATCACGGTGCTAATTGTCCATAAAACCCCCACTGAGGGAAGTCTCGCTTTATTTTTGTACGACATATTTACAAGCAGCACCACCTTTTGCGATGCATTCGACACGCTTTACTTTCTCGGTACCAAGTACGGATTTAAACAAATTCAATTCACACTCACATGGTTTATCATATTTATCTGCTATCGCTGCAATCGGGCAATTATATTGAGAAAAGGATAGTTTATCATTATCTTCTTGATGAAATTCTGACATATAGCCGTTGTCACTTTGTACTTTCACTAATGCTTTTACTTTTTCTGAAATGGGATCTTCGATAAAAATTCGTCTGCGATATTTTTGACGTAAACGTTCTTCTCTTTTTTCAAATAGCTGATCGATTGCTTCTATACCTATTGTTTCTTCCATGTCACGTAAAAACTCCATTGTAAGCAGATCATAACTTTTAGGAAAGGCATTTTCTCCAGCAGCCGTCAATGAATAATAGATAACTGGGCGCCCCATCGGTTGTCTAACGGTACGGGAAGTTATTAATTTTTCACTTTCTAGTTTTATGAGATGTTTTCTGATCGCCATTTCGGTAATATTTAAGAAATTGCTAATACCACTGACAGACAGTGATTGGTTCTTTTTCAATAATTCCAAAATCATAGCACGGGTAGATTGTTCTTTCACCATTTGCTTCACCCCTTCTTTCAAAACTTATATGTTGACAAAGTAGATATGATAGAGTTAGTTTATAGAATGATTCTCTTAATGTCTGTGATAAAAATCATACAGACATAGATGGAAGGTGATAGGATGGGGATCGTTGTGGTAGAGATATGTGACAGTAATTTAATGAACACATTTGATATAGAGAATATGATCGAATCGGAATATCCTGAAGTGGCAGTTCTCATTAATGACTGCTTGAATTTCTGTGGATTATGCCGGCTTAAGCCATATGCATTAGTGAATAATCGCCGAATCCACGGGAAAAATCCAGAGGAAACGTTGGAGAAAATTAAAAAAGCTATTGAAGAAGAATTGGCATTTTTCCATTAAAAAGTGGTCCCTTCTACGGAACCACTTTTTTTGTGTTATAATATGGAAAAATATAGTATATAAGGAGATGTTTGTTTGGCAAAAATATTTTTGCCTTTGTATGTCTTTCTTTTTGATTCATCTCTGATAAAGGAAGCTATTTCTTATTTCAAAGAAGCTTCATACTGGTTTGCTTTGCTAGGAGGATTGTTTGGTATTTTATTAATTATATCTTTAGATTTTTTGCGAACAAGAGATCCTTACTATGGCTTACTATCATTGCCATTTCTTTGATTAGTGTGTACTTGATTGGCACTACTATTTATATACTCTTCACAGATTTTACAGCGGTTCTATTTTTAATTGTAATCTCCATTATCCTCTTGCCGATTCATTATTTTGTCGTTCAATATACACATCAACAATTAAATTAAATCCAATCCTATTCAAAAATAGAACTTATATCAGTATATCTTTTATCATGTGCTTTCGCGGCGGCTTCATGGACCACTTTTCCTTGATACGTGTTTACACCTCTTGCGAAGGCAATATCTGTTTGGACGTAACTTTTTAAGCCTTTGTTGGCAAGGTTTAAAAGATATGGTGCAGTGACATTTGTTAGTGCATAGGTGGCGGTTTTGGACACAGCCCCCGGAATATTAGCTACAGCATAATGATTGACTCCATGTTTAACGTAAACCGGATCCTCATGTGTCGTAACCCGGTCAATCGTTTCAATCGAACCACCTTGATCGACGGCAACATCGACAATGACAGAGCCTGGTTCCATCGTTTTAACCATTTCCTCTGTTACCAGTCTCGGTGCTCTTGCACCTGGAATCAGGACGGCACCTATTAGTAAATCTGCCTTTTCCACCTGTTCGGCAATATTATATTGATTGGATGCTAAGGTCCGGATTTTGCCTTGGAATAGATCCTCTAATTGACGTAATCGTTCGATATTGATGTCCAATAACGTAACATTTGCTCCTAACCCGATCGCCATTTTTGCTGCATTGGTACCTACTATACCGCCACCAACAATGACAATATTAGCTGGTGAAACACCCGGTACACCACTAGGCAGAACACCTTTTCCTCCATGAACTTTTTCTAAGAATCTAACACCAGCTTGCACCGACATACGTCCTGCAATTTCGCTCATTGGTGTGAGTAGTGGCAAGCCACCATTTGCCATTTGAATTGTTTCATACGCAATACCTGTTGTTTTATTTTCCAATAAAGCTTCTGCTACTTCTTTTTCAGCAGCTAAATGTAAATAAGTAAACAGCAATAAATCTTTACGAAAAAAGGAAAACTCTGATGGTTGAGGTTCCTTTACTTTGACTACTAATTCCTGAGCCCAAACCTGGTCTGCTGAAGATACGATATCTGCTCCAGCGCCTTTGTATACTTCATCATCAAAGCCACTGCCAAGTCCTGCCCCGCTCTCTATGTTCACTTGATGACCTGCTTGTGTTAACATCATTACCCCAGCAGGTGTGATCGCCACACGATTTTCATTGCTTTTAATTTCCTTAGGTACACCGATTTTCATCATTTCACCTACCTTCTCTTTGCTAGTATGATATGAAAACTTCTTATTATTCGTTTTCCCTTTTTTAGCTGAAAATAATACAAATAGTGAAAAGATGGTTTGGGATGTTTAGAACAAATCAGATATTTTAGTCGCCGCAAGCCTTGATTTCATGTCACTCTCCGCCTGAGAAAGAACCTGTTCAATGTTGTCTCCTACTAATTGTGATTTTTCATCCTTTAAAGTCGAGGGGAGTGAGAATTTAAACAGAGGACGATCTAGTTCTATGGCGCTGAAAACATCGAGAACGGTGATTTCTTCCGGCGCCTTTGCCAATCTTATTCCCCCCCTTGCTCCCTCTTTGGTCGTAATCAACCCAAATCGATTTAATGATTGAAGAATTTTGACTACAGTTGGGTTTGGCATTTCCATATTTTCTGATAGTTGTCTGGCTGAAACATAATCGGTATACCCTTCTTCAATTTTTACAGCGGTATATACAACAATAGATAACGCTTGGGAAAAAGCGGTTGAATAACTCATTTTAATAATCTCCTCTTTCGCAGAACTACAGACTTCTCATTTTATATTTTTACTATATCAGTAGCTCGATAATTGTCAAACAGGTTGACATATAAATAAACTGAATATATATTATATATAGTTTATAAATAAGGAGTGATAAAAATGAAAGTATTTGTTACAGGAGGAACAGGTTTTTTAGGCAATCATTTGGTCAAAAGTTTAATAAAGAATGGCTACGAAGTGAAAACATTAGTACGTTCTGAGCAGAAAGCCGAGAAGCTCTTAGGATCAACTGGTGCAACTTTTGTAAAAGGGGACATGAATGATGTCGATGCCTTTGCAGAAGAACTTAGAGGATGTGAGGTGCTTTTTCATACCGCTGCGTATTTTAGAGAAACATTTTCATTTGGAAAGCATTGGCCAGATTTAGAAAGGATCAACATTACCAATACGATTCGATTATTTGAATTAGCGAAAGAATACGGAATAAAGTTAATCATTCACACAAGCAGTAGTAACACGATAAAAAAGAGGGCCGACAATACTCCCAGTAATGAATGTGATACCCGAAAACCTGAGGATGCGATGACTTTATATGCAAAAAGTAAGATTATTGGAGACAAACAGATCGATAAATTTAGCGCTCGTCATTCCCTTCCGGTCGTCACTTTTCTTCCTGGTTGGATGATGGGACCAGTTGATGCAGCTCCAACAAGCGGTGGTAAATATATTCTCGATTACCTCCATAAACGTCTTCCTGGAAATGTTAATATCAGCATTGATATTGTTGACGTTAGGGATGTGGCTGATGCGATGGTTGCGGCTGTTACAAGAGTGAATCATAGTGAACGTTTTTTAGTTGCTGGACACCATGTTCACTTGAAAGACTTGTCCAAGGAATTGGAAAAAGTAACAGATATACCTTCTCCTAAGCGCAGTATTCCTGTCCCCATTGCATTCACGCTTGGATGGATAGTAGATCGAGTTTCGGCTATCACCAAGAAGGAAATGGCCATTTCAGTAAATGGCATTCATGAAATTAGGGAATGCAAAAGATTTTCCTCAGAAAAGGCAAAGAATGAATTAGGTATCACTTTTAGACCACTACATGACACACTTCAAGATGCAACGGATTGGTTTACGGAAAATAGTAATGCACTTCTTACTCACCCAGACTAACGGATAGTATATTAATGTACACAACCTTACCGAGCGGACATTTGTTCCGTTACATAGTTAAAAAGAGGGTGTTATTAGCGTTGGATGGACATTTATTCCGTTATTGACCTAAATCTAGTATGTATTTAAGGAATTCCTTATAATTAATGGAACAGATGTCCACCAAACCTTCAAAACTAGGTATTTTAAAAGAATTAACGGAATATATGTCCACTGATTTTCGGGGGTGTTGGCAGTTGTACTACCCTATGTAAACTACTTATTGCTAATTAAGCATACTTAAGGTACTATACAAATATCTTGTTTTTCTCCTTCTCTCTACTACCTTACCCACACTTATCATTATAAACCCATTTCTATTTTGAAAAGGATGTGTTTACATGCAACCATTTAAGCAAGCTATGGACGAATGGCTACACAAGAATATCGCTGAAGAAAAAAATCACAGGAGACGAGAAATATTGAAGAAAGGATTGGGGCATGGAACCGTTGAATTTCTTCGCTGTATATGGTATCCCACTGTAGGTAATTTTGATGATTTATATCCAGAGTGGGAAGTTCGGGATTTCAATAATGGATATCGCTATCTAGATCTCGCCTATATGCCAGGTAAAGCTAAAGGAGGAATCGAAATTCAAGGATATGGCCCCATGCTAGAGATCTAGATGTCAGAAGATTTAAGGATCTATGCTGGCGACATTCTTTATTAGCTCTAGATGGTTGGATACTCTTACCTATTGCCTATTTATCCATCAAAGATGAACCCAGAAAATGTCAGCAGCTTATCCTTTCTTTCATAGGAAAATTCATTTCAGTTGAAACACCTTCCACTTTAACCTGGGTCGAAACCGAAATTATACGATATGCTCAACGAGTACTTCGACCCATTACACCTCTAGAAGTAGCGCAACACCTCCATGTAAGTGATCGCCATGCAAGACGTCTTTTACACAAAATGGTTGAGTCCCAAATTCTAAAAGTAGCAAGTGGTAAAGAACGAATACGAACTTATCAACTAAAGTAAGTCTATGGATTTCTTGCGGACATTTATTCCGTTAAATAGCAAAAAAAGGGGATTTATGGCTTGTAACGGACATTTATTCCTTTATTCGCCGAAATTATGCTTCTATTAAAGGCTTTTTACAAAAATAGCGGAACAAATGTCCGCAAAACCTTTAAAACTAGGTATTTTTAAAGAAATAACAGAATAAATGTCCGCCAATTAAAAGATGGAGCATAGCGGGCTCGAACCGCTGACCCGCGCGCTGCCAGCACGATGCTCTCCCAACTGAGCTAATGCCCCACGTTCACCATTCTATTATATAAAAAAAAGAGTCCGAATGCACGAACTCTAATCAGCCATTTCTTTTGTTTTTAAAATAAAATTAGACGCAACCATTAATATTATGGACAAGCCTAACGTAATACCAACCGCTCCCCATAAATCATTTGGTACAGTTCCTTCTACCAACATGCCTGTAATATGTTCACTTATACTATTCGGAAACCATGGCATCCTGTAGGAGAAAATCTGATTGATCACCGACATTGCCATAATCGTTACAACCGTAAGTGTTAACACAAGTCCGGGTATTTTGACAACCGTATTATAAAAAATCGTTAACGATACTACAAAAATCAACCAAATAAAATAAAACAAGAATAGCCCGGTGAATTGTGATGCACTGAGATCTCCAAATAAAAGATTCACGTAATACCAGCTCGTTAACATACCGATCAAATAAGACGTAAATACTAATAGTAATTTTGCTGCCCATTTTGCCGAAATATAGGTGAAATAACTTACTGGTTTGACTAACACTAGTTCCGCAACACCACTTTTTCTTTCACCTGCAATCACTGCCATCGAGATCGCAACAATCACAAGTACACCAAGCATACTTACTTCTGTCAAACTGAGCATAATTGCTTCCAGTGGTCCTAGTTCCGGGCCTTCAATCACGGTTCCTTCCGGCATACCACCAACAGCTTCTAAAATTTGTGGCAAATAATAGGTTGACAATGGATCCATAATACAAATGATGATGAACACGAGTGGTACCCAAATCCATTTAAAATTGCGCCAGTCTTCTAATAATTCCTTTTTAAAAATTGTGACCCATTGCATTATTTTTTCACCACTTTCATAAATAAATCTTCCAGCGTCGTCTTACTTAACGCTAACTTCTCAAGCGGCCAATCCTCTTCCAGTACTTTCGTTAATATTTCTTTTCTGGCTAACTCGATATTTTCTACAATAACATGGACATCTCCTTTTTCCTGCAAAACATCCTGTACCGATGAAAGAGCTTTTAATTTCTCCAAATATGTATCGGACTCACCGCGCAATCCGATTTCAAATTTAGCGGATTGATGTCTTTGTCGCAATGCATCAATCGAACCTGATTCAAGTATTTCTCCTTGATGCATCAATAATAAATCATCAGATATTTCTTCTGCATCCCCTAAAATATGTGTGGAAAAAAGGATCGTTGTTTGCGTTTTTAATTCTTCCATTAAAGTTAATACTTCGCGGCGTCCAATTGGATCTAATGAGGATACTGGTTCATCTAACATAAGAAGTTGTGGACTGTGAATCATTGCTTGTGCTATTCCGAGGCGCTGCCTCATCCCGCCTGAATATTTGCCAATTCGCTGATTGCGAGATTCATAGATTGCTACTTTTTCGAGGAGTTGATCTGCTTTTTCAGCTGCTTCTTGTTTCGTTAAGTATGCAAGCTGTCCAACATAAACGAGAAATTCCTTCCCTGTCATCCATGGGTGGAAAACCGGATATTGTGGAAGATATCCGATAAAACTTCGAATGTCTTCTCCTTTTCGTGATCCGGAAAAGTTAATTATTCCCGAAGTCGGTTTCAACAACCCTGAAAGCATTCTTAATGTTGTTGTTTTACCCGCACCGTTTGGACCAAGCAGTGCAACACACCTGCCCTTTTCTAACTGAAAATCAAGACTTTTCACAATTGTTTTGCCTTTAAATGCCTTTGTAAGTTTTTCGACCCCAATTACTGTCATTTAATATTGTCTCCTTCCAACGATAAAGAATAAAATCGGACCAATAAAGCCGATTAAAATAATAATTACAGCCCACATCGGCTTAGGACCATTTGTTTGCTCTGTTTTTAATAAAGCAATAATTGCGACAATCATTAATAGAAATTGAATAAAAATTAACGGAGCAAGCATCATGATGACATCCATTCCGGTCACCTCCTATAAGATAGATACGTTACTAATTGAGAAATAGTTTCAGAATTCTTTGTAAATTTATTGTAATGATATAAGAAAAGCGGAGAGCGCCCGTTTAGAAACGTAGCGACTTCAGAATCAACGGGGTGCTTTCTTTACCTACAAAAAAAAGCATACCCATAATGGCATGCTTTACATTATTATTTCCCTCTCTCAATCGGAAGTGTACAACAACGGAAAGAACCTCCAGATTTAATAATTTCAGAAAAAGGAACCTCAACAACTTCAAATCCTTTGTTCGTTAACTGCTTATTCACCTGTTTATTTTCAGGTAACGAAATAATTTTACCATCTCCGATAGAAAAAACATTCGTGCCAAGTGTAAACTGCTCATCATCTGTCACTTCAATTAAATCATATTCATTGTGAAGTAAGTTACGTTCCTTCTCATCAAAGGCATCATTATAAATAAGTCCTACCTTATCACTCACTAAATTAAAACAACAATCCAGATGAAGGATATCTTCTCGAATCTGAACGGTAACGACTTCTTTGTCAGGTATTTGTTTTTGCAAATCTTGAATGGCTTTTCTTGTAGTGCGAAGGCTCCTCCCTACATAAACTTTATCATTTGCAACGACAACATCGCCACCTTCAATAGAGCGAGTTGTCAATGGTGTATATGTTAGATCTTCATGATCAAGGAATTGCTGCAATACATCTATTTCCGGCTTTCTTATATTACGTCCCATCTCGCAGGTAAATAGTGTTTCCCCGTTCACAAAGCCAATATCTCTCGTAAAGACTTGCTCATTAAGCTTAGAATCTGTCATTAGTTCAATCACTTCAATATCAAACTGCTTCAATGTTTGAACAAAACGTTCATGCTGCTCCATTGCGATTTTTACATCAATGTTTTCATCTTCATAAAATTTTTGTGTTTCATTGATAACATTTTTGATTTCCATGTATTTGGGTGGACAGACAATCACTTTTTGTAAGCGATCATATTCATTTTGCTGAAAAATCATGGAGAAAAGCGCTCCCTTTTTTTATTTATTATTATACCAAATTTAGATTCATTCATTCTAAAGAAAAAAGTCTGTTACATGTTCTTACAGGTTTGTTTTACTGTTAAATCGACCGTGCTACTCTTAATATAACTTAAAAATACAAAGTAGGAGGGTATTACATTGAATAGGAAAAGAATGCAAAACCCTAACATCTTTACTTGTGTTATCTTGACGTTTAAGCTTATGTTTCAATAAATACTTATTAAGGAGGATCTTTCATGAATCGTCCAAAAAGAAAAAATCCGAACTTGTTCACATGCATCATTTTAACATTTAAAGTAATGTTTCAGTAATCAAATGATTCGTTCTTTCATAGAGATAAAGTAATATCCTAAACAAGCACGGTTGGTTCGTCACTAGACTGCCAACCGTGCTTCTTTTATTTTAAAGGGATTTCTACTTTTTCTTCGATCCAGTTCGGATAGCTGGATAATTTGACATCTATGATTGATTCATTTGTTTGAATCGCCTGTTTAAATGTTCTGGACTCATTATTTAGAGTATGTCCATAATTTGATCTTGTTTGCTCCATTTTGTTTCCATCTAGATCGAATATATCACCAAAGGGGTTCATATAATAATCTTCCATACTATCCATCGTGACCGATAACCAGCCATTTCTATATTCCATATCATAAAATTTATTATTCGGATCATGAAGTATTTGCTCATTTTTTAAATCAAAACGGAAATAGTCCTTGTTTCGATCCACTGCCTGAATTTTAGAAAAGGTAAGCACTAATGATTCTGGCTGTTCAAAATAATTGCTTTGTAAAAAGACTTCGTAGTTCTCATCTTCAATTGTCCCACTTGCTGTCATACCATTTTGAATCCCGGACCATTCTTCTCCATTTTCATCAACTAGTGCAATATCATCAAATGAGAAAATACGCATATCATTTTCAGGATCTGCATAGAGGTTGATTGATGTTCTCAATGGTTGAATCGTTACAGAATTAATATGAATTTTTTGGCCTTCTACAGTTACTGTTTCGTCTACTTGATAATGAATAGCTTCTTTTGTATTCTCCGCATGAAAATCAATCGAAATCGTCTCTCTTAATTGATTGCCAACACCATTATCTAATGTTTCTACTCCTACGACTTCTGCTGTAAAGGTGAAGTCATCAAAAGGGATAGGTTCTTCTGTATAGTATTCTACAGTTCCTTGTGCTTCATCTCGAGAACTCACCGATTGATATCCTAGATCCTCACCTTGATCATTCGTAATCATACTTTCTTCCAGACGAATGCGATTAAGTTCTTTTTCACTGGAAACTGTATAAAATAATACAAGTCCATGCTCATCTCTAATTACACTATCTATTGTCAGTGTGAGATCCCCTTTTGTTACGGACTTATCGATTATTTGAAAGTAGTCATTCTCTATCGCTGCTTTCTGTCCTTTATCAAATTGAACCAGCTCAATGAATTTTTCCATTCCAGGAAACTTCGCGACTTGTGCGGCAAACGTAGGAGATGCATTTATGATCGTTATGAATGATAGTAAGATAATAGCCGCTGCTACAACTGGAGCAATTCCCCATCGTTTCAGACGTCGTTGCTGTTCTGCTTTTTGCACACCTGCTTCAATTGCTTGATCCAAGTCATTTTCTGTTACCTCTACATGATCATATTGCTTTTTCCATTCTTCCAGCTGCTTTTTCATCGTATCTCCCCTCCTTCGTCTGCCAATTGACGCTTTAACTTATCTAATGCACTGTAAACTCTTGTTTTTACTGTGCTTTCTGGTATTTTTAATTGCTCTGCCAGTTCCGGAAATGTCATGCTGTGAAAATATTTTAAATATATCAATTCCTGATCTGTTCTTTTTAAGTGATGAATTGCATCCTCAAGCCAGATACTCATTGTATGATCTACAGCAGCTTCTTTTTCTAACATCCGGTCACCTATTTGACGGTTTGCTTTTTTCAATACATCATTACAATAATTAATCATGATTCTGATCAGCCATGTTTTTACATAACGAATATCTTTTAACTGTCCACGTTTTTTATAAGCTCGGAAGGTTACTTCTTGTATCGCTTCTAATGCTTCTTCTTTATTTTTCAAAAAAGCCATCGCAGTTCGAAATAAATCTTCGCGGTATGTAGTAATGATGTATACAAACGCATCATTATTTTTGCGAAAATCCTTTTTTGTGACATTGACCATCCTACTGCCCCCCGTTTCTTTTTCTATCTTATCTATTAGACGCAAAGAAGTACAAAAAGTTTGGATGGATAAAAATTTTATGGCCACTTTTGGGAGATTTATGGTCACTTTTGAGCACTTTATGGCCACTTCTAATCTTTTTATGGCCACTTTCCGATTATGTAAACAAAAAAATCACCCCACATTTATGCGAGATGATTTTTATTCTTAGTTGTGAAGCTAATATAGATAGTTAAGAGAATACAAAGCAATAAAAGCGAATGAAAGATAACATGAAGCGTATTCGGTACAATTCCATTGATTTCCGGCAAGAAAGCATGGGTTTCTCCAAACATTTGCTGATATCTTTCCACTCTTTCCTCTGCTCCAAAACCAAAAAAGTATGGAATCCACCAATCAATCAGTGCTCCGACGAAAATAAATGATTGATGAATGACTAACCAGAGCCTAATCCAGATCGGATACCTCTTGCCCATAAATAGTAGTACAATACTTAGTAAAATTAAAATTTGAACAGTACCTATTAAGGTAACAGTCAATATTTCATTGAAACTACGATCTTCTGAGATGGCATCGACATCATTAAGTGGACCTAGTGGAACTAGATCTTGAACAACCATAAAAATGAGAATTAAACTCAGACCTAAGACTAGTAACTTTTCTGCAGTTCGAATCTGTCTTTTCAACTCTTCCCCCCTCCTAAACTATAACTTTAGACCTAGTATGTATGTTTAGTAAAAGGGAATCAATACATTTTTAAATAACTTTATATAAACTTTACTTTAGAAAAGCGCAGAGCGCCCGTTTAGAAACGTAGCGACTTCAGAATCAACGGAGATAAAGGAATCACGGTGAGTACGCGAACCGATACTTAAAGAAAAAAGCACTAGCTAAATAACTAGCTAGCGCTCTTCTTCACAACGATATCTTCGTTTTCAAACACGATCTCTATTTTGTTTACATGCTCTTCTTCTAATACAAGATCTGTGATGCCGTCTTCTACTTTATCCTGGATCACACGACGTAGCGGGCGTGCACCGAAACGAGGGTCATAGCCTTTATCGGCAAGGAATTTCTTCGCTTCGTCGCTTACTGTTATCTCAAGGGCAGATTCTTTTAATTGGTCACTTAATTCTGCGATCATAAGATCTACAATTTTCAAGAGATCCTCTTGTTCTAATTCATTAAATGGAATGATCGCATCAAAACGGTTTAAGAATTCTGGTTTAAAATAGCTGCTTAAGTTTTCTAGTGTTGAAACAGCTTCATTGTTGTCACTATTGAAGCCAACCGTAATATTCTTTGTACCAGTACCCGCATTACTTGTCATAATAATTACGGAGTCTTTGAAACTTACGGTTCTGCCGTGACTATCTGTTAGTTGACCGTCTTCCATGATTTGCAGGAACATATTTTGTACATCTGGATGTGCTTTTTCGATTTCATCTAACAGAATCAAGCTGTAAGGGTTATGACGAACTTTTTCGGTTAATTGTCCTGCTTCTTCATGTCCTACATAGCCTGGTGGTGATCCAATAATTTTAGATACGGCGTGTTTCTCCATATATTCACTCATATCAAGGCGAATCATCGCTTCTTTTGTACCAAACAGTTCTTCCGCTAATGCTTTGGTTAACTCGGTTTTACCGACACCAGTTGGTCCGACAAAAAGGAAGGAACCAATTGGACGATGTTTAGATTTCAAACCGGCACGACTACGACGAACCGCTTTAGCTACTTTATCAACGGCTACCTGTTGGCCAATCACTTGTTGACTTAAGTTGTCTGCTAAGTGTTTCATTTTGGATTGTTCATCTGATTGGATTTTACGAACCGGGATTCCCGTTTTCTCTTCAATAATTAATTGAATATCTTCGACCGTTACTTCTGCTTTTGGTGCTTCCTTTGTTTCTGCTAATTTTTTCTCTAGTTTGATCTCTTGATGTCTTAAGTTAGCTGCACGCTCATAGTCTTCTTTTTCAGCAGCTTCCATTTTTTCTTTAGCGATTTCGTCGAGACGTTTTTGCAATGCTTCATGATCTGATTCACTTACATCCAGGTTGAGACGTGCACCAGACTCATCAATGAGATCAATTGCTTTGTCTGGTAAGAAACGATCTTGAATATAACGTTTAGACAATGTAACGGCAGCACGTAATACTTCATCAGAATAGCTTACCTGATGATATTTTTCATAGCGTTCTTTCAAGCCGTGCAAAATTTTCTCAGCTTCATCTAAAGATGGCTCTTTGACCATAATCGGCTGGAAACGACGCTCAAGTGCTGCATCTTTTTCAATCTGACGGTACTCTTTTAACGTTGTCGCACCGATTAACTGTAATTCGCCTCGTGCCAATGCTGGTTTTAAGATATTACCTGCATCCATTTGAGAGCCTTCTGTCGTTCCAGCACCTACAAGTAAGTGAATTTCGTCAACAAAAAGGATGACATTTTGACGTTCTTGCAGTTCGGATACAAGTTGTTTCATTCGCTCTTCAAATTGACCGCGAATTCCCGTATTAGCAACCAATGACGCTACATCTAAAAGGTAAATCTCTTTATCCAACAGTTTAGATGGAACGTTTCCTTCCGTAACTTTTAGTGCTAATCCTTCTGCTATTGCTGTTTTACCAACACCTGGTTCCCCGATTAAAACAGGGTTATTTTTATTACGGCGGTTTAATGTTTCAACCACACGTTTAACCTCTTGATCACGACCGATCACAGGATCAATTAACCCAGCTCTTGCCGCATCGGTCAAGTTTTTCCCTAGTTGATCTAGTAGGCCATTTCCTTTTTTACCTTGTCTTGTATTTGTTTTGGTATGTGCTTGGTTTGAACCGTTTGCTCCTCCGGCAAAGAAGCCTTCAAAATCTTGTCCCCCAAACATACCTGATGGATGTTTCATTTGATTTTTTATATCTTGAAAGCATGAGTCACACACATGTAAAGATTCTGTTTGATCATGGAATCGAAGGTTTACATTTATCGTTGCTTGATGAATACCACATTGTTGGCATTTCATTTGTCATTCCTCCTTCAATTGTTTATCAAGGTCAACTTTGACTTTGACTATATTTGACCTTTCTTATTTATTATTATAATCTGACCTTTTTTGACTTTCAAGATCTTTGCTCAAAAAATTTTTATGTAATACAAAAACTGTCTCAAAAGCTAGCTTAGACAGTACACTCGTAAACTATACTTATGAGACAGTATGCTAATATATTTTTATCTTTCTCGGATCCAGACAGTCATTTCATTTTCCCCGCGATTACTCCATGCATAATATGGAATCGACTTGAAATTTCTTTCTACTTCTGGATATCCAACGATAATTCTATCGTATCGCTGTCAACCACATGAAAGTTACACCGAAGTTTATGGATTTGTACAAGTTTCTAACTTCTTTTCGCATAAAAAAACAATCCACAATAGTAGATTGCTCTGCTTTTCTATTATTTTTATATCACAACACCAAAAGGAATAAATACGAGTAGTAAGGCTAAGAGTATCGTCCATAAAATTTCTTTTAACACATAGATCCTCCTAGTAAACTTTTCGTCTATCTTATCACATAACTAAACAACTGCTTGTGTTTTGAAAGAAAACATTACAAAGAATTTACATTCACAACATTCTTTTGCCTTCAGATGATTTATGCTACACTAGAGATAATCCGTAATAAAAAGGAGTTGTTTCATTGATGACAACCATCCAGCTAATGCATAATAAAAAGACGATGCGTTTTAATGTAGTACAAATGACAATATACAAACAAGCAAAAATAGTAGAAGCTACCGGTCAAAAAAACCAATCTTATCATTTGTTTTTTTACAAAGACCGCTATATTAACGCAAAGAAAACGACTTCGATACAATTGCAATCCTTTCTAAAAAATGCTCTCCAATATGGACATACATTCGCTGCCGATCATCCATTAACCAAAGCGCTGCTCAATGAAGAAAATGCTTATCGCCTTACTTCCAATAATCAAATGGTACAAAAACTAACCAACAAATTAAACGAAACGGAAATGCTTTACGTACTTGCGATGTTCGATAACTATGTAAATGAGAAAAAAATCGAGGCACTATGCAAGAAAACATTTTACAACTACCGAAGAAATGGTCAGTTAAAGAAAGCATTCCGAATCCTTGCCAACTATGTGCAAATACGCCCGCATGATATGTTTGCCAAAGATATGCTCCATCATTTTGACTTCCAAAAATTTAAAGATCAATATCAAGACATTGATCAACTTACAATAGAATGGTCAGATCCTCTCTATTTAGAATCTGTTTATTTTGAACAAAATTTCCCTGACCCAGTCATAAATTCTGTAATCCAACAATATCATATAGATAATCGAAAATTTGATCAGCTCTTCCTCATCTACATCAAATGTTCATCCTTAAAGGCTGTTGCAAAGCTTGATGGGCTGGCCCAAGAACTGCTATCCATGCAGGATCAAATTGTTTTATGGGAAGAAGTACTAGCCGAATATCCCGAACCAAAAGAAATCATCGAAAAACTCGTGAAACTGAACGGCTATCAAGCAATTTTAAGGCATTATCTTCACCACAATGAAGCAATTGAAGATCATGAGCTGTTCGAGAAGGCACTTGAATCAGTTTCTACTGATCAATTAACAGAAGATTACCAACCTTTATTACAAACATTATTGACCGTATACAAAGATGATGCTGCACAACTAGAGAGAGTTCTCCATTTAACCATTAAAAAACTATTACAGCATCTGCCTTTAAAAGAAATCATCACATCACTAAAGGATACGGAGCTTCCAATTATGCAAAAGCTAAGGAAAATGGAAAAACTAACCGATAATCCAGACCAGCAATTTGCCTTAGGTGAAATCTACTTTGACTTGGAACAGTATGATCAAGCAATTGCTTGTTTTGAATGGGAAATGGAACTTACACCAGATGATCCTGCCCCGATCCAATATCTATACAAAAGCTATTTAGCAAAAGGTGATAAAGAACAAGCAAACACATATAAACAGTTGATGGTCAACATACCTTCTTAAGTTTCTTCAATACTGCGCCATAGTGTCATAGCAGCATAAGAACGGTATGGTTTCCATGCCTGATTCCATTCGTCTAGTTTGGCTGCAGTTGGTTTATTTTCAAGACCAAAATGAAGTTTTAACGCATTCTGAATGCCGATATCACTCGATGGAAAAAGGTCCTGTCTACCCAGTGAGAACATCAGCCAATTTTGTACGGTCCATGCGCCAATTCCGCGAATTTTGGTTAATTGTTGCATCACTTCTTGATCGCTTTTGTCATAAAATGAAGTTAGATGGAGCTCATTTGCGACAATTTTCTTTGCAGTATCAATGACGTATTCTGCTTTTCGTCTACTAAATTGCATGTCTTGCAGCTCTTGATAAGGAATGTTTGCTACCTTTTCAGGTGTCGGATAAAACCAGACACCATCAAGTTGTTCGCCATAAGTTGTCACAAATCTTGCGGTTAAAACTTGAGCAAAAGCCATATTTAATTGTTGATGAATAATCGTTTTCACTAAATTACTAAATGGATCAAATTCTCGAATCAATGGTGTCGCTGGGTAGTTTTCAAACAAGCCTGCTAAATCTGTTTCGGCGAAAAATTGCTGAATCTTTTGTAAATCCTGATCCCAAGCAAATATATCAGCTATTTGGACAAGCAGATCTTTCTTTCGCTCTGTATCTCGCCCTTCTATTAAAAAGCTAGGATTTTCTGTTGTACCCGTTGCGGTCACCGTTACAACATGCTTCTCCTGATCAATTCGCAACGGCACTAACACGGATCGCTTCTTGAAATCGACATAATTCAACTTATCCATATCTAACCTAAATAATAGATAGTCATAATCATAAGACATTCTCAGTTCTATTTTTTCCTGCCACATTATAAGAACTCCTTCCGATATTTCAGAGTTTTCACTCTATTATGGTATAATATAGAAAAATTCACAACATATAGGGTGATAGAGCATGCAAAAACAATATTATGCCATTATCGACATAGGTTCCAATACAATGCGCCTAGTAATCTATTTAAGAGAAAAAGGCGGCAGGTTAAAGGAAGTAGAAAACGTTAAAGCTGTTGCCAGACTGCGTACTTTCTTAGAATCAGATAATACGTTAAATACAGCCGGTATACAACGACTAATTGCAACACTCCAGAGCTTTCAAGATGTATCAGCAACATATGCATTACAGGAGGTCGTTTGCGTAGCAACTGCGACAATCAGGCAGGCAGAGAATCAAGAGGAAATTTTGATCCAAGTAGAAAAACAAACAGGCCTGACAATGCGGATATTATCAGAAGAAGAGGAAGCCTATTATGGCTACCTCGCCGTTGTCAATTCCACCTCTATTTCAACTGGCATTACCGTTGATATTGGTGGTGGCAGTACAGAGGTTACTTATTTTGAAAATAGAGAATTAATAAAAGCACACAGTTTTCCTTTCGGTGCCTTAACGCTAAAAGAATTCTTTGCAAAAGAGAGCCCTACCAGCGAGGAGTTAAAACAGATACGAGATTACTTAGCAGAACAATTTGCCACATTACCTTGGTTGCGTAATAGGGAAGTCCCTTTGGTTGCTATCGGGGGGAGTGCCCGTAACCTTGTACAAATAGATCAAAATCTGAAAAAATATCCTCTTGCCGGTCTACATCAATATAAAATGTATGATACAGACATTATCCATGTTAGTAACTATTTAACCTCATTAAAACCAGATAAGTTACCAAAAGTAGAAGGATTATCCAAGGATCGAGCCGATATTATCATTCCTGCTATTGAAGTGTTCCATAGTTTATATAAAATGATTCAGGCAGACTGTTTTATTTTAAGTCGCAAAGGGCTTCGTGATGGTGTGTTCTATGAACAATTATCCAAGGAAATGGGGTCTATCCTTTTTCCCAATGTGTTAGAGGATAGCATTCAAGAGCTGATCAATGATTTTGACTTGGATCCAAAGCAAATATTGCATGTCCAATATCTAACAAGAAAACTATTTGATTATTTAAAAGAAAATGGTCTTCTGCATTTAACGAAAAAAGATTGGACATTATTAAAAAGGGCAAGCTATTTATGCCATCTTGGCGAATATATCGATGCTGAATCAAGTGCACAGCATACCTTTTATTTACTAGCTAACCGAACGATTGATGGCTTAATGCATAAAGATCGCTTACAGCTAGCATTAATCGCTTCCTATAAAAACAAGACGGTATTCAAACAATTTATCAAGCCTTATAAACAATGGTTTTTAAAAGAGGAACAAAAAAAACTGCGTCATTTAGGTGCGTTATTAAAATTTAGCTATTGTTTAGACGCAACAAAACGTCAGGTAGTCAAAGAAATCAACTGTGACATCAGAAAAGATAAATTGGTGGTAACATTACATTGTGATGGAGACGCGAAACCTGAAGAGTATCAATCTGAAAAACAAAAGAAACATATGGAGAAGGCAATCAAAAAGGATGTGGAATTAAATTTTGTTTCGTAAATATTTAATTTACAAAACAATTACATTTTATTAACAAAATATTGGTGTTTTAGCGTTATGATAATGATAGAGATTGTCGAAAAAGGATGATGATTGATGTCAACCGTCAAACAAGAGAAAAATTTAGAGCTACCAGCTTACTATAATAACCGTGAGTTGAGTTGGCTTTCTTTTAATAAACGAGTGCTGGAAGAGTCTGACGATGAAACAAATCCATTATTAGAGAGATTACGTTTCCTCGCCATCTTTTCTTCTAATTTAGATGAATTTTTTATGGTACGTGTTGCCGGTTTAAAGGATCAAGTAAAAGCCGGATTTAATCGCCCTGATAATAAATCTGGTTTAACGCCGAAACAGCAACTCTCCAGAATTTCAGACTTTAATCATGAACTTGTTGAACAACAATATGATTTATATAAAGAGCTATTACCCCAGTTAAGAAAAGAGAAGATTCACATTATTGATATGGAGGACTTAACTTCCAATCAAATCAGTGAATTAGAAGATTACTTTGATGAACAAATTTTCCCTGTACTAACACCAATGGCCATCGATGCGTATCGCGCTTTTCCAATGCTGCTAAATAAATCGTTAAACCTGGCAGTACAGCTTAAAGATATTTATGACATGGAACATGAACAAGTTAAAACAGCGATTGTACAGGTTCCCGCTTTACTTGACCGATTCATTCAAGTCGGGGATATGCAACAATACGTATTGCTTGAAGATTTGATTCGTTATTTCATTCATAAATTTTTTGCAGGCTATCATGTACTGACTGCTACTACCTTTCGAATCACTAGAAATGCCGATATGACCATTCACGAGGAAGGTGCTCGTGACCTTTTGAAAGAAATTGAAAAAGAATTAAAGAAAAGAAAGTGGGGAGCGGCAGTCCGTCTGGAGGTAGATGCTCGCGAAAACAATCCGGACATGATTGAATTTTTACTTCATGTGCTTGAAATTCATAAAAAAGACTTATACATCATTAATGGGCCGCTTGATCTCACCTTTTTATATGATTTCTATAGTCATATTCAAAAAGAATACGAGCATTTAATATATGAAACATTAATCCCCCAACCTGCTCAGGATATTCATGATGATGAAAATGTATTTGAGGCAGTTAGAAAAAGAGATTTATTTTTACACCATCCTTATGAATCATTTGAACCTATTGTTGACTTAATTCGTGATGCCGTTGATGATCCGGAAGTATTAGCAATTAAGCAAACATTGTATCGCGTCAGTGGTGGTTCACCTATCATCGCCGGTTTAAAACGGGCTGCAGAAAACGGTAAACAAGTTACTGTACTGGTAGAATTAAAAGCACGATTTGATGAAGAAAATAATGTGCAATGGGCGAAGGAGTTAGAAAAAGCAGGCTGTCACGTTATTTATGGCATGATATCGTTAAAAACACACAGCAAAATAACACTTATTGTCCGGAAAACTACTGGAGGAATCGAGCGAATCGTTCATCTAGGAACAGGTAATTACAATGATCAAACGGCGAAATTTTATACTGATATGTCCTATCTAACGACAAAACGGAAATTTGGAGTAGACGCGACCAATTTTTTCAATTATTTAAGTGGTTATACGGAAAAACCAAATTACCATCATTTATCAATGGCTCCGTTTGATATTCGTAATGATATCATTGATTACATCGATAAAGAGATGGCCTTTCATAAACGCTATGGAAATGGGCGAATTATTGCTAAGATGAACTCCTTAACGGATAAACTATTGATCCAAAAACTTTACGATGCATCTCAAGTCGGTGTAAAAATTGACCTAATCGTTCGAGGTATCTGCTGTTTACGGCCTGGCATCTCTGGTGTCAGTGATAATATCCAGGTCCAAAGTATTGTCGGCAGGTTTTTAGAACATAGTCGTATTTACTATTTCCATCATAATGGGGAAGAGAAAATATTCTTATCCTCTGCTGATTTAATGACAAGAAACATGGTAAAACGTGTAGAATTAATGTTCCCAATTTTTGAAGGCAGAATCAAATCAAGGATTCTTTCCATTCTAGACATTACGTGTAGAGACTCAGCCAAGACCAGAGTCCAGGCACACGATGGCAGCTATTCACGAATCAGATATCAAACAACAGGTACTTTATTGGATAGTCAACTAATGTTATTCGATATGGCCTATAATGTATTAGAAGATGAGGAATAACAGAGAACCCGTTTGAATAAATCAAACGGGGTTGTTTTTTATCGGGCACTTTTAGTGAATCCGATTAATTCCTCGGGAAGCAGTTGTTTTAACATGAGATCGTCTAAGCTTTTAAATTGATATCCTTGTTCTCGTAAGTCTTCAATCAAATGTTCCAAAGCATCCGCATTATCCTGCGAAACAGTATGCATCAGAATAATCGCTCCTGGGTGAATCTGATTCATTACCTGTTCATAAGCATGCTTCCAGCCTTTCTCAGATCCTTCATTCCAATCCACAAATGCCAATGACCAAAAAATATGGGTATAGCCCAGTTCATTTGCCCAACTTAATGAATCTTCATTAAAAGTTCCCTTTGGAGGACGAATATATTGAACAACGGCTTTATCATCTATCTTCTTAATTCTTTCTGTTAAAACTGTGACATCTTTCCTAAATTCCTCTTTTGATATCTTAGTAAAGTCACGGTGGCCGTCAGAGTGGTTACCTACAATATGACCATCCACCAGCATACGACGAACTAACTCTGGCTGATCTTCCACATAATGACCGGTTAAGAAAAAGGTGGCTGGCACTCCCTTTTCTTTCAGTACATCTAATATTTGTTCGGTAAAACCAGCTTCATAACCATTATCGAACGTTAAATAAACATGTTTGTCACCTGATGGATCCATGTAATAGCTTTGATGCTTTGCTAACATTTGCTCATAGATCCCCACATCTGGTGGCTGTTGATTCTTACCTTTATTATATCCCCAGCCATGGCTGACAGCTCCTGCTTCCATAGGGATAACAAGCAAGAAGAAGAACACCATTACAAATATCTTTTTCATATGATCACCTTTTTTATTTTTAGTTTAAGTAAAAATGGTGTTCATATCCTCTGATTTTATAAAATAACGCTGGCAATCCATCCAAATATAAACAATGGAATATTAAAATGTATAAAAGTTGGCACACATGTCTCCCAAATATGATGGTGCTTGCCGTCAGCACTTAAACCGGATGTCGGTCCTAATGTACTGTCACTGGCTGGACTACCAGCATCCCCTAATGCACCTGCAGTACCGATTAATACGGCTATTGCCATTGGCGAAAATCCTGCTGCCATACAAATTGGAACATAAAGGGCCGCAATAATTGGTATTGTACCAAAGGAAGAGCCTATTCCCAAGGTAATCACTAAACCGACTAATAACAAAATAAAGGCGATGATGGCCTGATGACCTGCCAACATATCAGATGAAGATGCCACTAATGCATCAACAGCACCCGTTTCCTTCAGAATATGACCAAAACCAGACGCAACAAGCATTACGAAAGCAATTGTCCCCATAATGCCAACACCTTGCTGAACAAAAGCATCCCCTTCCCGTAATGGTACGACAAAAAATAACACCATTAAAATAACACCTGTCAATGCACCAATCACAAGACTTTCGGTAAAAATCTGTACAACTAATGCAGCTAATATGGCTACAATCGTTAAACCATGTGTATAGTTGAAGGTTACTTTTTTCTGATTATCATAACTTATACCATCGGTTGGTAACCATTGTTTTGCTTCACGAGGTTTACGATATGTAAAAAATACTGCGATCAGTAAACCAATCATCATACCGATACCTGGTAATAACATCGATAAAGCACTTTCTCTTATCGTTATATCTACACCATTATTGCTCATTCCCTCTTGAATGGTTTGGTGAAAAATAAGGCCAAACCCTACAGGAATCATCACATAAGGTGCTTTAAGGCCGAACGTCAAAGCAGTGGCTACCGCACGTCGGTCTAATTTCATTTGATCAAATAAAGTTAATAATGGTGGTATCAAAATCGGAATAAATGCGATATGAACCGGCACAATATTTTGAGACATTGAAGCAACACCGGCTATTACTAATACAAGCACCGTTTTTTTGTTTGTTAATACTTTAATTAAAGATCGAACTAATATCGATGTGATTCCGGTATAACTGATCATAGCCGCAAACACACCAAGTAAAATATAACTTAACGCTGTGTTTGCCTGCCCACCCATTCCTTCAATTAACAATTCAATTGTATCTTGAATGTTCATACCTGCCATAAGTCCAGCTACTACCGCTGCAATAATAATCGCAAAAATAACATGAACCCTTAACAAACTTAGGGCAAGCATGACAATAACAGAAACAACAACTACCCATTCCATACTGTTTTCCTCTCCCTCTTTTCTTTAGCCAAGGTCTTTTTCTATTTTTTCGACCATCTGAATTAACTGGTCCACATCCTCAATCGAGGTTTGTTCCGGGTCCAAATGATCTAAACGTTCCATAAAATGCTCCAGTTGTAACCGAAGCTCTTTAATCTTCTCCTCATTACTCACAACAACACCCCTTTCCAAGTTCCCCTACTCATCCTAATCCAAAAAAACATACATGTCTAGCCCTTTCTTGGTTAGATGGATCCTTACAAACATAAAAGCATGCATCCCCCTTTTTCGTTACGAGAATGCATGCGTCCATACGTTATTTTGTCTCAAATGTAAAAGTGAGATGGTTCGCAATCGGGATATAGGCTCCTACTTCCTGTTTTGTAACATTTTTAATAACCAGATTTTTTTTGGAACCTTTCAATTCAATGTATACTTCTCCCATCGTGACTTCTCCAGTGTCTTTAACTACTGGTATATTTGCTTTTAATTGTCCAATTTTTGAAGTCGGAACGGTATATGTTTTACTAAGCTTTGTTTCTTTTCCAACCACTGCATGAAAGGTAAGTGGGAAATCATGCTGATCCCTTGCTTTTTGTAAAATCATTTGTTTAATCTGATCAGTTTGGTCCACTTTTGCTGTCAGTGCACCTTTCACGTGTTTTTCTTCAATTTGATAATAATAAATCTCCTCATTTTTCTCACCATTGACATTATTCACTTCATTCGTATTAATCGTTTGAAAATCCCAATTGATCTCAGAAGATTCTGATTGATACGATAAAGGCCAATGTCCGAGATATACATTGGCACGATAGCCAAAAGCAATTGGTGACGGGTTAATGGTTGATTCATTTAATGATTTGATTAACAGTGGATTATCTATTTCAACATTAACATCCTCTAAGAGTTCCTCTACTAGTTTACTCGGTTCGATCATCGTATCTTCTTCCGACATTTGTTTATAGGTATTTTCATTCTCGATCGACACTAGATCATCTTGCTTTTCCTCTTTGGACTCTGCAATTAGAGGGATGGTTAGCATCATTAAACATAAAATCACAGAAAGGCCGACTTTCTCCATTATTTGTTTTCGCTCCTTTTTTCCCTTAGTGTTACAAAAGGAGCGAAAAATATGCGTACTAATTACTTAAATTCACTATTTCAAGCGTTTCGGTAATCTTTACACTATCTTCAATGGTTTGAATCATCGAACAATTTTTTCGTGCAATTTCCATGCTTTTTTCGATCTGATCTTTTTTTAGGTTTACCCCTTTTATAACTAAATGAAGATGAATCGAAGAAATTTTATTTGCTTCCTCTGGTGATCTTTCAACTTCTGCTGAAATCTTTAGATCATCAATTTCGATTCTTTTTTTATCCAGTACTTTGCGAAAGACCGAAGCACTGCACCCTGCAACTGAAGCGACCATTAATTCGAACGGTCGGTAACCCAGTTCTTCATTTCCTGATATATCTAACTCCCCGAACGGTAAAATGGTTCGAACGCCACCTTCTGATAAATAAAAGTCCATCTGAACGCCTCCTTAAGTGTAGTGTAGCTTCTTTGAAAACCTATATTCATTTTTTTCTATAATCTTTAAACACAACGTACTTGATCATAAAAAAACTAGCTAAAGAAGATAATCCCATCGCTATGACCTTAGATAGATTATAACGCCACCAATTAGGTAATTCCATTATAGCAAATAAGGAATTAGCTCCCAAGAAAACAAGGTTACTAATTCCTAAACTAATCAAAGCTTGAGTAAAAAAGACAAATCGCTGGTAAGGACTACCTTTGGATACACGTTTAAAAGTGATCCTAGCATTCCAAATATAACTATTTAATATCGCAAGGCTATAGGCAATACTATTATATACAATAAGGAGAGCCGAATTCTCGGTATGGAATAACAGTAACAATACATTTAGTACACCAATGTCAATTAATGCATTACTGGCACCAATGATACTGAATTGAAAAAATTGAAACCGACCGCTTTTTCTCTTCTTCTCTTTCATGAACATTCCTTCTTATTGTAGTCTTTATGAAGTAATTCGATCACCTGTAAATAAAAAGTTAACGCTTGCTTGGACTGATCATCCCATCCCATTTGGTGAATATCTCGCCAAGCACTATCAGCCAGGCTATTACGTAATGCTTTATCTTCTAATCGCAGTATCGTTTCTGTAAAACTCCCCATATGATTAGGATTGTATAATAAACCGTGTTTTTCGTGTTCGATCTGCTCACGTGTCGGACCACTATCAGCTGCAACAATTGGTAAACCCGAGGCCATGGCTTCCATTAGTACTAACCCTAATGTTTCTGTTGTAGATGGAAAAACAAACACATCTGCAGAAGCATAGGCTTTTGCTAATTCTTCACCATGCATAAATCCAGTAAAGATAGTATTTGTACCTTGAAAATATTGTTCCAACGGTAGACGATGTGGACCGTCTCCAACAACCGCCAAAACAAATTGGTCCGACTGTTCCAAGACTGTTCGGATCTTTTCTATTTCTTTTTCTGGAGCAAGTCTACCAACATACAATAACAGCTTTTTATCATCCATTCCATTGGTTAACCGATGCCTCATCTTTGGATCTGACTTGGCTGGATGAAAAAGACTGGTATCCACACCTCGTTTCCATACATGTACATTGTGAAAATTCTGTTGCTCTAATTCTTCTTTCACCACATTGGATGTACACAGGTTAATGGATGCTTGATTATGTAATTTGCGAAAATACCACCACAGAAGGCCTTTGAACATCGATAAATGATAATACTCGGCGTACTTTGGAACCTGTGTGTGATACGACGCAATCAAAGGATAATTGGATTTTTTGGCAAAATGAATGCCAGAAGCTCCAAGTAGTGCTGGATTTACCACGTGTACGATATCTGGATTACATTCAAGTAGCAGTTTTTTTACACGGTAATTCGGTAAGGCGAATGATTTGGAACGATAAAATGGCAACCTACGAGCGGGTAACCCGATTACTTTTGCCCCTTCGAATTCACTTACCCCTAGATCTGGTGCGATTACTGTCACTTGATGTCCATTTTTCAAAAAATAGCGAATACTATTCGTTAATCTTGTAACCACACCATCGGTTGAAGGTAGAAATGTTTCGGTAATGATAAGTATGTTCATTGCCAGATCACCCTTATTTATGGTTCGATTATTTCCATTTGACTTGTGGTAAAATATTTTTTTCGATAACACGATCTTTATATTTCATCACTGTTCGAAGAATTTCTCTTATTACCTTTTCGTCAAGAAGATACGGTTCTAATCCAAGATCTTTTAATTTTGTATTTACCGCTTTAAAGAAATGATCTTCTAGCTCCACTCTTGGATTTTCTAAGTGAGCAATTTTCGTATCAAAGCCTTCCTCTCGGGCTACTTTTTGAACTTTTTCCGCCAAGTCACCTACTGAAAATTGTTCGGTAAATTGATTGAACACTCGGAATTCGCCGTGATCTGCCGGGTTCTCAGCTGCAATTTCAATACAGCGAACTGTATCCTTAATATTAAGGAATCCTCTCGTTTGCCCACCCTTGCCATATACAGTTAAATCTTGACCAACAGTTGCTTGGATAATAAAACGATTTAAGGCAGTACCGAAGACACCATCATAATCTAAACGGTTAGTAAGGACAGGATCTAATTTCGTTTCATCCGTTTCTAAACCGTACACGATACCTTGATTTAAATCCGTTGCCCGAAGACCCCAGATTTTGCAAGCAAACATGATATTATGACTATCATGAACTTTAGATAAATGATAGAAAGAACCAGGCTGTTTCGGAAATGGTAATGTATCCTTTCTTCCTTTATGTTCAATTTCAATATAGCCTTCTTCAATAGGGATATTAGGTGTTCCATATTCTCCAAGTGTACCCAATTTTATTAAATGGCAATCTGGAACAATTTCTCTGATACCGAAAAGTACATTTAACGTTCCGGTCACATTATTTTCCTGCGTGTACACCGCATGTTCTCTGTCAATCATGGAATAGGGGGCTGATCGTTGTTCGGCAAAATGAACAAATGCATCTGGTTGTTCATTTTTTAACACTTCTTTTAGAAAATCATAATGTATCAAGTCACCTTCATAAAGATTAATTTGTTTTCCAGTAATTTCTTGCCACTTCTCCACTCGCTCCTCTAATGAAGCGATAGGTGTTAATGAATTAGAATGGAGCTCGTTGTCAATTTTCCTTCTTGCATGATTATCAATGATTGCAACTTCATGTCCTTGTTTGGATAGGTATAGAGCAGTTGGCCAACCACAAAAGCCATCTCCTCCTGCCACAATAATCTTCATCTTCTCCCACCTTCTTTTCTCTACTTTTCAAGAAATCAAAACTCTATAATATTGATATTAACATTGTTCAAAAATAACGGGGTAGAATATTCAGAATATTTACATACTTTTTACTAAAAAGTAAAACCAAGAAAAACCAGGCAAATCAAAAAACACGCCCGGTACTTGCTTATAACCTGCACAGTAGATACATACTGCGAACTAGTGAAAATTCATATTTACTTTCTTCCATTCTGATTAAAGGTGAGTGCTGTGATACCACTCCAGCAGAATACTTCGCTTTCCGTGGGCACGGCTTCAGCTAACTTGGTAAAGAAAATCACTTTACCAAGTGGATCTTCAGCTCGCGCTGTTCCCACTGGAGTCTGCGTATTCTGCCTGCGCTAGTAGTGATTCTTTGATTGTTGGAAGAATAGAACTGATAGATTAGATTCTCTGGATTTCCTCCTACTTCACCAGGAAACTACTCTAAGCTGTGGAAAAAATACGACACTCCTGTGGGAAAGGAACAGTCTGAAGACCCCGCAGTGAGCGTTCTTTGCTCGCGAGGAGGCTGAAGCTTTCCCCACGGAAAGGGAGTATTTTTCCGCAGCGATGGTTATGCACTCATCAAGAAAAGAATGGAAGAAAGCAAGTCTAAAACGTATAACTTCGCAGTTTATTAATACAGCGTACAAATTATATGCTTTCTTTTTCCCTATCCAAAAAATTCCGTAGAGAATTTAGTTTCTCTACGGATTAGGATTTCATAAATCTACTGAATTTGTTTTCTAAGCGCTCCTGAAAAACAGATATCAGTATACATATCGGCCAGTAAATAAGTGCGACTAGCACGTACATTGTCAGTGAATCGAAGGATCTTCCCCCGGCGATTTGTGCTTTTTGGAAAAGCTCCGGCACCGTGATGACCGCTGCCAAGGAGGTCGCCTTCACTAAATCTAAAAAGACATTTGTTAATGGCGGCAACGCAATTCGCGTACTCTGTGGTAAGATAATTTTCATTAACGATTGCCAATAGCCGAAACCTAATGCCTTAGCAGATTCCCACTGACCTTTCGGCACACTGTTAATAGATGAACGAATGACTTCGGCAATATAAGCGGCACTGTTCAAGCCAAATCCTAAGATCGCTGCCATGATTGCTGGAATTTTCAAGTCAATCATCGGTAAACCATAATATAAAATAAATAAAAAGACTAAGATTGGTGTTCCGCGCATGAACGATATATAAACTCTGGCAGGATAGCGGAACAGTACCAGATCCGATCTTCTTGCCAAGGATACGAATAATCCCAGTACGAGTCCTAATCCCATACTTGCGAATGACACAATCAATGTCATCGGTAAACCACTTAAAATCAGTGGTAAATTCTCTATCGCTAATTTCACATCAAAAAAATCACCCATGGTATCACACCTTATAGTTCAAGACCCTCAATTTCTTCGATCTCGCCTTCTGGTTTTTGTGAAGCATCTTCTTGATAAAATTCATTGGCTAACTCTGTTAACGTACCGTCTTCTCTCATATCTGCCAATGTTTCACTAATTTTTTGTTGTAACGTTTCCGATTCTAAATCCATTACGACAGCTTGTTCCGTTGGATGGAACTTTAGATCCGGATGAAGGTGGATATTAAACTCAGGAAATCCGCCCACCCCAAATTTAGATAGATAATAATCATTGACAATCACGTCTGTATTACCATTATTCACATCTCGTAAATAGGCTTCATTTGGTGCATTCCCATATGTAACAACTTCTGCACCAAAGTGTTCAGCGATCTGACTGTAGATCGTCGTCGCTCCACCACCAGCACGCTTACCTTCTAGGTCTTCCAAACTTTCTATTCCTGAATTATCTTCTTCTCTCACTACCATTGTAGAATAAGAGTATTTATACGGATCAGAAAAAGCAAACTGTTCTTTCCGCTTATCTGTTGCTTCAATATCATTAACGGCTACATCAATTCTGCCACTTTCGATCGCCGGCAACATACTGTCGATTCCCATAATTTCAAATTCAACCTCTAAACCGAGACGATCTGCTATTTCTCTCATAATCTCGACGTCATAACCTGTCAGATTATCATCTTCGTCATATGTAGAGGCTCCAATCAATGTACCTGATGTGCCTGCTACAATCACACCCTTCTCCTGAATATCTTCCCATTTTTCTGACTTGAGTTCTCCGGTATCGTTGGTATTTTCGATCGCATCAGAAGCTGTCTTATTCTCGTCACTTGCTCCACACGCAACAAGCAAGCTAATTAAAGTTAACAAACTGAAACATAGAACTAATCTCCTCACAAAATCGCACCCCTTTGTTTTGTTATATTATATTTCACTATTAAAAGATAACAGTTTACTATTATTATTTCAATGTTTTTACTATCTGTTTCATAAATTTTTATTAAACTGTTATATTCCATTTTTTTCTTAAACAATATTTAGAAATGATAAGCTGATCTAGAAAATATTAAATAGGACTGTCTCACAGTCAGCTCACGATTCACGCAATTGGAATAGATAAACTAACTCAATGAAACAGTCCCATTTTTTTAACAAAAGATATTCAATTTTCATCTTCTCTTTCCGTTGTTCCTCTTTCGATTTGAGCGTTGATTTCGCCTCCAGTGATGATTATCATTCCGGAAAGATAGAACCAAATCATGAGGATGATGACTCCTCCGAGACTGCCGTATGTGGCGGAGTAGTTGCCCATCGATGTTACATAGTAGGAAAATGCAAGAGAAGTCAATTGCCAACAAACGGTGGCAAATATTGCACCAATGTAAATATGTTTAAAATAGACACGTTTACTTGGTGCCATTCGGTATAACATCATTAAGACGATAAAGAAAACTACTGAGGAAATCACCCATCTTAAGGTGTTCCACGTATCCAGAAATCCTTGCGATAATCCAAAGAATGAAAAAAGGTACACACCGATCATTTTCCCAAAAACCGGTAATAAGAAAGTCACAACAATGACAAATAGCATCGCAATTGTCAACACAATCGATATGCCTCGCATCACAATAAAGGAACGCTCTTCCTCAATATTATAAGCCTTATTGAAAGAGCGCACTAAAGCGTTAATACCATTTGATGCTGACCAGAGCGTACCAATTATACCAATCGATAATAAGCCACCATTACGATTATTCATGATTTGTGTAAGGTTATCATTTAATAGGGTGGTAATTTCCTCTGGTGCATAAGTCGATACAAAATTCATGACATTGATCTGATCAAATGGTAAATAACCAACTAATGTTACAAGGAAAATCATAAACGGAAATAAGGATAATAGAAAAAAATAAGACAATTGTGCCGCTAAACCCGGTACATCATCTCTCGTTATTCGGTTTATCAATTGTTTGATAAACCGAATGAAACGATTGTTTAATACTTGTTCCTTAACCATTGTTATCTCTTTTTTCTATTTTTTCTGTCACCTCTTGTAATTGATGAAGCATATGTAAAGCAGAGGTTAGTCCTGAAGCAATCTGTTCGGAACACTTTGCATAATTAAGGTTTAATTGATGAATAGCATCTGCCGGATTCTTAGCATAGTAGGCAGTCTTATTGCCACAAACTTGTAGTTTCCTGGTCACATAAGATCGAGTATCTCGATCACTCAAAGTAATAAGCCCTCCAACAATTGCTCCTGTAAGTATTCCTTTAATTAATTTGTTCTTTCCCATAACCTCTCAACCCTTCTTATCTTAGTTTATCGCGGCACTCGTCATCAATGAGGATCAAAAATCCCATTGATGGAAGCCTCACTTTGTGCCTAAATCGTGTTTATTTGAAACGTAATCAAATAATTGTTCACAACCTTCTTTCACTAATTCATACGTGTAATCAAAATTCTTTGTGAAATATGGGTCTGGTACATTTTGCTCTTTTGGCTGATTCACAAAGTCCATCAATTTTTTGACGGTCACATCAGATGTTTGGTGAGAAAATTGTGATAAATCATCCATATTTTGCTGATCCATTGCAATGACATAATCAAAATCATTTACATCATTTGCTTGCATTTGTCTTGCTTTTTGCCCTTGATACGAAATATTTAATTCATCTAATTTTGCTCTTGTTCCTTGATGTGGCGGATTACCAATATGCCAATCACCTAACCCTGCCGAATCAATTACAAACTTATCCTCTACTCCCTTTTCCTTGACGATATCACGAAATACAGCTTCAGCCATTGGAGATCTGCAAATATTTCCTAAACAAATAAATAATACTTTAATCATATAATACCACCTCGACTATTATCTTAATCCTATTTTCTTTCAGAAAAACTCAGCTTATCGCTAAGTACTGTTTTCTTATACTATAAATTTTATACTTTCTGATATACAAAAGATGACTAGGAAAACGCTAATAATTTCTCTTCCATCACATCTGCTTCAAGCGGTTTACTATAAAAATATCCCTGATAGTAATCACATTTTTCATTTCTAATAAATGATAGTATTCGTTCACCTTCCACACCTTCTGCTACTACCTTTAAACCAAATGTATGTGCTAACTGAATCATCGCTTTTATAATTTCTGCACTTCCAGACTCTTCAAACAATTCTTTAATAAATGATTGATCAATTTTTAAATAGTTAATCGGGAATTTTTGCAAATAGCCCATGGAAGAATACCCTGTACCAAAATCATCGATCGATAAGGAGACACCCATAGCCCGTAATTCATTCATCATTTCAATACATTCTTCCGTATTTTGCATGACACTGTTTTCAGTAATTTCTATTTCTAAATAATAGGGATCCATTCCCGTTTCCTTTATAATTTGTTTTACTCTTGGTAGAAAATCTGGTTGTTGTAACTCAAAAGCAGAGATGTTGACTGCAACCATAACAGGATTTGCCCCACTATTCCGCCATCTTACAAATTGTTTGCATGCTTCACGTAAAACCCATTTCCCAATTTGATCGATCATCCCAATTTCTTCTGCAATTGGGATGAAAATAGATGGCGGTATTTTGCCTTTTTTACCATGTTCCCAACGAATCAGAGCTTCTACTCCTACAATATCATTGGTATAAACATCGACTTTCGGTTGATAGGATAGCGTAAATTCATTAAATTTAAATGCTTTACGAATATCTGACTCTAATAATATCAGTTCATTATATTGTTCACTCATTTTATTCGTATATTCACTGATACGGTTGCCACCTTGGACTTTGCCATAATGAACGGCTACACTTGCTCGATTGATATAGTCCTCTGTTTTGCAGGCTTTCTCGCTCATATAACTTATCCCAATCGTTGCTGTCATATAAAAGTCATGATTCGAGATAATGATTGGTTGTCTGACAATTTGTAAAATCTGTTCTGCATACACCTTTAAATCTGACACTTGTTGGCCAATGACAATAACAAACTCATCGCCACCCAATCGATAGACCTGACATGCTTCAAGTGTAGCTTTCTTTAAACGGTCTGCTATTAAAGTAATAACCTGATCGCCAGCAAATTGTCCCAATGTATCATTGACATTCTTTAAACGATCCAAATCACAAATCATAATTGCTTTCGGCTTGTCTTGACGATTATTATGTATAATTTCGTCTAAATCATCAAGTAACTTTTGGCGATTAGGAAGCTTGGTAAGGATGTCGTGGGTTACCATAAACTCAATCTGTTGTTCGGATTTTTCAAATGACGTAATATCCATAGTAGTGCCTACTACCTCTATCACTTCGTCATCTTTTATAACAGGGGATAACATGGTGAATAAATAATGGCTATGAAAATGATGTCTAAACGTGATTTCTTTACCTGTGAATGCTTGTTTTAGTTTCGTTCTGTGTAGCAAAATGAATGTAGAATCAATATTTTTTATATCCCTATCGGAAGCTGTAACCGCATCAGGCAACTCTAATTTTTCTTTCAACTTACCAGATAAAAATGAAAAATAAAATTGCTCCTTTTGCTTCCTAATCACGAACATAAGGTTCATGTTATGTTGTACTATTCTTAATAAATCGTTCGTACTTGGATATACATTGGATTCGTGTGGCATAATAGTCACCTTTATTTTTTATTTTCTTCTAGTATACGTGAAAAGGTTACTTGAAAAAAGTACCATCCCAAAATTTTCTACATTTTCCCTTAAAATAACCGAAAAATTTTACTGCTATATCTTTTGTACGCGGAGGTTTGTTTCATGTTTCTTTTTTCTAGTAACATTTGGAATTGTAATTCTTTTTCTGAAATTCGTTTCTCGATTCGTTGTTTATCATTATCATCTGTACATAATTTTAATAAGTCTCGTAATGAAGCTAATTCCTTATTAAGCTGTATTTCTTCAGGTAGGTAGCCGCTATTTTTCATAATACGATAACTCATCCGTAACTCTGCTGGGACATGTTCTAGTGGATCCTTCTTAAGAGGCTTTCCCTTTCCTTTTATAACATCAAACTCACCATCTTTCATTGCTTGCTTTATTCGTTCTTCGGCAAGTTGTGAGAATACATCCATCTTGTATCATCCTAACTTTTCCATTCGTTTCGTTAAACTTTTTTTGACATTAGGTGCTAATGCTTCTATTTGAAGGTATTGCTCCATCTTTTTCCTGTTTTTTCGGTCATGAAATAAACAGTGAAATACGTCTACTGGTGATACCTGTTGGGGATCTTCTTTCACTTTTATTAATCGATCTGTCGGCTTCACTACCCCTTCTTTGAGCACACGAAAATAATAACCACTGAATCCTGTTTCCGTAACAACAGCAGGCATATCTTTAAGATCGTGGACTTTGGCAATTTTATAACATGGCTGTCTTGGCTGTGAAACTTGAATTTCTGCCTCGCCAAGCTGAAAAACATCTCCAATGTAGAGATCATTCTCTGTTAAGCCAACAATCGTTATATTTTCACCAAAAGCAGGGTATGGAAAGTCTCGCTGGTATTTTTCTTCCCAATATCGATAATGATCTTTCGGATACATTAATAACGCCTTTTCTTCCCCACCATGGTTTTTTAGGTCCGCCTGTCCATCATTCTCAAAACCTGTTACCGTTAAATAATTGGGTTGATGTGTTGGTGTTTTTTTAAAGCCTGTTTTTATTTCCTGTCCATCCAACTGATGTACTGTTGGTTTTCCTACATTTAAGGATGCGATTGCATATGACATGTCTAAACTCCCTTTCCACTTACTTATATCCATTATACAAAAAATATTATGAAAGAATTAACGATAAACTCTTTTCAATGGATTTTTCAGATGTTAGAATGGCACCTGCAAATTTTTTGGTAAGGGGTGTTGAACGATGCACGTAGGAAGCAAAGGCTGGTACGTAGAAAAATTAAAAGAAAAAGGTGTGCGTTATATTGAAGGTCGGAAAATTGAAAAATTCAAGACACACATCCTTGCAAATTTATTAGATGAAAAAGAAAATAGTTAAAATACTAACAGGTCGAGCGATCGGCCTGTTATTTTGTTGTGCGGCAAAAAAATATTAGCAAGTTACAAGTCGACGAAGAGATAATTTCGCAAGTAAAAATAAGACTTTCGTATCCTGACAATAAGCCTGATTTCTCTAATAATAAAATTGTTAAAATCCTCCACGTCATCTACGGTCATAATTCCTTAGTGAAAATAGAATAACTATAGAAAGAGTTTATACTTAATTGGAGGTAACATCATGTTTTCAAATACAGAAATTGGAATAGATTTAGGAACAGCTAATATCCTTATATATACAAGAAATAAAGGAATTATCTTGAATGAACCATCTGTCGTTGCCGTCGACACCAGAACTAATCAAGTAGTCGCAGTCGGTAATGAGGCTAAAAATATGATCGGAAAAACACCGAGAAACATTGTCCCTATCCGTCCATTAAAAGATGGTGTCATCGCAGATTTTGATATGACAACACAAATGCTTAAAGCATTCCTGAAAAAAGTAAGCAAAAAAGCTGGTGTATCCACGCGTAAACCGAGTGTTGTGGTTTGTACACCATCAGGCAGTACCGCGGTAGAACGTAGAGCGATTGATAATGCGGTCAAAAGCTTTGGGGCAAAAGAAGTACATCTTATTGAAGAACCTGTAGCCGCAGCAATTGGGGCTGATTTACCTGTAGCAGAACCACAAGCTAGTATGATTGTTGATATTGGCGGAGGTACAAGTGAAGTAGGTATTATATCATTCGGTGGCGTTGTTGCCAGCAGGTCTGTTCGTGTTGGTGGTGACCATATGGATGAAGAGATTATTCAATATGTTAAACGACAGCACAATGTTCTGATCGGGGAAAGTACCGCTGAAAAAGTCAAAATAGCGATTGGTTATGCGCATAATGACCTCCCAGAAGAAGAAATGGAGGTCAGAGGTCGTGATCTCGTAACAGGGTTACCAAAAGTGATTATCATTCGCTCTTCTGAAGTTCACAATGCCTTTAAGGAAGTGTTAGAATCGATTTTACATGCGATTACGGAAACACTTGAAAGCTGCCCTCCGGAATTAAGTGGTGATATTGTTGATCAAGGTATTACTATTACTGGTGGTGGTGCATTATTAAAAGGTATGCAGCAATGGTTGTCCAATCAAATCAATGATGTACCTGTACATCTTGCTGATAATCCATTGGAATCTGTTGCAGTTGGTACTGGTCGTTCCTTAAAAATGATTCAAAAATTACAGAAGGCTGCTAAATAGTCTGGTATAATGAGGAAAAACGAAAGGAGTTTTTCCATGCAGCCACCTTTCTCCTTACCCAAAGAGAAACGGGATGAAATGATTAATGCTATCCAGGATTATTTTGCTGCTGAACGACAGGAAGAGTTGGGCAATTTAGAAGCTGGATTTATACTTGATTTTTTTATGATAGAAATTGCTCCTACTTTTTATAATCAAGGGGTAAAGGATGCACATCAGTTTTTGAGTGAGAAATTAGAAGATGTTTTTGAGATTGAGAAAGCGGAGAAATAGTTATAATGGTGTGCTTGTGGGTGAGATATAGTTTGTAGATTCTAGGATAAAAGTAGATTATCTATGAGAGAATCCGAACGATCATTTCGATCAGTTCGGATTTTCCTTTATGATATTTATAAAGTTCGTCTTCTGAATAATCTATTTTTGTTTTGTCTCAACCTCACTTAATTTTCAATATCTACATAGAATGTTTCTGGCCCTGTTGGTCGGTGGCTTCCTCCTGGTGGTTCTACGCTTCCTTTCATAAATCGGAAATCTGATATGTCTTCTACTCGATATAACACCCGGGCTGTTCCGTTTTCAACCATAATGAGATCACCGTTTATGTTTCCATTCTTATCGATTATCCAAATCTGATAATCATTATTGTAAAAATTAGTTAACCCTTCCATCTCTAATAAAATTTCTTGTGTTTGCGGGTTAATCCAGAGCATCCCTTCCATATCAGCAAAATCTTCATAAGGCTTAATCGGTTGACTGTCTACAACCGGATTATTAATAAACACCTGATCACTCATGATATCTTGATTTTGATATACTTCATAATCAGGTTCCACCGTCTGCTGTACTTTCAAAAAGTCTGTCAAACTAAAGAACAGAATCACCACAACCATTACACCGGCTAATCCGAACAAATGCGTTTTCCATTTGAGTTGACGTTGCTTAGAAGATCGATCCGCAAGTAATGATTGATTTATTTTTTCTTTCGACTGGGTTGAAGGTTCCAGGTCTTTATCCACCTCTAATGTTTCCTGCCAAAAAGCTAATGTCTCTTGGCAATTCGCACATTTATCTAAATGACGTTCGATTTCTTGAACATCTGATTCTGATAAATTATTTTCCAAGTAATCAACTAACTTTTCCTCGGGTACATGTTTATCCTTCATCATTATTTGTCACCTCCACCAGAACCAATCCAACGTATTAATGATTTTTGTTTTTTTAAATTTTGTAATCCATAACGAATGGATGACTTCACTGAACCTAGTGGACGATTTGATTTTACTGCAATCTCTTTTTGAGTAAATTGGTCATAGTACATATGATAAATAGCCTGTTGCTGTGAAAGAGGAAGCTTTAAAAGTGCTGCCTGGAGTAAATCTTTTTCCATTTTTTTAATCACAAATTGATCTGCTGATGGGCTGGAATTAGTAATAATATCTTCTAGCTTATCTGCTAATACCTCTGGTTTCTTCCGTAACCTGTCAATAGCTCTAGATCTTACTTTCACAGCGATCCAGGCTTTGACACTGCCTCTGGATACTTGATACTGATCGCACCTTTGATAGATTTCAATGAATACTTCTTGTGTAAGATCTTCTGCTTCTGGGCGATTAGCAAGTACTTTATAGGCAATTTGAAAAATATACTGATGATATCGTTGATAGAATTGATCGAACGCCTCTTGATTACCTACACACATTTGTTCCAACAACAAATAATCATCCACATATATCGCCCCTTCCCTTTTTAATTTCTATTTTACAAATTTTTTTGAAAAAGACAAATCCAAATTCTTTTTTCCTCCGTATCACTTGATGAAAAACCAAATATAAAATGAGGGGGAATTAAAAATGCTTCGCAAAAAAATAGCGATCTCGCTAACCATTTTATTGTGCTTATCACTTTTTGCTCCAATTAGTAATGTGTTTGCTGCTGGTGGATTAACGTTGTACACACCATACACAGGATTATCTGTTACACCTGGTGAAACTTTAACGTATGATGTCACGGTTATTAATGACAATTCTTCTATTCAGAATGTATCTTTTGATGTAAATGGGCTTCCAGAGGACTGGGATTATTCGATCACTGCCGGTGGGAATGATATTAGTCAATTATCGATTCGCGGAAGTAATGAACAGGAGATTTCTTTAGAAGTAACCGTTCCACTTGAAGTTAAAAAAGCTGATTATTCGTTCGAATTAGTGGCTGATGGTGAAGGTGATGCTTATGCAGAATTACCTTTTGTCACAAAAGTTACAGAAGAGGGTACTTTTAATTCAGAATTCAGCTCTGATCAACCGAATATGGAAGGCCATGCTGATGCGGCTTTTTCTTATTCTGCCACATTACGGAACCGAACAGCGGATGAACAGACCTACGCTTTATCAGCCGGGGCAGGTGAAGGCTGGGGTGTTCAATTTAAAGCAGATGGTAACAATGTAACTTCTGTAACTTTGGAACCGAACGGATCAAAGGATATCACGGTGGAAGTAACTCCTCCAACAGATGTGAAAGCAGACACGTATGAAATACCCATCCGTGCTGCAAATGGTTCGACATCATCAGACCTTACACTAGAAGCAGTAATTACCGGTTCCTATGACATTTCCATATCAACACCTGATGGAAACTTAAGTGCCGATGTTACAGCAGGGAACAATCGAACCATTGATCTCGTAGTAGAGAATATCGGAACTGCTACGCTTAATGATATTTCGATTTCTGCTTCCACTCCGCCAAACTGGGAATCTGAATTTGACGAGAACTCGATTGCGACATTAGAAGCTGGTGAATCGAAAACAATTAAAGCAACATTATCAGCCCCAAATGATGCCATTGCCGGTGATTACGTTACTACCTTCACAGCGGAAACTTCGGAAGTATCTTCTGATGCCGATTTCCGTGTATCAGTGGAAACGTCGACGTTATGGGGAGTGATAAGTGTATTAATCATCTTAGCAATAGTAGGTGGGCTATACTTTATTATTAGAAAATACGGGAGGAGATAATCAATGGTTGAACCGATTATTCAACTCGATCGTATCTCCAAAAAATATGATCAACAATATGCGGTCAATGAGCTGACATTATCAATTGAAAAAGGGGAAATATTTGGTCTGTTAGGTCCTAACGGAGCAGGAAAATCAACTTCTATTCTGATGATGTTAGGTTTAAGCGAACCGACCAGCGGCAGTGTCAAAGTATGTGGCATGAACTCGACAACTAACCCACTCGCTGTCAAAAAAAGAGTTGGTTATTTACCGGACGATCTCGGTTTTTATGAACAAATGACGGGCTATGAAAATTTACTATTTACCGCAAGTCTTAACGCCATTCCTCGTGCTATCGCAGAAGAAAGAGCAAGGGATTTATTAAAAAAAGTCGGACTGAAAGAATCAGGTGATAAAAAAGCCGGAAAATATTCACGTGGTATGCGCCAACGCTTAGGCTTGGCCGATGTATTAATGAAAAATCCTGAAGTAATTATTCTAGATGAGCCTACACTAGGAATTGACCCTGAAGGTGTTCGCGAATTACTTGCACTAATTAAACGACTAAACTCAGAGGAAGGAATTACCGTACTTCTTTCCTCTCATCAACTCCATCAAGTTCAACAAATTTGTGATCGTGTTGGTATTTTTGTTAATGGAAAATTACTTGCGGAAGGTAATGTTGAAAGCTTAGCAAAGCAATTATTCTTTGACGACTCGTTCGTTGTCTATGCCAAAGCTGATCCGGTTGATAGCAAATTAAACGAACAATTACAGTATTTAGACGGAGTTAATCGAGTTGTGGAAACAGAAGAACAATTAGAAATCTATGCTGAAACAGATATCTCTGCTGCAGTAGCAAGAACCATTGTGGAAGCAGGAACTGATTTATATTACATCAGAAAGAAAAATTATGGTTTAGATGAAATTTATCATCGTTATTTTGAAGGGGGTGGCGGTGATGGAAAAACTTCAAGCGCTTAAAAAATGGCTCCCTGACATAAAATTGGAAATGCATTCAAACAATAATGATAATATCCAAGCATTTAAAGCGATTGTTCGCAAAGAATTCACGGACTATATCACTAGCTGGCGTATTATTATTATGTTAGCTTTGATCATACTGACATGTGTTGGTTCCCTATATACTGCGATCACCTCGATTCAGGATGCTATCGATGCTAACGAAGAAGCAAAGGAAATTGCCAAAAGCTCGTTTCTATTCTTAAAATTATTTACGATTTCTGATGGAACCTTACCATCGTTTATTACTTTCGTTTCGTTTTTAGGTCCACTTTTAGGGATTGCACTTGGCTTTGATGCAATTAATTCTGAACGTAACAAAGGGACATTGAGTCGGCTGATGGCACAACCAATCCCGCGCGACTATGTACTAAATGCAAAATTTGCAGCAGCCCTATTGTTAAACGCCGTGCTTTTTGTTGCATTAGGATTTATGGTAATGGCACTCGGGATATTGATCCTTGGTATTCCACCAACCGGTGAAGAATTTTTAAGGATTCTTTGCTTCCTTGTTCTCTGTATTGCCTATATCGCCTTTTGGCTGAACCTAGGGATCCTTTTTTCGGTACGATTTAAACAAGCAGCAACTTCTGCATTAGCAGCGATTGCTGTCTGGATTTTCTTTAACATTTTTTATTCTATGATCGTGGAATTGTTATCGAAGTCGATTTTAAATCCCGAAAACATCTCAAGTACAGCTGACGCCATTAGCAGGCAAGGCATGGTCCTCAATCTCATGCGGCTTTCGCCTAACTACTTATTCACGGAATCAACAACAACCCTTTTGTCACCATCTGTTCGAAGTCTGGGACCATTAACGGTTGAACAAACCACTGGTGCGATTGCCGGTCCGCTGCCGTTAAGTCAGAGCTTGATGTTGATTTGGCCGCAACTAACCGGACTAATCGCCGCAACGTTGATCTGTTTTGCAATTTCTTATTTATTGTTTATGCGTCAGGAGATTAGATCGAAATAGGCCAGTGAGTGATAATACTCACTGGTTTTTTTATCGGGCGATTTTTCTGCTATATCGGGTACTCCCCTTCCTTCTTCAATAAAAAAGTGTTATGCTTCCTTCTGTTGGAGGTGAAATCATGAAGGCTTATCTTCTTTTAATATTAGCAGCGATATTTTATGCAGGGAACTTAATAGTTGGGAAGCCTGTTGCACAGGAAATACCTCCGATTACCTTGTCTTTGTTCCGCTATCTTGTTGCATTGTTAGTGATCATTCCGTTTGGCTATCGGGAGTGGAAAAACAATAAGGATTTATGGAAAAAGGAATGGAAAGCGATTCTCGCATTATCAGCTACCGGTCTTGTATTATTTAATATTTTCGTATATTTAGCATTAAACTATACCACATCAATCAATGCTGGGATTGTCGAGGCAACTGCCCCTATTTTCACCTTAATTCTTACCTTTTTATTGTTTAATGAACGTTTTTCACAAAAGCAATTAATAGGTGTATTTATTTCCTTATTTGGTGTCTTCTTTGTGATTACGAAAGGTTCACTGGAGATCATCATGAATTTACAATTTAATAGTGGGGATCTGATCATGATTCTAGCCATGGTTACGTGGGCGTTTTATTCCATCTTTATCAAACAGCATACTTGGAAATTTCCTACTTATGGTGCTCTACTTGTTATGACAGTTGTCGCTATTATCATGTTCATTCCATTAATGACAATCGAAATCGGACAAATCCAAACGATTAACTGGTCTTGGAAGGTTTTTTCTGGTCTGCTCTATTTAGGGATCTTTCCTTCACTTGTTGCACTGATTGCTTATAACAAAGGGATTGCAGCAATCGGACCATCGAGAGCATCAGTCTTTCTTAATCTCATCCCTGTCTTTACGATGATCGGTGCCGTGATCTTTTTAGGGGAGCAGCTCACATGGATTCAAGTAATTGGAGCGTTATTCGTTATCTTTGGAGTCCTGATCACGAATCGAGTGAAAGACAACAAATGAGCCGTCGTCATAACGGCTCATTATTTTTCACTCGTCAAAAATCCATTCTGCTAAGCTATCTATCGCAAATGTTGGATGTTTCTCGATATCTTTAAGATCTGCTTTTGTCGTTACTCCTGTATGTACTAGTAACGAATCAATACCAGCATTGATCCCTGCCAGAATATCTGTCGCATAATTATCACCAACCATTAAAGTCTCTTCTTTTGCAGTGCCTAATACTTCAATCGCCTGGTCAACAATAATGGATTCCGGTTTTCCGATAAATTTGGGCTCGACGCCAGTTGTAACCGATAATACAGAAATTAATGAACCAGCACCAGGTAAAAAGCCACGCTCTGTAGGCAGTGCTACATCACCATTTGTCGCTACAAATTTTGCTCCTGCACGGATATTTAGGGCACCTTTTGCTAGTTTCTCATAATTAATAGTGCGATCCAATCCCATTACCACATAGTCTGCACCTTCTTCCACGATTTCGAGACCACATTCTTCTAACGCCATATGTAATCCTTCTTCTCCAATAGGGTAAACCTTCGCATCAGCCTTCTGTTCTTTTATGTAGCTTGCAGTTGCCATACTTGTTGTAAATACGTGCTCAGTTGTACTTGGCACTCCCATGTCGACTAACTTTTTCGATACATCACTCGGATGTTTGGTAGAATTGTTCGTTAAAAAGAGATATGGTAATCCTCTACGGTCTAACTCCTTCACAAAATCAATAGCTTCGATTATTTTTTCTGTTCCTTTGTAGACTGTCCCATCTAGATCAATTAAAAATCCTTTATATTTTTGCATGATATCCTCCTGAATTTTTTGAAAATTCCATGTATTTCATTTGTCATTTTCACAATACATGATAGTATATATTTATGACAATAAAGACTTAGCAGTTATTTGTATGTTATCATGTTAAATAATTTAACAGAAGTATTTAACATGATAAAATAATAAAGTATGCTGTTATCTTAGTAAATTACATAGTTATAAGCATATCGTGACACATATGCGTTTAACTCGTAAATAAACAAGTAGAAAGGTAGTTAAAGTTAATGACAACGAATAACCCAAAAGCAGTAATTGTGATTTTTGGTGCAACAGGGGATCTAGCAAACAGAAAACTTTACCCTTCCATTTACCGACTTTACCGAAATGGAAAGTTATCCGATAATTTTGCCGTAATTGGTGTGGCAAGACGACCATGGACAAATGAGGTATTTCGTGACAAAGTAAAAGAATCCATCGATAATTTTGATGATCCTCATATTGACAAAGATGAATTCGCGAGTCACTTCCACTACAACCCATTTGATATCCAAGATCTTGAACACTATCAAGAATTGGAAACATTAATTAAAGAATTAGATGGCAAGCATGATACAGAAGGTAATCGCCTATTCTATTTCTCTATGGCACCTAATTTCTTTGGAACACTTGCAGCTAACCTTAAATCAGAAGGTTTAACAACGACAAAAGGATGGACTCGCCTCGTTATCGAAAAACCGTTTGGTCATGATTATCAGTCAGCCAAAGAGCTGAATGACCAAATACGCGAAGCATTTTCGGAGGATCAGATTTATCGTATTGACCATTACCTTGGTAAAGAAATGGTGCAAAATATTGAAGTTATCCGTTTTGCTAATGCTTTATTTGAGCCATTATGGAATAACCAATATATTTCTAATATCCAAATCACATCAAGTGAGATTCTCGGTGTAGAAGAGCGTGGACGTTATTATGATGGTGCAGGCGCCTTAAAAGATATGGTGCAAAACCATATGCTACAAATGCTTGCGTTAATCGCGATGGATCCACCAATCAAATTAACACCTGAAGAAATCCGTGGTGAAAAAGTAAAAGTATTGCGTGCTTTACGCAAATTAAATGAAAATGAAGTGGATGATTACTTCATTCGCGGTCAATATGACAAAGGTAATGTCAATGGTGAAGAACTACCTGCATACCGTGAAGGTAACGGCGTAGACCCAGAGTCTAATACTGATACATTTGTCGCAGCGAAACTAATGATTGATAACTTCCGTTGGGCTGGTGTTCCATTCTACATTCGTACTGGGAAACGTATGAAACGTAAATCAACGGAAATCGTGGTAGAATTCAAAGACTTACCAATGAATCTTTACTATGGTCAAGAACATGAGACAAAGTCAAACTTATTAGTGATTCACGTACAGCCACATGAAGGTATTACGTTACATGTTAATGCGAAGAAAGGCGACTACAATGCGTCTTCTACGCCAATCACATTAAGCTATGACAATAACTCAGAAGATAAAATGAATACACCTGAAGCATACGAGATTTTATTACATGACTGTATGCGCGGTGATTCTACTAACTTTACCCATTGGGATGAAGTAGCTCTATCTTGGAAGTTTGTCGATGTGATAGCAAATGCATGGTCGAAGAAAAA